>JARGNK010000091.1:24956-32098 GCA_029213145.1 Rubripirellula sp. | reverse complement strand
ACATCAAAATCGACTCATCGGGTTTTCCAGGGACGATATCGAAAGACCGCCCGCCTGAGCCGTGACCGGCAGCGACAGGAATTTTATTCACACCAAATTTAGTTGGATCCATTTGGGTCAAACGGAGGTCCAGTCCCGATGTTCGCGCGGTCCCGATCGGGTTATGGCAATGCGCGCAATTGACGTGCAGCCACGCTCTAGCCTGCTCTGGGACGTTGGCCTGCTCTGGGACGTTGGCCTGCTCTGGGACGTTAGCCTGCTCTGGAACGTTAGCTGGGGCGATGCCAGAGGTGGTTGTGCTGTGATCAAAGGTCGGCCATGCATCCAATTCTGAAGCGTCCGGCGCCTCGGCGATCAATTCTTGATTTACGAATTCTTGCCATTGGTTCCGCTCCCCTCGACCGTGATCCCATACTCCATTCAGATTGGCGGCGATGGGGCCGATCGGCACAAATGCGTCGCCCTGCTGATGGCAATTGAAGCACTGGTTTGCATTTGGGACTTGATATCGGAGATTTCGCGTGTTTCCATCGGAATGAATCCACGTAACATCGATTTCGCTTCCCCCTAAAGCAAGTGTTGCTTCTGTTTGTTCTTGGTTCCAGAGGTATGAAAAACCGAACCAGCCCTCTGGTTTCAAGAATTCGATGCGAGTTTCCAGCAGCCTTTCCCCCTTGGATGAATCTGTCATGTCAACTGGATAGGCGAATGTTTTTGAAATGACAGATCCAACAGGAAATTGAATCGTTCCTCGTTCGGCATACTTGATTTGTTCGCCGGGAGGGATGCGGAAGAATCGGTATTTGTTTGTGTAATCGCTAAACAACGGAGTGTTGAGCTCGTACCGGTGCACATGCTTGGCCGGAATATGGTCGGCCATGCGTCCGGTGAACAATTCGTACTCAGACAAAAACTGTTTGGCATTTCGGTAGACACGAACCGCATCCGATGAATCAATTCGCGGCTCAACTGTTGGCTCGAGGACAATTTTCGAAAAGTTTCCCCGCTCAATCTGGTGGGGCGTCAACTCGGTAACAATCTTGTGCCGCCCAGCGAGGAGGTCGCGCGGGTTTAAGTGGGCAAGGTCAAAATTCGCAAAGCGAATCTCACCATTGTTTTGAATGGACGGGATTTGATCAGCGATGAACGTACCGTTTTTCATTCTGGCTGGGTCGCCGACACCGTCCCAAAACACGTCGGGAAAGATTCCTTTGACAAAGGGTGACAGCATTAGTCCCATTTCGCCGGCTGGCTCGTATCCACTTCTTGTGATTTGGTTGTGGTGAATTGAGATGCGTTCAGGATACGGATCAAAGTCGGATGTAACTCGCTTTTTCTGGCGTTGATTGGCTGCCTGATAGGCGAGCACAGCCACCCCCGTCGTCTGGTGCTCTTTGACGGCATTGTGATCAACCATTACCTCATCGGTTGCCATTACCATGATGCCGGTGCCAGGTGGGACCGCAGCAACGACATTGCCTTTGGCGGCAAAGTTCAAATGATTATTGTTGGTAACCTGATTGTGGTGAACGCGGACTTGTCTTCCCGCCTTGACTTGCAGACCAGGTAAATCAAAGACGAGGATCCCGGCTGTGTTGTCGGTTGCCACGTTTTCGTAAACATCAGCGCCGATGGTATTCTCGATTTCAATGCCGGCGACGTTGCGTTCGGCTCGATTTGACCGGACGATAACGTTTTGGCTTTGTCCCACATAAATCCCGGCGTCCGAAGCCCCAATTGCGATGCAGTTTTCGATCAGGACATTTTTGCACTGAACCGGATAAAGTCCGTAAGCTCCATTGGTTGGAAGGGTCGGCCCTGTCCACTCCGTGCGAACATCACGGAAAATGACGCCATTCGCTCCGAGGACCTTAATCGCGTTCCCGCTTGTGTCCTCCACCGCGAACCCCTCCAGACATAATTGATCACCGGTTGCTTCGATTCCGGCGTTGCCGACTCGCTGCCCTTGGAATGACAAGATCGTTTTGTTGCTGCCGGCTCCGCGGATAGTGAGATGGCTAGCAGTGATGTCCAATTGACGCTGGAATTGATATCGCCCTGCTGCCAACTCGATTATGTCGCCGGGCACCGCATCAATGAGTCTTGCTTGTAGCTCATATTGCACGTTGGGGCCGGGGGTGATTGCGGCGACTCTCGCCGTCAGTGGCTCCTCGGCGTGAGCGCGTGTTAAATGAAATAAGGCACCGAGGACTATCAGCAGTAGCGTGCGGAATCGATTCACATGCCAGTGATTCAGCGTCCACCATAAGCTGCACCGGAACATGTAACTGCACTGGAGCATGCTTTCCTCCTAACCGCGATCAAGCAGCTAAACTTGTTGACGCAAGTATTCGCTTCGGGGGTGTTGGTCGCCCTCCCTGCTGATCGTTCAAAGTCCTTGTCAGCGAACAATGGAAAGCGCGTCAACCAAGCGTACACCAAACGCAAACGCGAACCAAGCATTGCAAGCTGCCCGCATGTCGCCAATTCACCGAGCTAATCTATTCTTTGAACGCGAAAGGGAGGCGATGTGAGGCCGCACCGTGTTCGCGGTGCTACCTGCTGTTACTGGATGTTGGGATAGGATCACGCTCAGCTATTTTGAAACCCCGAACTCCGCCTACTGGTCAATTGTTGCGAATCCGATTGGAATTCCATGTCGAGTTTGGAATCTTTGCGAAGAAAGTCAACGAGTTTTTCGGCCGACATTGGTTTGGTGAAATAAAACCCTTGCATGAACTCGCATCCGAGTTGCTGCACCGCCAGCATTTGATTGGCTGATTCGATTTCCTCCGCGACTAGGCTCATGTTGAGGTTCCTGGCCATCCCAACCAAGGCATGTAATAACGCTGCCTCACCGCTGCTATGTTCAATATTTTGTACCAGAGAGCGATCAACTTTGAGGACATCCACAGGGAACCGATGCAACGCCACGAACGATGAGGTGCCAGAACCAAAGTCGTCAATCGCAAGGTTGATACCCAACTCTTTGACCGAGTTCATTGTTCTGACGGCTTGATCCATATTCACTGCGAAGGTGTCTTCGGTGACTTCCAATTGGAGGCAACGAGGGCTGAGGCCAGATTCCAGCAGCGCCAGCTTGAGGGTGCTGACAAGATTTGGGGCAGTAAATTGCTTGCGGGCAAGATTGATGCTGATTTATGGAGAGGCCTCGAAGGTAAACTCACGCTGCCATTCGGTAAACTGCCTGCAAGCTTCACCAATGACCCAGTCGCCCAAGTCGAACATGAGGTCCGTCTCGTTGGCGATGGGAATGAATTCACTTGGACTGACTGGGCTTAAAGTTGGATGCAGCCAACGGATTAGTGCTTCGACACCCGTGATTTCGCCGGTTCGCAGAGGTTTGATTGCTAGTTCGAATTGTGTCTGATCAAAAAGTGGCTGGATCTCAACGGGAGTCATCTTCCGAAGATCACACATGTCATAGCCAAGATTCCGGCGAGCGTCCTCGTTGACAAACTCATACCTGAGAGTGTCGGCATCAAAGATGTAGATTCCATTCAGGCTACGCTCCAAAATTTCGGTGTGCTCACACCGTTCTCCGGCGACCAAGTGGTGTTCGGATGCATCTTCAATCCAGATGATATAGCCAATGCAACGATGTTCCGCTTGTGCGATTCTTTTACCGCGACTGCGCACATGTCGGATTTTCCCGCCGGCATTTAGGATGCGAAAGGAGAATTCAAAATGTTGACGTTTTTCGATCGCCCGATACCAGCCCTCCATGACTTCTGGACGATCTTTGGGACGAACGCACTCCAGCCAACCCTCGTGTTGGCTTTGGTGTCGCGTTTGGCCTGACATCTCTTGCCACGCTAAGTTGGCATACACAATTGATCCGTTGGTGTCGCTCTGAAGAATGCTGATTGGGGCAACATCAGCGAGGGCATGAAACGCTATATCCTCCTGCTGGAGTTGCGTGGCAGGCTTTTTGTTGGCCCCAACGGGGGCTGTCTTTCCCAAGTCGGAGGGGGTCGCGATTGTCGGTGCGATCGATGACAGGTTCTCAAGCATGGGATTTGTTTTCTGTATTGGCGACTAGTGAAAGTGTCATCCCGGAAACAGATTGCGTGCGAACAAAGAAAAGCAGTGTCTGTGGGGGCGTCATTCCTCTGCGTCATTGGGTTGCCATGCTGTTTCGCAAACATTGAGCCTAGGCTGAAATATGAAGTTGATTGGGAGAGGGCGTTTTACATCATTAAATCTGTCGCCGCTTCGTCGTCTTTAACCGTTGCAACCACTTTTGCGGACAGGGAGATTTCCGTGATCCCATCTGCGCGAGCTTTTTACACGGATCAATGGCGATTACGAATGAACTTCATCCGTGGCCGTTGGCATGCCAGCGTCGCACGTCAAGCATTGAACTACTCTGCACACGATGCGAGCTTATGTTGTATAGAATCGGTTCGCTGATGCTGGAACTCACCATTTCGGTCCCCATGTCGAGGGGTGACGGAAGCTCTGGTGGGGTTGGGTTCTTTTAGTTGAGGTCGCTAGAACTGTTGAGGCGGCAGGGCTTGGGATGCGTTGGCTTGGGATACGTTGGCGTATCACCTTGAATACACCCTTCAGCTCAACATCGCTTGTTCGTGGGCACGGCAGTCGGAGAGTGGACCGAGGAAAAATCGCAGCGTTTGGCGGGCATCATTTTGTGGAGGGGGCTGCGACTTTCATGACTGATTCAATTCCGAGCTGATTAGAGACCACTTCAACGAGATCACCCTTTTTCACAGTCCAGAGGGGCAGTGGAGATCCGGTCAGAATTATCTGGCCGCGTAATAAGCAGCGGTCGAATTTCTCCAGATGTTCTGCCAATTGGATAAGGCCATCGAGCGTCGTTTTGGCCCCGTTTTGCAGCGTTGATTTTCCAAGTACGCGGTTGTTTTTCGAAACGCGAATTGTGGCTGAGTTCAGTAATCCAGCGTGGTTCATTCGTGTTTCCTCAAACGGCATGACGACTCCTGCATGAATCGCATTATTGGCGATAAGTTCGCAGGCACGGACCTCTTGGCCGCCACGGAAGACGTAATTGTGGAGCTCGATGACAACGAAGCCCTTTTCAATGACATCAGGATTTTGTCGTAACCAATCGGGTGATGGCACATCGTCCGTGAGGCGAATCGCAAACTCTCCCTCAATCGCCAGGTTTCGGTAGTTGTCTGCGTCGAGTGTCACCCCAGACGAATGCGATTCGGAATTCCAGACGTGCCCGAATACGGGATGGTCAATTCCAATTTGTTTTTGCATGGTCTTGCTGATGCACCCAATCTTGTATCCAAGGATCTTTTCACCTCGGTCGATACGCAGCCGGGAAACCTCGAATTGCAAGCGATAGGCTTCGTCGATCGAAAGACAAAAACTTGGATCTTCAAAGCAGCTTCCGGGGCGATGTTGGTCGTAATCGCTCAGTTGACGCTGCGCTATTTCGCCTTCCCTCATTCGTTTGCTCTTTGAAACGTGGTGTCATCGCAATCTTCCTTGCGTTCTGCTTCCTTGCGTTCTGGCAAATCGCACGAGGCGGTTTGAATCCTGTGTCTTGGCCGTTTTCGCTTATTCGTCGCTTCAACCGCGTGAGGTTCCGGATGTCAGATGGTCAGGTTGTGCGTGATTCGTATCGGATCCGCGTCGAAGGCCCGGGCAGAATGGCCAGTCATGGGCAAGACGAGTGGCACGTATCACAGATGAGGAAGCGGCGGGTAAGCGGCGGGGCGGGTAAGCGGCGGGGTGTCGGTCACTACAAGTTTACCAGGATTCGTAACGGCTTTTGGCACTGTGCAAGCTCAATTCGAGGGGCTCTTTCTGGGACGTCGCCTTCAAGCAGTGAGAGACCTTTTGTTTGAAACCCCGGAGCGTGTCTCGGTGGTGCATGCTCCATAAGCAACACTGCTTTTCAATTGAGCATCGCAATTTTCTTTGTTGGGATAACACCCTTTGCGAGGGAACGCCGGCAATCAATCAACACGTAAACGATTGGTACGCCGATTGCGGATCTGCGATTGTCGTTTTTCGTTCAACGTTAGCAAACAAAAAGAAGTTACCATGAAGCGTGGTTTTTTGATCGATATGGATGGGGTGATCTATCGAGGTGGAGAACTGATTTCCGGCGCGGACATTTTCATCTCGCGACTGTTGAATGAGCAGCTTCCCTTCCTTTTTCTTACCAACAATAGTCAACGGACTTGTCGGGATATTGCAACCAAGTTGAACCGGCTTGGAATCGAAGTGGAAGAGCAGCACATCTACACTTGCGCGATGGCGACAGCTGCCTTTGTAGCAGCGCAAAAGCCGGAGGGAACGGCGTATGTAATCGGTGAGGGAGGGGTGCTCAATGCCCTTCATGCGGTGGGCTATTCCGTGGTTGACCATTCTCCCGACTATGTGATCGTTGGCGAAACGCGGACGGTAAATCTAGAGTCACTCGAGTTGGCTGTGCAGATGATCCTCGACGGTGCGAAGTTGGTTGCCACCAATCGCGATCCCAACTGTCCTACGAAACACGGGATCCGGCCCGGTTGTGGTGCCACGGTAGCCTATTTAGAAACTGCGACAGGTGCTCGGGCGATGGATGTGGGCAAGCCAAGCCCAATCATGATGCGAGCGGCACGTAAAAGAATCATGCTTGCGACATCACAAACCATCATGATCGGCGACACCATGGAAACTGATATCCTTGGGGGGATTCAGATGGGCTACAAGACAATTTTGACATTGACTGGTTCGACAAAAATGGAGGACCTGGTGAAATACCCTTACCAGCCAGATCGAATTGTGGAGTCAATTGCGGATTTGAATCAATCCGGGGCCAGGTTTACTTCCAAGTTGCCGTCGGGTGATGTCAAAGATGACACGGTGATTCTTTCGGGCAGTGTTGAGGCTGTGTAAAGAAGTCAATTGGCTGGCAGCCAGAAAGTTCGTGGGCTGGTTTCGGTTGTTGAACCCAATTGGACTGTTAGCCAGCCGGCCAATGTGCATCATGAACTCGCTAGCCAACGATGCGTAATCGCAGAAGTTCTGATCAATCGGGGTGGTGATCAATCGGGGTGGTGATCAATCGGGGTGGTGATCAATCGGGGCGGTGATCTATCGGGGCGGTGATCTATCGGGGCGGTGATCTATCGGGG
>JARGNK010000091.1:12579-24856 GCA_029213145.1 Rubripirellula sp. | reverse complement strand
GGTGATCTATCGGGGCGGTGATCTATCGGGGCGGTGATCTATCGGGGCGGTGATCTATCGGGGCGGTGATCGAGTGAGTGATCGGCGGTCTTGGCCGATTTTTGAACGCGGGGAAACTCCGCCAGTTCGGTTTGCTTGGGCCTGCTGCGTTGACGGGGTGGGGAGTTTTTGCTGTTGGCCGAGTGATTGCCTGGCAGAGGACCGTGTCACAGAGGACTGTGTCGTTCCGGATTGATCCGTGCGAAGCGGTGGGCAAAGGTTTATACTCGATCTAGACGGTTCCAGTTTTCTAACGCCGGAACTCTTGATGCGGGCATTGACGAAGCTTACGGCCTTTTCTCTGTGGGGCAAAGATTTTGGACAGTTTGAGAAGCGGGTTGCAGACTGGCATTCGACGTGATGCTAAACCGAGCTTGTTCTTGCGGCCGGCGATCTGTTGGCTGAGCATTGTCTTGATCAGCTTGAGTTGTTTCGCAGTGGAGCCGATTGATTTCAACCGCGATATCCGTCCGATCCTGTCCGATAACTGTTTTGCCTGTCATGGTTTTGATGCGGCGGCGAGAGCTACCGCACTGCGTCTTGATACGCTCGAGGGTGCCACCGAGGATCTCGGTGGCTACGCTGCCCTGGTGCCGGGTAATCCACAAGCAAGTGAAATACTGGCACGGATTCTCAGCACCGATGAAGAGATGCGGATGCCACCTGCGGAGTCCCACAAAAAACCACTCAACGCGAAGGCTGTATCTTTAATTCGACAGTGGATTGAAGAGGGAGCGGAGTGGGGGAAGCATTGGGCGTTTGTATCTCCCGTGGCGGCAGCCTTGCCCGCTACCGCGACGCATCCCGTCGATCACTTTGTGGAGGCATCACTGCACGAGCAAAATATGAAGCTCTCACCACCAGCGCTTCCACATACGCTCGCTCGCCGGTTGGCTTTCGATTTGACTGGCTTACCACCTTCTTCGGAAGAGGTTGCCGCACTGACGGATTCGCCTGATTCGGCAGCGTGGTCGCGCTGGATTGATCGATTGTTGGCCAGTCCGCAGTTTGGTGAAAGGATGGCGATGTGGTGGTTGGACGGAGCACGCTATGCCGACACCGATGGCTTTCAATCCGACGCGACACGCCAAAATTGGCCGTGGCGTGATTGGGTGGTGAGTTCCTTTAACGCGAATCGCCCGTTTGATGAGTTTACGATTGAACAATTCGCGGGTGACCTCTTGCCAGAGGCGACCGATGAACAGCGTTTGGCGACCTGTTTTCATCGTAATCATATGCACAATGGGGAAGGTGGTCGCGACCCGGCGGAATCACGAGTCGACTATGTGTTGGATCGTACCAATACGATGGGGACCCTGTGGTTGGGTTTAACGCTTGGCTGCACACAATGTCACGATCATAAATTTGATCCGATTTCGCAGCGTGACTATTACAGCTTGACTGCCTACTTCAACAGCATTGACGAAGATGGAAAAGCCGGTGGTGGTGCGAAGCCGTTCCTCCAGTATCGTTCACCGCTCGCAAAACAGGCCGTGCTGGAATCCACTGCGGTACTGCGGAAAATGGAACGACAGGTAGAGGAGGCAAAGGAAGCCGCGGAGAGTGCTTTTACTGCATCACTGGACCAAATGTTGGTGGAAGCGCGTACGACATTTCAGCCTTGGAAAGTGATTCAACCGGCCTCTTTGCGAACCACCGAGGGGACAGTACTTGCGGTGGATGCAGAAGGAATGATCCGATCAAATGACAGCGGACAGTATCAAGATGATTTTGTCATTGAAGTTCCGGCGGACACGATCGACCGGATTTCGGGGATACGTTTGGAAGTTTTTGCGGATGAGCAACACGCAGATGCAAAGTATTCCTATGCCGCAAGTGGCGAGTTTATTCTCACGAATGTAAAGCTGCAGTTGCGAAGTCGAAAAACGGCGACGATCGTCGATCTTCCCTTGGTTCGGGCGACAGCCAGCGTTCAAGGAAAGGGTGTTGATACCAAGTATGGGAGCGCGTCGGGAACCCTCGATGATGACCCCCGCACAGGATGGACGACGCGAACCAAACCGGTTGAGCCGGTGCAGGTGGTTGTTTTTGAGTTGGCAGAACCAATTGAATTGTCGCAGGACTCGGTGCTCGATGTTGTTTTGCTGCAGCGATCGCTCGCGCCGCGTGAGTTAATTGGGCGATTCAGGCTCAGTGTCACGAATCAACGCGGCAGGGCCGTCCGATCACTTGATCCGATGCCGATGGAGCAATTGGCGAAACGAATCACCGATTACGAATCAGAAACAGAAAATGTGTTTTCAGCGGTTGATATTCCCGCCGATTTAAGATCTCGACTTTTCGATCAGTACCTCGCTGATGATCCGTCGTGGCGAGAGGCTTCCCGGTTGCGTGAGCAAGCGTCGCGTCAGGTCAACACGGCAAAAAGTGCGGCAGGGGACTTGAGGGTAACCGTGCTATCGGAGCGTTCTGAACCACGAAAGACACATGTTTTAGTTCGCGGTGTTTGGAATCAACATGGTGACGAAGTGCAGCCCGGAGTCTTGACCGCAGTCTTGCCGAGGTCAGCTGCGTTTTCAGGCCCCAATGCATCGCAAGACGCAGCGGGGGAGATTGCTTCGCGACTGGAGCTTGCAAAATGGATTGTGTCCAAACGGAATCCTTTAACTGCCAGAGTGATCACCAATCATGTTTGGCAATTGTTCTTCGGTGCGGGGTTGGTGCGAACACCGAATGATTTCGGTTTGCAAGGTGAGATGCCCACGCATCCAGAATTGCTCGATTGGTTGGCTGTCGATTTCATGGATCACGATTGGGACTTCAAGCATCTTGTTCGACGGATTGTGACCAGTCGCACCTATCAGCAAGCCAGTCACGTGACGCCGGCATTGCTGGAGATTGATCCAGAGAATCGGTTGTTAGCCCGGGGCGCGAGGTTTCGCTTGCCCAGTTGGATGATCCGGGACGCATCGTTAGCGGCGAGCGGTTTGCTGAATCGTACCGTTGGTGGTCCACCGATTTTTGCTTACCAGCCGCCAGGGGTTTGGCAGGATCAATTCATGGGGCGTTTTAAGTATGAATCGACTTTGGGGCCAGGTCAGTATCGCCGAACTTTGTACACGTTTTGGCGGCGCAGCAGTGCACCGACTTTCTTATTTGATTCGGCGATGCGACGGACCTGTGAAGTCGTTCCGAGGCGAACGAACACGCCATTGCACGCATTGACGCTGTTGAACGATTTGACCTCGCTAGAAGCTGCCCGTGCGTTGGCTGAGAGAACTTGGGTGGGCAACCTGTCGACCGATGTGGAGCTCTATTTAAGCCAGATGTTTCATACTGTGCTCAGTCGATTCCCGTCCGATCACGAACGTCAGGTATTGGTCCGAGAGTATCGGCAGGCAGAGGACTATTACCAAACGGATGTCGCGGCAGCGAAGGCGCTGACTTCCGTTGGGCAGTTGCCTGAACCGAACGAATCAACCATCAGTGAGCTCGCTGCCCAGATGATGATGGCCAGCATGATCTTGAATCTTGATGAGGCGATAACCCATGAATAATTGCTCCACTGAACTACAAGCTGCCTTCGAGCAGACGAGACGCTATTTTCTTGGGCAATCGGGCTGTATCGGGCTAGGTGCCATGGCGTTGAGCACGTTGATGAATGAGGCGTGCAATGCGGATGATAACCAGAGCGTTGCGATTAGCAGAAACGGGCAAGGTTTGCCTCATTTTGCTCCCAAAGCAAAACGTGTCATTTTTCTGACTCAATCGGGTGGGCCGTCTCAGATTGAACTGTATGACGATAAGCCGGGTCTGAAGAAGTTGGCTGGACAGAAACTGCCAGATAGTGTGCGGAACGGACAGCGTTTGACCGGAATGACTCGGGGAAAGCCGCAGTTGGTCATGCCGGCTCATTCTGTTTTTCGTAAACGTGGTCAGGCTGGTGCAACCGTCAGTGATTGGCTGCCGCATATCGCAGGCGTCGCTGATGAGCTGTGCTTCGTGAAATCGATGGTGACTGATCAAATCAACCATGCTCCTGCGATGACCAAATTCTTGACTGGTCACCATCTAACCGGAAGGCCCAGTATGGGAAGCTGGTTGAGCTATGGCCTGGGAAGTGAAAATAGAGATTTGCCAGATTACCTGGTGTTGCTTTCCAAGATGAAGCGTGGCAGCGATCAACCACTTTATGATCACTATTGGGGTAGTGGTTTTTTGCCTTCGGTTTATCAGGGGGTCAAGCTGCGTAGTGCGAAGGATCCAGTGCTTTACTTGAATGATCCCGAAGGCATGCCAAGGCATTTACGGCGAAACATGTTGAATGGGCTAAATGAACTTAATCAAATACGGTATGAAGAGACGGGGGATCCTGAGATCGAAACTCGTATTCAGCAATACGAGATGGCCTATCGGATGCAAGCGAGTGTTCCCGATCTAACCGATGTGAGTGACGAGCCGGAATCGACATTTCAACTTTATGGTCCTGATTCCCGCCGGCCTGGCAGTTACGCCGCCAATTGCATCCTGGCGCGACGGCTTGCGGAGCGTGGTGTTAGATTCGTCCAGCTGTTTCATCCTGATTGGGATCACCACAGTCGATTGCGAAGTTGGTGTACGGCTCGTTGCCGCGATACAGACCAGGCGAGTGCTGGATTGATCAAAGATCTCAAGCAACGCGGGATGCTTGACGACACGCTTGTGATCTGGGGCGGTGAGTTTGGACGCAGTGTCGCTGGGCAGGGGAAATGGGATAGTCCAGAGGGCGGCCGTGATCATCATCCTCGCTGTTTTACGATCTGGATGGCGGGAGGCGGAATTCGGCCAGGAATGTCTTACGGAGCCACTGACGAATACAGTTACAACGCCGTCGTTGACCCTGTTCATGTGCGTGACTTGCACGCCACTGTGCTGCACTTGTTAGGGATCGAGCACGAGCGGTTTACCTATCGATCGCAAGGGCTCGACTTTCGCTTAACGGGCGTCGAATCATCGCGAGTGGTTCGCGATCTTATTGCTTGAGCCGTCTTCGCGAGCTTTGGAGTTTGATAGGTTGGCGGTCACGAATGTTGATCAGTATTGTTTCAACTGATCCATGCCGGGATGATCTTTCCACCAACATCGGTCAGCCGGTAATCACGTCCTTGAAATCGATGAGTCAGCTTCAAGTGGTCGAGTCCGAATTGGTGCAGCATGGTGGCATGTAGATCGTTCACGTGAACGCGGTCCTCGGTAGCATGCCAACCAATTTCATCGGTCGCGCCGTAGGTTAAGCCGCCCCTCAAACCCCCTCCTGACATCAGCATGCTAAACGAGTACGGGTGATGATCGCGGCCCGTTCCGACTTGTCGTTTTCCGTTGCGATTCTCACCAAGCGGAGTGCGGCCGAACTCGCTGCCCCAGACGACCATGGTTGAATCGAGGAGTCCTCGCTGCTTGAGGTCTTGGATCAAAGCTGCGATTGGTTGGTCGACACAACCGGCGTTGTAAGGTAGCTCGGTCGGGATATTGCTGTGATGATCCCAAGATGCGTAAATAATGTTGATGAACCGCACGCCTCGTTCAACCATGCGTCTCGCCAAAAGGCAATTCTTGGCGAAGCTGCGATAGGTATTGCCCTGTTTGCCGCGGCCCCCAAGATCCTTGGGTTCTTCCCGTTCAACGCCATAAGCATCGAGGGTTGTTTGCGATTCGTTGGCTAGGTCGATTAATTCCGGTGCAGCCGTTTGCATGCGATAAGCCAATTCATAGCTTGCGATGCGGGCGGCGATTTCGGGGTCCTTGACCTCGGCATAACGAGCTTGATTCACGTCACGCAACGCATCCAATCCTTGGCGCTGCAATTCCATCGGAATTCCCGTTGGATTGGTCAAGTTGAGAACCGGTTCACCCTGGTTGCGGAATAACACGCCCGCATGCGTCGATGGCAGAAAACCAGATTGCCACAGCGTTGCGCCACCCGAAGATCCGCGGCCGCTATTGAGTACAACGTAGCCGGGCAAGTTTTGTGTTTCGCTACCGAGTCCGTAGGTCAGCCAAGATCCCATGGTGGGAAGTCCAAAGGTTCCGCGGCCACACTGCATCATCAGTTGTCCCGGATGATGATTGAACTGATCTGTGTGAAGTGAACGTACCAGCAGCAAGTCATCTGCGACGTTGCCTAGATTCGGCAACAGTTCACTGAGTTCCATCCCCGATTCGCCATGCTTCTTAAACTGGTAAGGTGATCCTTGGAGAAGTGCGTTTTCTTTCTTAATGAAGGCGAAGCGAACTTGTTCGAGCATCGAATCAGGAAGCGGTTCGCCATGCCGTTCCTTGAGAACCGGCTTGTCATCGAACAAATCAAGGTGCGAAGGAGCACCGGCCATGAAGATGAAAATACATGCTTTCGCCTTGGCTTCAAAATGAGGCGGCTTAGGGGCAAGTGGATTTGCCAAGTCATCCGCGGCAGCCGAACGCTGCATCAAGCCGTCTCCGGTAAGCAGTGAACCAAGGGCCGCCATGCCAAGTCCGCTGGCCGTTGTATTGAGGAACTCACGACGCTGGTGAAGTGCCTGTTGATCGATGCGTTGATTCATTGAATGAAGGGAATTGCGGGGCATGATTGCGGTCTTTGTTGTTGCTTGCGGCAATCAATCGGCGTTCTTCGGATTGCGGTCTCAGATTGATGGGGATCGACGGTAAGTGCTGGTTCTTTTCCAGTCCTGGGAGATCGGTTGGGGAAAGGGAGCCGATTTTGTGGATGAAATTTCTGGGAGTGCGTTTTAGGTCAGCTAACGGTCATGATGGAACTGGATGGTCTGCTGGTCCGATGAGTGATTGCAGGGGCGTTGTCGGCATCATGGTTTTGCGGACTTTCTTCGCCAAGCAGGCTCGTGATGGAAGGGGAATCTAAACTTGCTCGATTCAATCACGAACGATGAATTCATCCAGGTTTAAAATCATACGTAACGTGGCCACCCACGCTGCGTTTTCGGAATGGGTGACGGATTTAACGCGATGCAGCTTGGTCGCGTTCTTTGCGTCCTCAAGATGATCTGTGTAATATTCGCGTGCTTGGGTAAGTAATTGCAGAAAACGTTGTGTTTCTGACTCGGTCGCTTGTCGGGCCAAGACAAGTTTTAATGCGGCTTGAAGCTTTTGTACGTCGTTGTCACCGCCTTCGGTGAGCACGCGCTGGCTGAGTGCTTGCGCGGCTTCGGCGAAGACGCCGTTGTTGAGGGTGGCAAGCGCCTGCAGTGGTGTATTGCTGTTGGACCGCTGCAGTCGGGTGGTGTTGGAATCAGGACAATCAAAACTGATGAGTGTTGGATGTGGTGATGTACGCTTGAAAAACGTGTACATGCCTCGTCGATACGCATCTTCGCCAGGACTCGTTTGCCATTTGAAATTGTTGGCGTAACTCAACTCGGCAACACCGGGTGGCAATGGAGGAAAGACGCTCGGTCCTTTCACTTTGGAACTCAACAGACCGCTGGCTGCCAGATGTAGATCGCGAACCACCTCCGCTGAGACGCGAATTCGATTCTGTCTTGCGAGCAACTGATTGTTTGGATCAATGTCCAGCAATTCCTGACGGTGCTCGGATGCTTGTTGATAGGTGGCGCTCAACACGATCGTTCGGATCAACGCCTTGCGACTCCAGTTCAGTTCACGGGGAAAATTCCAAGCCATCCAATCCAGCAAAACCGGATGACTGGGGAGATCGCCGCGGACCCCAAAGTCGTTGATGGTGGACACGATCCCACGACCAAAAAGATGGGCCCAAATCTGATTCACCGCAACGCGTGGGGTAAGTGGATTGGACTCGTCTACCAACCAGCGGGCCAAGTCCAAACGGGTTTGGGGTTGGTGGTCGGAGCGTGCTGGAAGGGGGTGGGACGTTTTGATCGTGCCGAGGATTCCTGTTTCGACTGCGTCAGCAGGCTGCAGGAAGTCACCGCGATGCAGGACTCTTGTTGTGCGATTGGCTGGTGATACAACCCGGACCGCGAGGGTTGGTTGTTTGGGGGAATTCGCTTTTAGTTTGGCAAGCTGCGATTGCAGTTTTTTTGTTTCTGGGTGTTGGGATACGTAGTACTGGGCAATCGCGGTCTGTTGCTTAGGCGAACGGCTTTCCGATGGGAGTGACAAAATCTCTGCAATTGCGGTCGGCAAACGGCGACGCGTATCGGAACCCGTCATGGTCAAGATGCGGAAGCGGCCGATGTTGTGTTGACCGCCGTATTGTTGGTCAAGAACGACTTGGATGTAGGGTCCCGTCTGATCCGAAAGTGTTTCCGCGACGATTCCCAGCCAATGGTGAGGTTTCCCCATCGCAGGGGCGATTGCCCATCCTGATTTATCTTTGTCCGACAATGCCCCATCGGGTGAAAAACCATTTTGGGTGTGATCGGCTTCCGCAGTCGCCCATGTCAGCGGTTTGAAATCAGTTTTAAAATTTTGATCGGATCCGATGTAGCCGCGCACTTGGGTGAGGACGAGATTTCCATTCTTTGCCCGGCCGGGACCGTTGGCAGGAAGCGAGGGATCGGGGAGCAACTCAATTTTAATACCTGTAAGCGGTTGCTCCGGTGCTTTAATCACAACGGTATATTCGTCGCGATCCAACACTGGTCCGACCACCAGTTGTGATCCGTCTGGTTGCGGTTCAAAGGTTGCTCCGCTGCTGGCTTGTATTGAGATGGGCTTCGCATTTTCAAATTGAATCGATGCTTGGGATTCATCGCGTAGTTTCACTTCGATCTTGTCGGCCCATGCGTTCACCTCAGGTTGGATTTCTTGTTGGAGGCTCGCCAGACGGCTTTCCAGGCGATCGATTTTTTCCTGATGTTCGACTTTCTGAAGCTCGTAAGCTTTGGTCGAGGCTTCGCTGATGGGAAGGTTGACGTTGGTTTCGTTGATGTCATCAAAAAACGCGAACAACTGATAGTATTCGTGTTGCGTGATTTGATCGTATTTATGGGTATGGCATCGCGCGCAGGTCATGGTCAGACCCAGCCAGATCGCACTGGTGGTTTCGGTGCGGTCGAACGTAGCTTCAACGCGGAACTGCTCTTGGTCGGTACCGCCTTCTGTGTTGGTCAATGTTTGCCGATGAAAAGCGGTGGCCAGTTTTTGCTGTTGAGTTGGTTTTGGCAGCAAGTCACCAGCTAATTGTTCAATGGTGAATTGATCAAAGGGCAGGTCTTGGTTGATCGCATTGATTACCCAGTCACGATACAGCCATGCATTTGGACGCGGGCGGTCTTTTTCATAGCCATCGGAATCAGCGTAGCGGGCTTTGTCTAGCCAGTGTCGTCCCCAACGCTCACCGAAGTGTTCCGATTGCAGCAGGTGGTCAACGAGCTCGCGGTAGGTAACTTCTGAAGGGTTTGCCAGAAACTCGCTTGCGACGGTTGGGTCGGGTGGGAGCCCAATCAGGTCATAGTAAAGACGTTTCACTAACGTGGCCGGATTGGCGGGCGGTGATGGCGTTACACCTGCCGCCTCTAGCTTGGCAAGCACAAAATAATCAATTGGATTGTGTGGCCATGCTTTTTGATTGACGTTTGGTGTGATCGGTTGTCGAATCGGTCGATAAGCCCAGTGGGTTTGAAATTCAGCACCCTGTTTTATCCAGCGTGTTAGAAGATCAATTTCACGCTTTGATAAGCGGGGGCCGTCGGGAGGCATGCGTGCGGAATCGTCATTGATTTGAACTCGGTGCAGTAGTTCGCTCTTCTGCGGATTTCCTGCGATGATGGCACGTTTGCCTGATTCTAGTTCTGCGGTGGCTGCTTCGTGTTGGTCGAGTCGGAGGCCCGCTTCAGCCTCATCCGGTCCGTGACAGACGACGCAGTTCGCCGCCAGTATTGGTTGGATTTCCAATGCATAGTCGGGCGGATCTTCTGCAGCACTGGTCATGGCTAGCAGGGTGCTCAGGCAGATCGCCGAGTATCGTGCCAGCAATGTCCGCGTTTGGCTTGCCAGTTTTGGCATGCTCGGGGATTCCTCGTTTTGTTTGGAATGGCGATTTGCCTTGGCTACGGAACACATGTCCAAATTTCGGTCGTTGACGGTCATGTCACCGGGACGTTGGAAATTGTCTGGCGATTTTTTTTCAATCACCCGTCACATTGTAATCTTCGTCTCGGCAGTTTGGGTGAAGTGTCCGTTGTTGGCTGCTTGGGTGTGCGATCACGATGACTCCAGCGTTCGCAAATGGATGATGCC
Source organism: Rubripirellula sp. (assembly GCA_029213145.1). Lineage (GTDB taxonomy): Bacteria > Planctomycetota > Planctomycetia > Pirellulales > Pirellulaceae > Rubripirellula. Next base: position 14,641 of record JARGNK010000091.1, on the reverse strand, counting down.
AAGCGAGGAGCGTGGCACGGGCGAACAAGCGGTAGGATTTCCGGGCAACCGAGGGAATGGGGCAACCGAGGGAATGGGGCAACCGAGGGAACGGGGCAACCGAGGGAACGGGGCAACCGAGGGAATGGGCAACGGTGAACACGAGATTCTCTCGCAGGGTTTCGGTATTCACTACCTCCCTTCGGCGGCCCACTTCTTCATCAGGTCGACATTGGTTTCCAGAACGTTCAATTGCTCGATTTCGCCTTTGCGTTTGAGTGACGTTCGGTAAACAGCCATGTCACTTTCATACATCTCAGCTGATTCAGGTTCACGCCCTTTGTCATCGGTTTCCTCCATCCAGTCATTCAACCGTTGACGCATCGTTTGTAGCTCATTTGCATATTTCGAATCGTTGGCAAGGTTGTTGATTTCATGCGGATCGTTTTCAAGATCGTATAGCTCTTCGGTCGGTCGGGTCTCACGAAAAATTAACTTTTGGGTGGCATTTAACTTGCCTTGGTCATGCCATTCTCGGAGAGCAATCAGGATGCTCTTGGCGTCTTTGTAGCGGCAGGGTTGCAGGTAGGGTCGGTTTGGTAAAAAGTTGCGGATGTATTTGAATTCTTTGGTCCGGACGGATCGCATATGATCGACTGTTTCATCACAGCGATCACGGGCTGCAAACACTGCCTGTCGTGGTTTGTATTCGGGCGAGAGGATGTCTTTGGCCTGCATCGAGTTGGGGATTTTGATCCCGGCAGCAGCGAGGGAAAGGGCAGCCAGGTCAATGTGTTCGACGACATCGTCTCGGACCGTTCCCGGTTTGATTCCGGGACCGCTGATCACGAGCGGCACATGTAAGCCTTCGTCGTACATGAATTGTTTGCCGCGGGCATGACTGATCCCGTGGTCGGTCATGAACAAAACAATGGTGTTGTCCAATACTCCTTCCGCTTCTAATCTCGCGACGACCTCCCCAACCATGGCATCTGTCATGCGGACTGAATCGAGATAGGCTGCCCAGTCACGAAGGATGTCAGGATGTTTCGGATAATAAGGTGGTAAAGTGACATCGCTGATTGGAGTGGCACGGCCAAACTTTTGTTTTGCGGAGTTAGCAGATTTCTGCCAGCCTTGTTCATTCTTTCCTCGTAGTTTGCCGCCGGGGGTTTGGATCTGCGCGAAAAACGGTTGACCTTCTTCGCGTTGCGACCAATCGTTGCCATCGTACGCAGATTTGTCCCACTCGAAGTTATAGTCTGTCTTGCCGAGGCGTCCTTCTCGCACCGGCCAGCCGGTAATGGACGTGTAGTACCCGGCTTGCTGAAAAAGTTTGGGAACGAGTCGAACGTTGGTAGGCAGATTGATCTTTTTTTCACCGCGGCCGCTGCGGTGGTGATGGGCACCGATGCTGGTCTGGTACATCCCAGTGATCAGAGCTGAACGGCAGGTGGAGCACACCGGTGCTGTTACGAACGAATTGGTGAATTTGACGCCGCGAGCCGCCAAACGATCGACGTTCGGAGTTTCGATCGCTGTTTCGCCATAGCAGGAAAAGTTGGCCGACATGTCGTCTGGAATGATCCAAACGATGTTGGGGCGATCTGCAGCTTGGACACTCGTGGTCAGTAAGAATGCGGCGAGGTACAGCAATGGTTTCATTTTGATGAGATGCAAAAAGGGAGGAGCCAAACAGGCAACTGGTGGGACTATTTTCCGCGAGCTTCGATGACCGACGATAGAAGCAGAGGAATTTTATGAATTAGTTGCGAAGCGGTATCAAGTACAGCCTCATTTTACGGTTTAGCAGAGTGCTGTGTGCGGTGACTGGCATTTTCGGTTTTGGAGAAATGTGGCCGTGGCGCGAACACGCTTGTGCATGCGCGGTTGAGGCTGTGATGGTGAGGTCGCACCGCTGCCGGTCGTTGCCCGATCTGCCTGCATTTTGATGAGGTGGCATTCGGGCGGCCTGGATTCTCCGCATCTTTGCTGGGATTCTTTTTTGGGACCCAGCGATTGGGATCCCTACCGGGATTCAGTGTTCGGCGACGTTCGCGACATTACGCCCAGTCACCAGCAT
>JARGNK010000091.1:0-12479 GCA_029213145.1 Rubripirellula sp. | reverse complement strand
TCCAGCGATTTTTTCTTTTCGGTGGGTGAATGATTTGTCGTTTCGGTCGGACTCGGTACTCATTTATCATGGATTGGGGGGACCAGCATTCCGGTGTCAGCCTCGGCATGCTTCCATCGTCCTCGAATGTCGGCGTTTGACACGGTTTTTACCATGCACTTCGGGCAAGCAAGTCAGATTTCGCGTTGGGGTCGGTGTGATCGATCGAGCTGAGTTAAGATGGGACTTGGTGCGGCACTCTCTTTCTGGTGTGTTTGTCCGAGATAGGTATCCAAAGTAATTTTGACTTCGCTAATTGACGCATGATATTTCGCTCGTTGCTCGTTTTATTGGTTTTTCTCTCGTTTGCGGTGGAATTCATTGCCGCAAACGGCCAATTCGTTGGAACAAGTTACTCATCGTCCCCCCAGGAAAGTGCAGTTGATCAATGTTCGAATTGGATGTCGCGATTGCCGGATGGTGTTTTGCTGTCTCAGCTTTCTTTACCCGGAACACACAACACCTGCGCCCTTTACAACGGGTTTTCGTTTGGTTTTGCAAAGTGCCAATCTTGGTCGTTGGCAGACCAACTGAATGCAGGTGTTCGGTTTATCGATATTCGGTGTCGACACATCGGTGACCAATTTTTGATACATCACGGCATTATCAATCAGCGAATGACGTTTGAGTCAGTACGTGACGTGTGTCAGGAGTTTTTGAATCAGCATCCCTCGGAATGCATTGTGATGTCCGTTAAAGAAGAGGCGGCAGCTCGCGATAATACGCGGTCATTTGCTAATGCGTTTAAAGAATTGACAAAAGAAGATGGCAAGCTGTGGCACAGCAGTCACCAAGTGCCGGCTTTGGAGACCGTGCGAGGCCGCATCGTCTTGGTGGATCGCGTTGGGGATCTTGGTGGGTTGAGGTGGGACGCACTGCAGCGGCAAGACAATTACACAGCCCCGGTCAACGTTAAGAAAAAACTGATCCGCTCACATCTTGAGCGAGCGTCCGCTGTTGGCGATCATGAGTGGTTTATCAACTTTTGCAGCGGGACGTTGCCTGGTCAATTGATCACACCACAAAGGTATGCATCGCAAACGAATCGAACCGTCATTGAGTTCTTGCAGCAGCCAAGTCTGGTTAAGCCGGTGCGGCTTGGCACCATCGTGATGGATTTTCCAAGCGAAGATCTAATTGAGGAGATTGTGGAGGCGAACTTCGCCAAAAAATGAGTCGCAAAATTCTTTGCAGAAGATCTGGGGGACTCAGCGAGGAAACACAGGAAAGGTTTTGTTCATTCGCCCCTCCGCTAATTCGTTCCTTGTCCCGTGTCATGTTCGCGTTTTATTTCTGCTTTGTTTTTTTGCCACCGAGCAGGAATTCAAGCAGCATGTCTTCACTGACCTCGTGCGTGGCGTTATGGCCTTCTCCGTTCACTTTGCAGTGAATGACATCACCGTCTAGATAGTCGAAGATGTCAATATTATTGATGGTGCGGTTCGGCTTGGTGTGCTGCTCGCCTTGGTATCCCATCTGTCGTGCCCAAATGAACGTTGATTCTTCTGCGGCAATGAAAGCGAGCTTGCCGTTTTTTGCCGGGATCGCTGGCGAAGGGCCGCCTTGATACGGTACGAGTTTGTCGTTCGTTCCAGAGATGTTCATCAAGCGTTTGCCCGTCATAGGTGTCGCCGTTTTTTTGTATTGATTGTCTCGTCCCTTCGCTTTGAAATTGGTGCCGTCAAATTGCCAGACGTTGAGTGGGCTGACTCCGCTGATGTAATTGCGAATGTTTGGTAAGTTGCTTTCAATGGCGATTTGGTTGATCAGCGCCGAGCCGTTTGATGCTCCCATGATGCTGAAATTGTTTGTGTCGACATTTTTGTGCTGTGCCATTTTCTGCACGATGGATTCGATGAATCCGACATCATCAGCCTTGGAACGTTCGGAGACAATGTTCCAGCTTTCGCGGTAGCCCTGCGCAAACACAATGATGTAGTTGGCGGTTATTTTTCGGCGATTCCGCACGAAATTCTGCATCGCGTTTCTGGCATTTCCACCGTTACCGTGCAGGAAAATGAAGACCGGGAATTTATGTTGCGGGTGCGTTTGCGTCGGTACTCGGACGTAGTACGGTCGTCGGTAGCGGTTCTCCTGCGACCATGACTGTGTGATGAAATATTCGCCTGAAACAATTTGGGAGGAGTTGTTTTGATTCGAGGTTGCGTTGCTGGATTCCGCTAAAACGTGACGTCGGCTTTCTAGTTCAATGATGAATTCGGTGATCTCCACTTCCATCTCTCGCGATTCTGGTTCATCGGTCTCGTCCCTTGATTCAATGAATTGAGAAATCATTTCCAGCAATTCACCATCTTCGTCGATTTGTTCGCCGAGTTGGTCGATTTGTTCTTCGAGGGATTCGCGTTCTGCTTCGTTCGTGTCTGAATCGACCCTATTCAGCTTGGATTGAATTAACCGCAGTTGTTCGAGGTTCTCAATCGCGGTTTTCAACGCGCGGATCCAAAGCGGTGCATCACTGATTGCTTGGGCACGATCAACTAGACGGATCAGTTCTTTCAGTTCACCGATCTTCTCACCGGTTTCTCCACCCGTTTCAAGCTTCTCTCTTAATTCATTCAGGTGTCGCTCCAGCGGGGCAATGCGGGATTCCAGCTTCGTTACTCGAGTATCGTCGCCCGCTATTTCGGCTTTTGCGATGCTTTCGAGCAGTCGGTCCATTTCTCGCTGGATCGCTGCTAGTTGGTCCAATTCGGCAATCCGGTTTCGGATCTGCGTCAACTCTTGTACGAGGATCTGCAGTTCTTGCCGCAACTCAGCTTGTTCCTCCAAGATTTCCTGCAAATCGGTAGACGGTTCAGGTCGGCGATTCTGAGCAGACGCAGGTTTGATCAGCGGAGTTGGGCTGACCAGCGACGCCGAGATTATGCAGGTAGCAACGTAGACAATAAAACGCGTGAACATGCTGGTTCTGAAGATTGTGAGTTAAGTTGGCTTGAAGTTCTGTCGGGCGTTTCGTGCGATTGGCGTTTGTACTCTGTTTCCCGGGGAAGCGTAGTTTTGAAGACGCTCGCCCGAATGAGCAGGGTGCTTATCGCGATTGGGCAAATAGCCAAGTCATGAAATCTGGTTCCTTGTCACAACGTTGGCCGCTGCATTGGGTGGCGCCATTTTTTGCCCCGACGATAAATTTTTCCGATACTGCGTGGCTATCTCCAACCCATGTCGTCAATTTCATGTTGCCATCTAGTTTTTCCATCTCGCGAAAGACTGCGAGATCCTTTTCGATAGGACACACTCGGTCGTTGTCACCATGAAACGTCCAGATCGGGATGTCCTTGATTTTGACAGGATCGATGAATTTTTCCGTTCGCTTGAGACCACTTCCGGCCGATGGAGCAGCCGCGGCGAAGTAATTCGAGTCGAGCTGAAGAAAGATGTAGGTCCCGTGGCCGCCCATTGAATGTCCCATCAGATAGATGCGATCCATGTCGATGCCAGGAAGCGTTTGGATGAGAGATTTGATTTTGTTGAGGTGTTCGGCATTCCACAATTCGTTGGCTTGTGGAGCAACGACATAGCATGGGAAATTTTGGCGACGGCTTTTGTCGGCTAATTGACGATTCCAGCCCTTCAGCTGTTTGTTGTTGTCAGTTCCTTTTCCACCACCGCCATGTAATGAAACGATCACCGGGTATTTTTGCGTTTTATCGAATTGTAGGGGAGCCATTACTCGACAGGGCAGGCCGTCAAGGGGCTGCGGTTTGTACAGCGAACGCAAGTTGTTTTGCGCACTGACCGTTGAGCACGTCAAAAGAAATGCGATTGCTGAAAGCCATTTTGGCATTTCAATGTCCTTACGTGTTATTGGCTTTGCTGAATCACCATGGCTGCTGGAATCTGCTGCCACGAGGTGGTTGATCTGGTTTTGAAATTGGAAGGATACAATTGCTGCATCGTCAAGCAACTTGCCGAGGGATTTGGAGCAACGATCGATCTGATTTGTTACCGGCATTCCGTCACCTGCTTGGTGGCGATAGCGGCCAACAGAGTTTTCAAGGATTTGCTATTGGTTGACCGATGTCTTTGTGTCGCTTGGATGTTTTGCATCCTTCCAGCGATGGATTGATTCAAGGATAGGTTTGTCGTGCTGTGGGTTGCGTTTTACTTGTTCAAAGATTGCGTTAGCTTTTTCCACTTCACCATGGCGATGCATGGACCAAGCTGCCATCATCTGAACCTCGGTGCAGTCATCCCCGATGGCGTCTTGCATCACTTGTGACGCAGGCTTTGTCAGGTCGTCCAGTAAGAACAGACCGCAAATCGCCCAATAACGAACGCCTTCGTCAGGATCGTCCATCGACTCGGAAAACTGATCGATGTTTTTGGGGTCGCGGTCGAGCGCTAGATCGGCAAGGTCAAGATACTTTTCTAGTGGATAAAGTTTTGGATCTCGAACCATTTCGTAGATTGTCAGTCCGTTTGCTTCGGCACGTCGTTGTCGCATCCGCTCGGGTAGCAAGCCTGAATCGAATAGTTCAAGTTGTTTTTTGCGAAGCTCTGCTTTCAGCTCTGCGATCTTGGCTTGATGTTTCGGAGAATCAATCAAATTGTTGACGTTATCGAAGTCAAGTTGTGTGTCGTAAAACTCTTCGGAAGGTCGCGGTTTGAAGAAGCGACCGGTGATTTCATCGCATTTGCCGTCGAGGTAGTGTTGTTCCCACGCCCGTGTGCCAGCCATGGTCCACATGTATCGAAGGCGTTGTCCGTTGGGAGCCCAAGGCATGTAATTCTTGATGTAGGCATACCTTTGATCTCGTAGGCCGCGAACGTTATCGCTGCACTCATCGGCCCGTTCGCGGAAGCTAAGGTGGTACTCAGGGGCTGGTTCAATCTCATCACCAAGAAAGATGTGCCCCTGATAGCTGCTGGGCACTTTTCCTCCCGCCAGGCTGACGAATGTTTTCGGCATGTCTACAAAGCTGACGATCCGGTCAACGGTCATGCCAGGCCTTTCGGCGGGCCACCAGCGTTTCCATTTTTCAGGAATGCGAACAATCAGTGGGCAGTGGATCCCGCTGGAATAGAGAAAGCGCTTGCTCCTAGGGAGCACACCGCCGTGGTCGGAGCAGTAGACGACGATGGTGTCATCGGCGTTTCCACTCGCTTCGAGGTCGGCGAGGATTCGTCCAACCTTGGCATCCATCTGTTGGACTGCATCGACGTAGGTTGCGTACGTCATTCGCATGTCGGGTAGATCCGGATGGTACGAATGCAGAACCATTTTGGCAGGATCGGTTTTTACTTGCCCACCACGTTTTTTCGGAAACGCTCTGCTTTCATGGCTGTCGCCGATATTGTTGATCGTGAAAAAACTCTGGCCCGCTTGGCGCGGTGGGCGTTTTCCATCGACGAGCCAGCAGTCCTTATCAGGGCGACTGCCGATGTTGTAATCCGTTTTGCCACCATTGGTAACGTGGTAGCCCGCCGCCTTCAGTAAGTCGGGATAGTAGGGGACTTTGTCATGCGGAATCGCATAGCGACTTCTCATTGGCTGTGTTCCCAATGAGATCGCATAGTGGCCAGTGATCCACGTGCTTCGCGTGGGCGCGCAAACAGCGGCATTGTCGAAACAATGGGTGTACCGAAAGCCTTCTTTCGCTAAACGATCAATGTTTGGCGTCTTGGCATTTTTGCTTCCATAGCATCCAACCCAGGAAACCCCGTTATCTTCACTGGTGATCCACAGGATGTTTGGCCGTTCGGCGGCCTGCAGGCTCAATGAGGAAACGAGCAGGAATAGCAGAGTCAGTGATGCCCGTCTTAGCTGGGGTACTGTCATTGATTTTTCCATAGTTGGAACCGTGGTTCGCGAAGGCTGGCTGTTCGATTTGATATCTGGCTGTTCGATTTGATCTGTTGTATTCGGTGTTGCCTGAAAGCATTCAGGGACGCGTATCCTTAAGCAAGTTGGTCAAAACCAGGTGTGATTGTGGCGATTGCGATTTGCGGCGGTGATGGACGTTTTTTGGTACTGTGTTGAAGTCATTGCCCGGAGTTGGTGAATTGACTCAATGGTTCGAACGCTTTTCCGATCCCGGCTTTCGCTTACCGCTGACTTCGTCGTGCCGAATCGCCTGCCCCTGTTGCGGGAATGTGGCGAGCGCATCCTGCAGTTTGGCTCGGGCTGCTTTCTGGTAGGCGTCGAGGTTGTTGTCTGGCAAAGGGGTTTTTTCCATTGCATCTTTGATCGTGTCATAAAAATCGCCATTACCGTAGAGCTTGAAACGCTTGTCGCGAGCGTACCGTACCTCGTAGTGGTTGTACTTGTTGTCGAGTGTTTTCGCGTAGGGTCGGGGAAAGTAGTATCCGTAAATCCAATCGCGTTTGCGGCCTGAGTTTCCAAGGCACTGCGGCCAAAAACTCCATCCGTCACCGTTCTTGACCGCTTTTGCCGGCAGGTTTGCTGCGTCAACAAGCGTGGGGAAGAAATCCGAGAAAGCGATCAGGTCTTCATTGATTTGACCTGGCGGCACGCGGCCTGGCAGGTTGACGACTAGCGGGACGTGTGTGCCATAGTCATGGGTGTAGCCTTTGCCTCCCTTGACTGTTTTTCCCAACAGTTCAGATGACAATTCAGCATTGGTGCCGTTGTCACCAGTAAAGATGACGAGTGTGTTGTCCCTCTGGTCGCTGGTTTGGAGTGCATCGATCAAGCGGCCAACGCACTTGTCCATGTAGGCAACCATGTCGACATAATTCTGTTTCAGCACTTTCGGCGTTCGTTTCGCTTGATCGACTCGCTTGCCACCTTCTGTATCAGGTGTGGGAACGAAAGGGTTGTGCACCAGGATCATCGGGAAGTAGGCGACGAAGGGCTTTTCTTGTTTGTCCGTGATGAAGTCGATCAGAAAATCAGTCATCACGTCGGGACCGAAAGTACCGGGTGGTAATTCGAGCAGTTTCCCATCCTTCACGAATGAGGGCTGCCAATACCGCTCTCGCGCACCGCCGGGGATGTTCCACAAGCAGTAGGTATCGAAGCCTGCTTCGTTGGGCGAGATGCCTTGACCTGGTTGCTCGTTTTGAAGTTGCCACTTGCCCGCGACCGCCGTTCGGTAACCGTGCTCTTTGAAGTGATTCGCGAACGTCGGCTCTCCGCGTGGGTAGATTCCAAAGTCTTGGTAATTGAATACATTGCTCTTGCCGGACATCAGATTCACGCGGGTTGGCGTGCAGAGTGGTGTCGAATGGGCGTTGGTAAATCGGACACCCTGTTTAGCTAACGCATCGATGTGCGGCGTGTTGTATTCTTTGCTCCCGTAGCTGCTAAAACATTCGTAGCCGATGTCGTCTGCCATAATCAGCAGCACATTCAGTGGGCGATCTTGAGCGATGGCGAGGGGTAAAGTCGTGCCTGATGTCAGAAGCAGCAGGCTAACGCAAATCATGATCGATCGGTACATCGGAGTTTCTGTTTGGCTAACGACTTGCACCTTCAAAGCGGCGCGATTTTGCGTGGGGGTTGGATTGCGTGGAAATGGGGCGCAGGTGAATAGAGGTTGCGAGTTTATGTCTAAACAAGCTCGCGGTGTCGTCCGCTGCCCCAAGTATTCAGCGGTCGGACGCGCCTTGCTGTCGCCGTTGAGTCAGCACCTTATCCAGCATATCACAGGCATCCTTTCGTAAGCCCGTATCAACCTGTATCGACTTGTCCATCACGAGGTGGCACGGTTCTGCGATTCGATAGGCTGGCCAAGTTGGTTTGCCATTCAGGTTTGGATTTCCTGTTTTGGCAAATTGCACCCAATATTCCATGAAAGCTGCCGACAACTTGGCATCATCCGGCTTCGGTTCTTCGAGGTTGCCAAAGACAAATCCAATTTCTGCGGCGTGAGCTGCCCCCATCCAACCCCAGACAGGTTTTGTGAAGTGGTACATCCAAACGGAACTGCCTTGTCGGTCCATCGCGGTCGCGAATTCTCGGGATGGCTGAACAAACCAGGTATCGGTCACGTGTTGGACACCAACCTGCCAAAGTTTGTCGTCGGATTCGGGTGCATAGAAATCGGCGACGATTTTTCCGCTTTCGCCGTAGCGTTCAGCCATTGCGACGCGATAGTTTGCCAGGGTGCCACCGAATGGTTTGCGAGCGGTGAACATTGTTCCCTCGTCGCGATTGGTTCCGACGATCACAGGGATGGGATGCTGATCGCCGTCCGCGTAGATCTGATGAGGTGGTTTCGGAAAGACCCACCCGTCGGTCGTGACGGGCCAGCGTGGTTTGACCTTTTCTAGAATTTCTTCGGCCGGTAGAGCGCGAAGTCTTGCCAGTATTTCACTTCCGTTTTCGTCGAGTAGTTTTTTGACTTCGTCTTCACCATCGGATTCAGCCGGGGGGCCATTTTCGTTCGCTGTTTTCAGATTGCGAAAAATGTTGGGATCGAGCCAAGGGCTTTGCAGGATCGCTCGGTGAAACAACCCCTTGGATAGTGGCGTCGCGGTTAGCAGGTAAACGCTTGTGCCGCCTGCCGATTCGCCAAAGATCGTGACGTTCTTGGGATCACCGCCGAAATTGGAGATGTTATCACGCACCCACTTCAATGCGGCGATCTGATCTAGAATCGCATAATTGCCCGACGCATTCTGGGGTGATTCAGCTGAGAGGGCTGGATGCGTCATGAACCCGAACGCACCGAGTCGGTAGTTGATCGTCACCAGGACGACATCCCGACACGCGAGTTGCGTGCCGTCATAGCCTGGCTGATGACCGGAGCCTTGCGTGAATCCACCACCGTGAATCCAAACCATGACAGGAAGCTTGGTTTCGTTTTGTTCTCGAGGCGTCCAGACATTCAGATACAAGCAGTCTTCGCTCTGCCCACCCTCTTGCCGATTCTTTTTTTGAAGTGACTTGTGGCCAAAGGTATTGCATGGCCGGACCCCGTCCCAAGTCGCTGCCGGTTGCGGTGGACGCCATCGTCGATCGCCGATGGGCGGTGCCGCGTAGGGAATCCCCTTGTACGCCACCACCGATTCATTTCGTGATTCCGTGCCTTGAACGAGGCCGGAGGTGGTCGTGACTGGTTCGGCGGCAACGGTTGGATAGCAAAGTAATGCGAATGCAAAAATACTGCGAATCATCTTGTTGTGTTCACTTTCTGGCGGTCAACGCCTGGCTTTGCTGGGAATGGCGGCGGTGTGGATCGGTGATGCTGAGTTACGGTGACAGCAAGATCGAGTGGATGTTGGTCTGCAACGTATCCGATTCACCGTCCAACATGGCGGCCGCGATTTGCGGCTGATTCGGGGGCCAAATGACATTTTCGACCGAGCGTTCGCTTAAAAGCTTTCGACTTGATCATCGTCTGTCAAATCATCTTCGTCGTCCTCTGGATCCTCTTCAAAATCATCATCAAAATCGTCGTCGAAGTTCTCCTCATCGAAATCGTCATCGAAGCTCTCTTCGTCGAGATCGTCATTCAGTTCTCCGTCTTCGAGATCATCATTGTCGTCGTCGATCTCCTCTTCCACGCTCTCCTCTTCCACGCTCTCCTCTTCGGCGTCTTCCGCTTCAAGTCGTTCGCGTTTTGCATCGGCCAGTCTAACTTCTGCATCCGCTTCGGACAGGTTACCCGTTTTGACCTCTTTTTCGATTTCCAAGACGGGCATCATGTCTGTTTGTTTTCTGGCGTCCATGTGACGGGGCTGCTTGGTTTGGGGCTTGGTTTTCGGTGACTCGCATCGTACCTGGATTCGCTTCTCTTTGTCGCCGACTCGATATGATGCTCTCGCTTTGCCAGCAACTTAATCGGGGTTTTGGCAGGCACGGTCGATCTTGGCAACGCGTTTATCATGGGGTTCGCCTGTTCTGAGGTCAATTCGCTTACGTGTGCGGTCTTGTCCAGTCGCTCATCAACTGGTTGATTGTCGTGAGTTTTTTCTGGATTCCATCAGCAGGAATACTCTTGCGAAACCTAACGGTGAGTATCGCAAATTGCTAACGGTTTCTCCCCACGGTGCGTTAAGGATGAAGTTCGGCCATTTTTTGAAATATCCGTCGGGGTGACCGGCGACTGCCAACTGGGCACCGTTGTGCTGGTTATTCGATCATGGGTGGAAATCAAATTTTCATCTGAGCTTTTGGCAAACGCTGATCGGTTCTGTGCTGACAAAGGTCTGGGCGAGATTGTAGAGTCGTTCGAGAATTTGGAGAGCGTTCAGTGGCCGCCTTTCTCAAGCAAATCCAGCAACGCAAATTCTGCGTTCGTTAGTCATTTATCCCTCATTCGAATCATTGATTAAGGGTGACGGTGATTTGCCGTAAAGCTGCGGCTCGGCGTCGGATTTGTCAACTCGTAGTCGAGGTTTGGGCGGTGCAAATCAGTCATCGCTTGATTCAGTGATTTGCGATTGTCCTGTTTGCATTCCGGTTTTGTTCAGCAGATGGTGGTCAGGGTATCGTCTAAGGGTGAAGCCCAAGCGGGACTTGGCAGAACGTCATCGCAGCCATTCGGTTCTTCCCGACCAGCAGATTGTCTTGTTTCCAAGACTTCTCTTTGAGGTAGGTGATTTGATTGGCGGCGGTTGGCCGCTTGAGTGTGAGTATCAAGGTATTTCCGTTTGCTTCACCGTCAGCAACCAAGCCGCCCTGTTCGTCCAAGTAGAATTCGCTCACCAATTCTTTTTGCCATACCACCGGCTGATCGAATTCGAGAACGATCGAATTTTGAGCGTCGGTTGGATAGTAGGCTTGAACAAGATTTGGTGAAGTGATCGGTCCTTTGGTTGGACGATCATAGAAATCTTGTTCGATGAGAGGGGACAGTCGTTTTGCGAATACGCTCCAGCCCTCCAGCGGGTAGTGGCAGCCGCCCCCGGGACGAAATCCGAGGGTGGAAAGCATGCTTAGGTTGGAATACCGGCGTGGAAGTGATCGCTGCACTTCTCGCAGCATATCGCCATTCCCGTCTCGCCCCATCGCGCAGGCGCTCGGCCAAATTTGGAAGGCGTAGTATTTGTGGAGGTTGGGAAAGTCTTGTTTCCAGTCCGCGGTCAATTCAACGAAATACTGTTCGTAGGTTTCCCATCCATAGCCGCCGTCGGGGCCGGCGGCACCCTGGTCGTTTTCACCTTGATGCCAAATGATCGCTCGAATCCCGTGGGTCAATTGAGCTTGTTGCAGCCGCCACAGCATTCGACCGTAAATCGTATCGAGATCAGCCGGATTTGAGTCATTTCTTTGGTGCTGATCAATTCGGGTTCCCCCTCTTGCCGCATTGACGATAAAGATCGGGACTTGCTGGGATTCAACCAGGCGATTCGCCAGTTCCATTCCCCACCAGCCTAATTCTGCCAAGTGTTCTGACTGTGCTTTCCAGACCGGTTTGCACCAGAGGTTTTCACGTTCTCCGGGTTTGAAGAATCGTGGGTTCCCATAACTGCGGACCCATGGGTTGGTGACGCGTGGTGCCTCTTCACGGGTGTCGGTTGCCAAGGCGTTCGATTGACCGCTAATCAAATAAGCATCACCGCAGACAATGTCGCCAGCTTTGTGCAGGATCTTTTCGGTGCCGTTGGTGCGTGTACCAAGTTCGAACTGGTAGTTCAGCAAAGCTGGTTTTAACTTGATCGTGAACCGGTAATTCCCATTTTTGTCGGGAATCTGGGTTTGTGTTTCGTAGGGTGCATCGTTCGCCTGGACGCGGACAAAGACTTCGTCCGTTTGTTGCTTCAGCTTGCCGTTGCAGTGCATCATCCCAAGCCCACTTTCGTCGCGAGCATAGAATTGGCCATCGACTGGCATCTCGTCGCTTGCGGCAGTGCGGTCAACCCACGGGTCGGTTTTTGGTTCCGTCACCGTCACGGTTGTCATGGCTTCGCTGGTGGTGCCACCATTTGTCAGTGAGAGTTTGACTGTCATTTGCCCGCTGTTTTGAGCACGATGCAGAATTAAGGTTTTAGGCTGGATGTCCTGGATGGTTGCGGGGCCGAGAACCTGCCAGTGGTAGTCCAGTTTGGCGACATTGGCGTTCTCCAGTTCGGCAAGGTTTCTGATTTGTGGGCGAAATTCAATCGTCTTGCGGCCGTCCCATTCACTTGGGCCTTCCAAGACGAATTGTGGATCAGGAAGGGTTTCTTGGATCGTGACAGGAACCTCAATGGAACGCGTGCCATCTTCGTAAACAGCATCCAAGCGAATTTTGAAAGTTTGGTTTCCTTGCACGCGGGGAGCGTTGAAGGAAATCTTGAAGCGGTCGACTGCTATCACCGATTCTTGTTCCCCACGAATGAGTGACCAATAAATCTTTTGCGCACCGCCGGCGGTCGCAGCAAGATCAGTGGTTTCCCCTTCGTTGATTTGCAATTCAGCGGGTGACACGAGTAACTGATCCCCGGATTGAACGACGGGGCCAACCAGGGTTTGCAATGTTTTTTGATTTTCGTATTCCATTCGAACCCAGTCGGCCGACCGGGCGACT
>JARGNK010000090.1:30882-32352 GCA_029213145.1 Rubripirellula sp. | reverse complement strand
GCGTCTCCGGGGCCAGTGGGCCTTCTCAGGGGCCAGGCCATTTTCTCAACCAGCTGTGTTCGATGCGTCCCGCAGCCGATTGGTGAAACCGGGAAAAGCAGCCCGAACACGGGTCCAGTTCGGAATTGCCTCTTTCCCATTGGGGTCCGCGCGAAACAGCTCCGCCGCCTCGGTAATACAACCAGCGAACGCATCGATCGCGCTCTCCTCTTGATGCCGGTCAAAGTGCAAATCGTTTACCAAGGCATCAGCCCCGTACTGCCGAATGCAGTTCTGGGCGACACGTAAATAAGATGAACGCAGAGTGATAAAGGTCGACCCGCTCATCACCACCCCTTGGCTGGCCAGTGTCCGATAGACCGTTGTCAGAATATCGATCGCCATTCGCATCAGCCCTGAATTTCGATCTTCAATCGAAAGAGCTTGGTGCTTGTGTTCATACAAGCGACATAAATCGGCCTGACACACTCGCTTCAAAGACGTGTTGCGATAAACCTCGGCCAAAGTTCCCACCTCGAGGCCCCAATCACAGGGAATCCGATTGGAACGCGCTAGGTTACGTGTCAACGAAAACTCGCCTGACAGCGGATAGCGAAAACAGGCAAGAAACCGAATGAATTCGCTATCGGGAAAAATCTGCATCATCGCACGGAGCAAAGGCGTCACCAACAACCGCACAACTCGACCGTGCATTCGATCCGTCGCACGCGCGTAATACGCTTTGCAGAACTCGAAATCGAGGGCTGGATGTGTCATTGGCAAGCACAGTCTCGCCAATAATAAGCGGTCATAATCCACAATATCACAGTCATGAAGTACGAACGTATCGATCTCTGGATCAGCCAACAGGCAACCAAAAGCAGTCCAAACACTGCGTCCTTTGCCCGGTGTATTCACTGCGATTCCTGATTCAATCAATTCGTCATACATCGACTGCACCTCAGGCCCATCGGTCCAAAGCACTCGGACACGGCTCCCCAACGCTGAAACTTTTTGCAACGTTTCATCAAGGTCCGCCTGGTCCGGCGCGACACCTAAGGTGACCACAATTGTGTCGACGTAATCTGCATCCACCAATTCGCTAACGATGCGATCAAACGGCTCCGCCCGCATGTCGGCCGCAGTTACAGGCAACACCAGTCCGATTCGGTTTTGAAGTGACGCATCACGAAGCATCACTTCCAATCGATCGAGTCGCCCGGTCTGCAAATCGTGAATCGTCGTTACCAAATCATGCTGATAAAAATCGGGCATCGTTCCGAGACTCCGTATGGTTCAAAAAATCAACGCCAAGCGACAACGCTTCACTGGTCATCAACACACTCGTTTCCAGCCATCGTTCCCAAATACGAGATTCATCAAGAACGCCGACGTGAACCACTTCAAAATAACCCGATCAACAGTTCAATTGGGCCGATTCGCAACGCCTCGGCAAGCGATTCTTCACTGGGGCAAGATAGATTGCATTGC
>JARGNK010000090.1:20527-30872 GCA_029213145.1 Rubripirellula sp. | reverse complement strand
ACCGGGGCCGTTTCTCGCACTGAAAAACCCTCGCACAAATCAACTTTTCTAACCCAAGCGACGGAAGCTAACGCTGAAACAGGCTTATTGAACCGATTCCGCCCTCAATCGGATTCCAGAAACCGGGAATCGAAAGATGGCGAACTGGACGTCCTCTTCCTCGCCTGCGTGCTCGCTTGTCACCAATCAACGATGGCGGACGGGTCTTTTTTTGCGCCGAACTGAAATCAACCGACTCCCCACCAGAATACCGCCAGAAGCCGCTGTGACATTGCTGGCTCGGCCCGATTTCAGCAGGCATTCCGCAAGAACTCACTTGATCTGCAGAGAAATTCCTGTTGAACCGACGTCACCATCCCCAATCGCAGGTGTTCGCGATATGCATTAGATCGCGCAAACAACTTCGGCGTTAGAGAGACACTGGCCACCACATCGCCTACAATCTTGGGGGGGAACCAGCTGATGTCCATTTTTCTTTTTGCATCTATGTTGAAAGAGTGAGTCGCCTCGCTCAATCCCGATTTGCTGACGTGTCTATGGAGTGGCCACTCGTTGCATCTGCACGTTTCAAGCAAGCGCTCATCGCACAGGAGTGATCTCGTTGCCACATCAGATTCTCATCGTAGAAGACGACCCCAATTTAGCAGGCATGGTCCGAGATTTCCTCGCTGAGGAAGGCTTCCAAATCGAGGTAGAAAACAACGGTTTGTCGGCTGTTGATCGAATCATATCTCACCCGTACCAGGCAATCGTTCTCGATATAAACCTCCCTGGAATGAACGGCTTCGACGTTTGTCGCAAGGTCCGTGACCAGTTTGATGGACCTATTATTGTGCTTACCGCTCGCGGCGATGAGGTTGATGAGGTCGTCGCCTTGGACGTGGGAGCGGACGACTTTATGAGTAAACCGGTTCGTCCTCGGGCGCTGCTTGCACGTTTAAAAAGTCATTTACGACGCACTGACCGAGCTATGAACGGTAGCGAGAATGATGAGCTACTTGTTGGCGAAATCGCAATTCATCGAGCACGTCGTGAAGCAACGCTACGCGAGCAGCCAATCGAATTGACGACCGCCGAGTTCGACTTACTGGTGTTTCTGGCAGAACGGGCTGGAACCCCCGCGTCACGTCAAGAAATCTATATCCAACTGCTCGAACTCCCGTACGATGGGCAAGATCGTTCCATCGATCTACGCGTCTCAAGACTGCGTCGAAAGCTCGGCGACGACCCAAGTAATCCGCAACTTGTGAAGTCGGTACGTGGTGTCGGCTATCTCCTTGCAAAGTAATTGACATGACGCGACTTTTCTTACGTTTCTACGTTGGGGTGATCTTCATTTTGTTCGTCGCATCGTTGATCGCCAACTATGTGTACGCCACGCAAAGCCTCGAACGAAATATAGCCGTCATCGAAGAGGCATTGGGGGGAGGCGCCCTCCTAGCACGCGACGAGTTTATTCGTGGCGGCGAAGAAGAATACCTCCAAACGATGGAGCGAGTGGAGTCTCGATTTAAATACCCGATTCGTGTGATTGACCGTTCCGAACGGCCAATGCCTGCGGAGATGGACGCTCGACTGGATCAGGGTGAGGCCGTTTATTTTTGGGGCATGATCCAGGCCAGTCTTCCCTCTTCCCCTTACCTCGTTGAACTGGGCCCGCTACCACAATTCGTGGGACCTTCCGACTACGTTGAACTGCTTGCTTTGGCCGCGATTTTTTTACTCACCGCGGTCGCCATCGCTTTTTTACTACGACCCGTTGTAAAACAATTACGGACGGTCGAAACCGTCGCTATGGAAATTGCAAACGGAGATTTTTCAGCTCGAATCGAGGACAAATCCAGCAATACCGTTCAACTCTCACATGCCTTCAATACGATGGCGAATCACGTTGAAAATTCAATCAAGGACCAAAAAGAATTCTTGCAAGCCGTTTCCCATGAGTTGCGAACACCCCTGGCACGAATTCGCTTTGCCTCCGAACTGATCCGCACCGCAAAAGACGATGAGCAACGCGACACAAGGATCATCGCGATTGAGACAGCAACCGAAGAACTAGACGAATTAGTAGGAGAGTTACTCAATTACGTCCGTTTCGGTGACGCCGATCAAGTGGCCAATCAAGTTCCTGTGAACGTGCCCGAACTCATCGAGGAAGTCGTAGAATCACACCGCCCCCTCGCGCCAAACTTGAGTTTCCACACTGTTTTTTCCGACGCGCCCACCAACTTCCTGACTCACCGCAACGGCTTGGCGCGTGCTATCGGCAACTTGATTGGAAACGCTTGCAAATTCGGCAAAACGAAGGTCGAGGTGTCAGCCACCACGGAGTCCGAACGTCTTCTGATCACTGTCGATGACGATGGCAATGGTATTGAGGAAGCCTATCGTGAACGAATTTTCGAACCTTTTCATCGAGCCAACCATGAAACACCACCGGGGCATGGGCTCGGACTGGCATTGGTTCGACGAATTTGCAGTCGAATGGACGGTACCGTCATCGCCAGCGAGAGTCCCCTCGGTGGTGCGCGATTTCAAATTCAATTGCCCATCAAACTCAATGTCCAAACAGCAGGAAGTTCAAACCCTAGCTGACTTCCACAGCATGCGAACGCCCCGCAGCATGCGAACGCCCCGCAGCATGCGAAAGCCCCGCAGCATGAGAGCAACACCGGTGGCAAGGCCACTCGGTGCAATGAGCCCCGAAGATCACGGAGAATGAGATGTTTACGCGTCGTCAATTTGCATTCAGCGCGGCGAGCCTGATAGGTGGTTGTACTACGGACCTGGGGCGTCGACTAATCGCTGAAGAAAAGAGCATCACCGACAAACGGCTGGTCCACCTTGGATTGAATGCCCTGGCAAGATCGCCCGAGATGAATTATTTCGCTGATGGGCATCGCGGTGCAGCCATGATCTCGGCACACCTGATGTGTGTCGATAATCAATTACAGGATGCGGCAGCGGCTCGGATTACCGAACTGTTCGATCTAAATTGGGCTCCCAGCAAGTTATGCAAACCATTCCCAGATCAAGATCCGATGGAGGATCCGGCAAAGAAGATTGGTGAAACTTTAGCCGCCGGTGGTGGCGTTTTGCGTCAGGTGGGACATGATGCAATTTTTGCGATGCACGCAATTAAAGGATTCCGCCTGCTTCCAGAAACAGCAACGCCAGCAAGAGTCGACGGGATCTGCAACTTGATCCGCGCATTCACTCCTTGGCGTGACGTCGAACCGGACGACGATGTCGATCCGCCACCGTTCAGTGATGCATCCGCGGCATCCCGCTTTATCCTCCAAGAAGCGAGTGATGCGATCGATCGCTTCTCCGGGTTTGGCCAGGGATTTGCCGGTCACATGCTGACGTTTGGACAGTCCTTGGTCGAACTGGCCGCGATGGGTGATGTTGAATGGGCTGAAAGCTGTCGGACTTCCTTTCGCAAATATGTCACCGTTACCCGAAGTGGACCGCAACCCGGCGATCGAAAAATCAAAGACCATGCCATCAGCAAACTCAGGCCGAACCAAGTGAAGTATTGGCAGAACCGCGGCAAGCAATCGTTGGGGATCGGGCACGTTTTTAAATATCCCTACGCGTACTACGATTTACTCGAACGTGCAAACGATCCCGAGTTGGAGAAACAACTCGAAGAAAAAGCCTGGCAGATATTTTGACACAATCCCGCTGACCAGCCTGCCAACGCGCGTACATGCGTTTGCTTTCGCGAGAGACAACAAGAGCCAGGGAAACAATTAGGACCGCGAGCAATCACGGAAGCTCGCAACACATCCCATCGCCCCGATCCTCGCTCACAAGATGCAGAATCGGTTGCAGGGGCAACGTTGCGGCAAAAACAACCAGCCCCGCTCTGGTAGCAGGCCATTAATCAGCAAAAAAATTCAACATCGCTTCAATCACTGCCGATCCAGTAGAGTTGGCTTTTGTCGAAACCAGCTGAGGTAGCCCCTGGCTCTTCACCTGCTGTTTCACGACCCCCAATGGTTGGATGAATCCGCACGATGCGTGGGCCAATATGGCTACGCGGGAGATGAATTGCGATGTGGTGGCTTGACGATAACTCTTTTGACACAAATCACCACTCAAACTGGCGGTTTTCTCGAGGTGTCCGTCAGACGAACATTCAACCTATCAAGCAGACAAAAAAACGCAGAACGTTGCTGAGCAGTGCGGAAATAGAAGCCAACAAGAGATTGCTCGAAGCCGGCACCTCAGATGATTCCCTCGCCCCACAACCAAAAACATCTCCCCTCGTTGAACCAATCAAGCGAAACTCTGTCGCAGAAATCAAGCGAAGGTACGAAGCACGAATCGATCACCTGCGAGGCATCGCTCAGGAGCAGGAGAGAGCATTAAACCACCAGCTCGCGCAAAAAAGAACTTATATTGGTGGTCAAGCCCATGATCGCGAGTTCGCCCGTGTCCAATTGGCACGCCTGAGAAAACTGCTGCTAGAAGCCGAGCAGAAAATCACTGAACGCGATCAACAACTCATCGAACTGCGGCGTGAGCTTGATGAAAATGCAGCCGAAGCCACGGGTCGCTCGCGCGATCAACAGCAGATCCACGACGCCGAATGCAGCTACCTAAAATCGATGAACTCAGATGTGGAGCGGCGGGCGACCAAGCTTGAGCAGGAAGTGAAAAAGCTCCGCCAATACACGCAAAGGTTGACCGCAAACCACCGGGATCAGCTGAACGAGACCCGCCGCGAGTGCCGGACAGAGCTGGAGGCCCTCGCTGAACGTCTTGCGAGTTCCGAGCGGGAGTGTGCAGACCTACGTGAAGCGTTGACAGTCGAGCAGGAGCATCTGGAAGAATCGAATCTAAAGCGGGAACAACAGATCCAACAAATCGCTGCACTAACCCAAAAATGTCAAATCGCCGAACAGATCATTCGGCAAATCCAGCGAGAATCTGACATCCAGGCTCAGCAAGATGCATCGCTAAATCATCAATCAAGAGCGGCATAGCTCCGCAAATCGCAGGCCTTCCGAAACGGGCACAACCCACTGCGGCGGCCGATTCGTTGCACCTCGATCCAGGCGAAGTCTATTCGGATCGCCCATCAGCACGGGCGTTTACCGCATTTTGCTGAATTACGGCGGGGCAGCAGAACAAGCTTCCGCAACAAGTCCCGGAAAAGTGATTCGCCAGCTACAATGGGGATTTAATATCCTCCCCCGCTCCCCATTTTTTCCTCCGTGCTTGGCGACAACCGTAACCGTCGTTTTCTTGACCCACAAGCGTTGGCCCGTTTGGCATCCATGCCATTGATGGCTCGTCGCACCATGGTGGGCAGCGTATCCGGAATGCACGCGAGCCCACACCGTGGAGCAAGCGTCGAGTTTGCGGAATATCGACGATACATCCCCGGCGACGACCTACGAAGGCTGGACTGGCGCGCCTATGGTCGGACCGACCGCTATTACGTCAAAGAATTTGAAGCTGACACGAACCTGCGAATGTGCCTCGTCCTGGATACCAGTGGTTCGATGGCGTTTGGATCCGAGCAAGTCACCAAACTGGAATACGCAAGGCGGTTGGCCGGTTCCCTCGCGTACTTGGCGGTTCAGCAAGGTGACGCGGTTGGGTTGACTTGCATCGGCAAAGAAATCACTCGCTCCATTCCGCCTAGGCGAACCGCTCCGCATCTTCGCGGCATCAACGACGTTCTCCAGCACACCGAGGCAACCGGCGAGACAGAACTGGTCGCGAGGTTGCATGAGTTCGCCGAAACAACACGAGGCCGGGCATTGGTGGTCATCCTGTCGGACCTGTTTGTAGAACCAGGCTCACTCCGCGAAGTGTTTGATCACTTGCGATTCCGAAAGCACGATGTTGCCGTATTTCATTTGCTCGACCCGCAAGAGTTCGAGTTCGAATTTCGGCGACCAACGAAATTTGTCGACTTGGAGGGGGGCACCGCTCTTTTAGCAGACCCCAGCGACATTACCGATCGCTACCAGAAAGCGCTCGAAGATTACCTTCAACAAGTCCGCAAAATCGTCCTTGAATCGGCGGTCGATTATCACCGGATCACCATTGATGAGGATTACGAACAAGTCTTGTTGCGATTTTTGTCGGGTCGCCTGCGAGGAAGAGGCCTGAGATGAGTTTTTTGCAGCCGGCAATGCTGTTTGCTCTCCCGGCAATCGCGCTGCCCATCATCATTCATCTCATCAACCAACGCCGTTTTCAAACGGTTAACTGGGCGGCGATGCAATTTTTGCTGACTGCCAACAAAATGTCTCGCGGCTATGCTCGAATTCGGCAGTGGTTAATTCTTGCCGCGCGAACGCTTGCTGTGGCAGGGCTTTTGTTCGCCGTCGCGCGGCCGCTCTCTAGCGGCTTACTAGGCATCGCAGCAGGAGGCCAAACCGATACCACCATTGTATTACTCGATCGCTCTGCCAGCATGACGCAACGCGGCCCGGAAGGTGAATCCAAACTGCAATCAGGTTTAAACCAGTTGGTTGATTCGTTGAATCTACTTCCCTCCGGTCGGTATGTGCTGATCGATAGCGCGACTGGTAAACCTCAAGAGTTCGAAAGCCCAGAAGATCTGCTGAAAGCAGCCGAATCCAAACCGGTCAGCGCGACCGCCGACCTAACCAAAATGCTGGAAACAACGGAGGAGTATTTACGAAGCAATCGACCAAGCCGATGTGAAGTTTGGATTTGCAGCGACGTGCGAAAAGCTGACTGGAAACCAGACAGTGGACAATGGGAAACCGTACGGCGATCGTTGCTAGAACTTCCACAAATGATTCGCATTCATCTGCTGGCCTATCCTGATATAGACAAACGGAATCGCTCGTTGCGAGTCACCTCCGTCCAGCGCATTCAACGAGAACAGGGTGCGGAGCTATTGCTTTCGCTCCGAATCGAACAGGGAGCAACCGAAAACGAACTCACTCGCTTTCCAATTCGCCTAGAAATCGACGGCGCCCGTTCCGAATTTGAAGTTGAAATGAGTGGCAGCCAATTCGATTTGGTGAATTACGCCATCCCGATCGATAGTAACCAAACACGTGGCTGGGGACGCGTATCGATTCCCAGCGACTCTCACCCAGCCGACAACGAATATTTCTTTGTTTATGACCAAAGCGTCGAGCGAAAAACATGGATCGTCGCTGAGGATCCAGAGGCAGTTGTCCCGTTAAAACTGGTCGCCTCCGTTCCACCCCAGCCGAATATCCTTTGCTCTGCAACAATCCTCACTCCCAAGCAAGTGATCGGCACCGCAGACGACCAGCCAGCCCTGGTGATCTGGCAGGCAGCGATTCCCGCTCCCGACACACCGCTAGCAAGCTGGCTAAAGCAAGTCAAAGCTCCGATACTGTTTTTCCCACCCGAGCAGATCGGGGGCGAGTCCTACGCCGGCGTAGGTTGGACGCAATGGCGTGAGAAAGAGAGTAAGGTTTCGACCTGGGTCGGCGACCAGGGATTACTTTCGTCGACACAAAGTGGCGCTGCTTTACCACTCGGTGAGTTGACCGTGCAACGTGCCGCCGGGATTCAGGGAGCCACGATCTCGCTGGCAACACTCGACGGCGACGCCCCATTGCTTTCCCAGGCGATCACGGAACAAGGCGAGGTTTATTTCATGGGAACCACCGTGGCTCCCACCGCTTCCTCCCTGGCAACCGATGGCATCGTAATCTACGCGATCATTCAGCGAGCAATCGCGATTGGTACCCAGACACAGGGTAACACGCGTCAATTGATCGCTGGCACGACTCCCCCTCCGCGCGGTCAAGGTTGGCAGCAAATTGCCGGCAACTCCCAAAGCCTCTCCACCGATTATCCGCTTCACGCCGGTATTTACCGCGACGGTGAGCGACTGCTAGCGGTGAATCGTAGTGAAGCAGAGGATCAGGCTTTTATCGTCCCCCGTGATCAGGTCACCTCGCTGTTTGGTGATCTTGATTTTGATCGCATCGATGATCGCGCTGGCAATTCATCCTCGCTGATCCAGGAAATCTGGCGACTCTTTCTAATTGGGATGCTCATCGCTCTGATCGCCGAAGCGGCCCTCTGCCTACCCAAACGGGTCAAGTCAAAAAGGGTTTCAATTGCTGACCAAGCAGGAAGCGATCGTCCGCTGGGACAAGGATCAGCAACTTGATCACCACACAGCAATTGACATTCCTCGGTTCACCATTCTTCGTCGTCTTGTCGATCGTTGCGGTATTCGCAACAGCATGGCTGGGCCAACACGCGTGGCGTCGAAGCGGATATTCGAAATCTCAGGCAGGTCTCGAACTCCTTCGGCTAACAATTGTGATTTTGGTTGCGATCCTCCTGAACCAGCCTGAGTGGGTTCAAGAGTATCGACCCGATTCAAAACCCACGGTAGCCGTACTTTGGGACGATTCCGAAAGCATGATGACGCGTGATGCGGTCTCATCGACCACTTCAGAACGGATGACACGAGCAGAGGCGATCGCACCGTTGCTCGACCCCGCAGCGTGGGATTCGCTCCGCGACCAATTGAACATCGTGATTCAACCGATCAGTACCCAGGAAGATCAATCACTAAATCCAGGAACGGACCTGCACCAACCCTTACTAGAGGCATCACGCCGAGAACAACTCGCGGGCGTCGTATTGATTTCCGATGGTGACTGGAACGATGGGCGTGCTCCCGTGGAAGCCGCGTCTAGACTGCGGATCAAAAATGTCCCCATCATCGCCGTCGCGACCGGTAGCCCCAAACGACTGCCGGACATTGCACTCTCGGATGTCCAAGTCCCCTCTTTCGGGGCAGCGGGAAAAACAGTTCGAATCCCCTTTTCAATTGAAAGCAGTTTGCCGCAGCCCTATCTGACGACTGTGACGCTTACAACGTCCGCGGGTGACAGTCAGACCAAAGAGCTGCAAATCGCACCGATGGGTCGTACAGACGAAGCGTTTATTTGGAAAATGGACAAGACGGGTGATTACACCGTCACGGTTAACGTTCCACTGCACAATGATGAAACGATCATCGACAACAACGAACAGACCGCACCGATTGTGATCCGCCAGGAGCAACTGAAGGTACTCATCGTCGAATCTTCACCTCGCTGGGAGTACCGCTATCTTCGCAATGCCTTGTCCCGTGATCCGGGTGTAGAAGTTTCCTGCTTGCTGTTCCACCCCGGTCTCGAAAAGGCGGGCGGTGGCTCAGAAGATTACATCAAGGTTTTTCCGGAGGAACTCGATCAGCTGGTCACTTACGATGTCGTTTTTCTTGGTGACGTTGGCTTGAACGACAATCAACTTACCAACGAGCAATGCGATCTTCTGAAAGGCCTGATTGAGGTTCAAGCAAGCGGTTTGGTGCTGATCCCCGGATGGCAGGGGCGGCAGTTCAGTTTGCTGGACACATCCCTTAAAGAACTCTACCCCGTAACGCTGGATTCAGCGAATCAGCGCGGCTGGGGAGCACGTACGGCGGCGCAATTTGAACTGACCCGACGTGGCCGGGACTCCCTCCTTACCAAGCTCGCAGACACAGCATCGACGAATGCTCAGGTTTGGGAAGATCTACCAGGGTTTCAATGGTACGCGCCGGTCGTTCGCGCGAAACCAGGCACCGAAATCTTGGCAGTCCACCAGGAAATGTCCAATCAATATGGCCGGATCCCGCTGCTGGTAACCCGCACATTCGGTGCGGGTAAAGTCTTGTTCATGGGAACTGACGGTGCCTGGCGTTGGCGAAAGGGCGTAGAAGACAAATACCATTATCGCTTCTGGGGGCAAGTTGTTCGCTGGATGGCCTACCAACGAAACATGGCCAAGGGAGAGACGATGCGGCTGTTCCACACTCCCGACCAGCCAGAGATCCGCCAAACGCTGACGCTCAGCGCCCACGTTATGGACACCAGCGGTGAACCGGTCCAACGTGGCGAAGTGGTGGCCCGAGTGGTCGCACCGTCAGGCGAGACGGATACGATGCGTTTGGTAGCAGAAGGAGAACAATGGGGAGTCTTCCAAGGTCGCTTTACACCCGCCGAACCCGGCAACCATGCTGTCACAGTTACATGCAAAGAGACCGAAAAATCACTCCAAACCAACATCTACGTGCAAGGCCAGGACCTCGAACAAGTCGGTATCCCCGCTCGGCCGCGGGTTCTGCAAGAATTAGCCTTAGTATCGGGCGGGGAACTCGTCCAGGCAGACGAGGTGGAGGAGGTTGTCAAACTTCTTGCTGAATTACCCCAACCCCCTCCTGCCATTCGACGACTTCAGCTTTGGAGCCATCCTCTTACAGCCGCTTTGCTTGTCTCTCTATTGGCGGTCTTTTGGATTTGGCGAAAAGCCGCTGGGCTCATTT
>JARGNK010000090.1:9473-20427 GCA_029213145.1 Rubripirellula sp. | reverse complement strand
AGGCACAGGCTCATTTAGGCACAGGCTCATTTAGGCACAGGCTCATTTAGGCACAGGCTCATTTAGGCACATGAATCAGCACAATTGAGCGGCGCGTCAAGCAGGTGTCAAAGGCAACTGCTTGTGCACAACAAAATTTTTGATCGCCATTCACCCAACGTTTGCAAGCCGCTTTGGTAGTTTTCGGTTCAGCAAGAGCCAACCGCTTCAGACCGGTTGCCAATCCCTTGTTTCAAGTGCTGCGCGCAACGCTGCACCACCTCCAACTGATCATTCAAAACCTTTCGCCGCCACTTTGGGCTCGCCGGACAAAAACATTCTCTCAACTCCTGACGAGCCCATTCAACATCTGACCTAGGCGTTCCGTAATGATGAGCCCGATTCTCAGCTCGCAAGGCGGCTAAAACACGAACAATTGGATGGGTCCCCACTTCGACCGTCGCAAATCGGTAGTCGAGCGATGCAAGGTGACTCATCGCCCATCGACCGAAGGTCCCTCGGGCGTCGTAAGAGGTTGGATGAGATCCACCATCCTCTACGATTGGCCGTCCGAACAAATCACGAAACCACGTTGCGGCGGGTGCGTCGGCAGGATACTCAAGCAGCAGTCGATAATCAGCGAATCGCCCGAGCCCAGTGTGCACGTCAAGATGCACGACCTCATTTGATTCGCTCAACCAATTCCGGAGGTTTTCACGGATAACCCGTGAGGAAAAACATTCCGCCTGTCCCCCATAAAACAACCCCTGTGGAAATTCATATTGCCCCGTTGCGACAGCCTCTTTAATCGCCTGGACACCATGAAGCGCAATGTTCCAGAATGCTTTCACTCGAAAAGGTTCCAAGCGTGACGGTGCAGTCCTGGGATTCAGAACAGATTCGAAATCTTTATATCCCGCCGGGCACCCACTGTAGGTATTCGAACTGCACTTAAAGTTACGGTTCAAATCAACATTCTCTTCATTCCACCGGCGATGATGAGCATACCCAAACGGATTAACCGCATGGATCAGTGTGTACCCAAGATCACTGGGCAACTCTTCTTGAAGCAGCATCCGCATCATCGACAACTGAATCGCAGAACCTAGCGGGCCTTCAACACCGTGGACCCCTGATGAGACAACAAGCCGTTGGCGAGACGCATTCGTGTCGAGGGTTGCAACATCGATTGACAAAGATTGATCGACTGCGATTGGATAGCGAAACAACTTTGCGCCAATTGCTTTTGCCGATTCGCAAAACCGCTCGCGGGCCTCAAAGTAATCTGTTGGGAAATCTCTCAAAAAGTGAAATCTATCCAAGTCTGCAGCTCCCAGTTCGTCAATCCGCGCTACTACTCGCACCTAGTCAGTGTTTTCGAACAGACGCTTCATCAAACTGAAGGCGTAAACGGGGACCGCTTTCAAACCCGTTTTCCATCAGCCTGGCTGACAATGCAATCAGGCAATACATCCGCGTCTATCCCGACAACGCAATCAATTGTGTTTGCCGAAAAAGCTGTCCGCAAAAAGGCGAACTCGAATGAAAATCTTTCGAAAGAAGGAATCGCGTTTCCACTGGTTGCTCAGGTCGAATCTCGTCTCGAGCCTGGTAATCGCGATGAATGATCTTAACTGTCTGCCCCATGATCGGATTGCCTACCGCCGGAACAAGCGGATTCAACCGCCGCAGAACAATCAGCTTTCCATGCCATCGAGACCGCTTGCGTCGCCCCCGATAGGTGATCATTCGACTTGTCCAATCCAAACGTGTTTCCCGTCAGAATCGGCTCCGCAATCTGGGCCATCATGACTTGAAGATCCCCGAGTGTCGCTCCGACCGCTTCTTCTATCGTGGACTGTTGACGTGTGATATTTGTTTGTTGATTCCCCAAGTCCAAACGGAGAGCCTGCCCGCCCGATACAATCGGTGCTGGCGAAAGCAATCGGTCGAGAAAAGCATCCAGCTTTTTCCAATCAATCGGTTTGGGAAGGAACTCATCCATTCCTGCTTCGAGACAGCGGTCACGATCGCCCTGCATGGCCCCAGCAGTCACAGCAATGATCGGTGTATTCGTTCCGCTCATTTTTTCGCTCGCACGAACCCTCCGAGTCGCCTCCAGTCCATCCATTTCAGGCATTTGAACGTCCATCAGGATTAGGTCAAAGCGTTCCTGCTGAAACTGTTGGACCGCGATCGCACCGTTACTGGCAACGAAAACCCGATGCCCTCGCTTTTTAAGCAAACAAGTTGCGACCAGTTGATTTGCCCGATTATCCTCCGCAACCAGAACATTCAAGGATCGTCGCGTCGGCTCTGTTTTCAGTACCTCCGCCTGCCGATTCTCGCACGGAGCCGCTTCGGGCAAAACCAGAGAAAACGAGAACTTAGTTCCACGCCCAAGTTCACTCTCAACGGCTAATTCTCCTCCCATCAGACGCACAAGTCTGGAGGAAATCGAAAGGCCTAATCCTGTCCCCCCGAATCGACGGTTATCATCGAGTTCGATTTGCGAAAACGGATCGAAAATGATGCCGACCTTATCCCTTGCAATTCCAATCCCGGTATCTTGCAAGTCAAATTGGATGGTCGCAAACGAATCCTGTCTCTTCACAAGATCAATGGATAAGCGAACGCTTCCTTTGTTGGTAAATTTCAAAGCATTACCAACTAAGTTGAACAACACCTGCCTCAAGCGGCCTGCATCCCCCTGAAAGCTTCTGTTCAAACGAGAATCGAGATCACAATTCAAGCTGATCTGCTTCGCCCGTGAATTGGGAGTCAACAGTTGAATGACATCGTTAACTAACTCATGTAGACTAAACGGCTTATCCTCTAAATGGATTTTCCCCGCTTCAATCTTTGAGAAATCCAGGATGTCATTGATGATATCCAGCAATGCAGCGGCCGACCGCTGCATGGTCATGAGATACATTTTTTGTTCTGGATCAAGATCTGTCTTGAACGCCAATTCACACGTTCCCATGATCCCGTTCATAGGCGTTCGGATTTCATGACTCATATTCGCGAGGAATGCACTTTTCGCGCGATTTGCACTTTCCGCCTCTTCCTTGGCGGTTCGCATGGCGATCAGCGTATCTCGCTGAACAGTCACATCGAGAATGGCTCCCAACATAAAGACGCCCTCGTCGGTCGCGACTTCATTGAGTCCTAATTGAATGGGAAAATCGCAGCCACTTTGCCGTACACATCGAGACTCGAACCCTTCACTTTCCATCAATTCGTGCAAACCACGGCGAAGATCATTACCCACACTCTGTAAACGCTTCTTGGTCTCCGCACCAAACAGTGTCACAACCGATTTCCCAATCAATTCCCCGCGCGGGTACCCAAACAACTCCTCCATTGCAGAGTTGACAAGTTGAATCACACCACGGGTGTCAACCATCACCATGGCAATCGGAGCCGACTCTAGCACCTTTCTGAATCGACTCTCCGCTTTGGATAGTTCGAGAGTTCTCTCCTGTACCCGCCTTTCCAATTCCTCATTTAAGTCGCGTTCCGCATCCCATTTGCGTCGGAGCTCCTCCGAGGATCGACGACGTTTCGCAATATCACTTCTCAGAACGTCCGCAACATTCGCAAGTTCATCGATTTGAGAGGCTTCGCCTCGCTTTTCCTGAAACGCTGTCAGGTCGCGAGATTGCTGCCGCAACAGCTGAAGATGCTTGTCGAATATCCGGTCCACAAACTTGGCGTCTGGCAAAGATACCGAGCCTGCAGCTCGACCAAGCTCTGTACCAGCCACCCGATGTTGACCCGACCCCGCCGTAAATTCATTGGCCATTCGACGCAGCTTTGCATTGGCACCCCAACGATCAAAGCAATAAAACGCCTGCTGCCAATAAAGGTGCTCTAGGCGATGATCGCCAATGGCACGCCATAGCAGACTTGCCCGTTCGTTGGCGAGCCCTTCCCATTGTACAAATCCTTCGTGTCGCGCGGATTCAAGCGCTTTTTGGTATCTCTCTGCCGCATCGGTATACCGTCCCTCGATCCGAGCAATTTCCGCGTTGGCGAGCAGGTATTTGTGCTCAAAATTCTCGGAACAATGCTCAGCCCAGATGGCGATTTGTTCTTGCAGCTCGTGCAGCTCCACGAGCTCACTGGTTACCTTGCCGGATGATTCCTGTTCATCAATCCCAGACGCCAAGCTCATGAAACGCGCAAAGACATGCTCAGCCCACGGTAACAACCCCTGGGTACCAACCATGGGAATGAGTGGAACCGCAGAATCCGATAATTTCATCGCCGCTTCATAATCGCCCATGATCAGACAGAGATTCGCTTTCAGCACGCGATAAATACATTCAACCTGCTGATTATGATGCTTGCGAACCCGCGCCAGATAGGCAGCTTCCCATGGGGTGGATCCGCAATCAAAACACTCCGCACTGACAGCTTGACCAAATAAGTGCATCCCTCCCTCAAGTAAATCGATTGCCCACTGATTATGTCGCGTCTTGCTAAACTCCAACGAAGCCAGAGATTCTGCAATCACATCGGGCAATTCGGCACCTTGAAAGTAGCGGCAATACATGTTGTGCCCGAAAGCATAAGCGGCGTACTGAAGGTTGCCCGATTGCACACCGACACGATACGCCTGGGCATAGTCTTCACTGCTATCGGCAAGATGCTGAAACCAATGCCGCGCCGAGCTCCCAATCATGAGGTGGAAAACTGCCTTATCAGAGGGTGTGGCGAGAGCCCCGTTCATCACCTCGCAAGCCAATTCAGTAAATTGCTTACCTAATGAGTAATCATTCCCAACCCACCCCAAGAGTCCGGTGAAAGCAGTGTGGCTGTATCCAATTTGAGGAATGTTGCCATAACCCAGAGTAATGTTGACCACTTTCGGTACGATCACACTCCAAAGCGACTGGTGCGATCGGTAGCAGGGCGGCCCCATCGTGATGAGGACTCTGGCGGCGGCCCGCATCTTCGCATCCGATGCTTCTGGTTGCTTCGCAAGTTCCCTGAACGATCTTCCTTTCAGCAGGCAATGCGTTTTCGCGATCTCGGCATCACGGGCTGCTTCGTAGTGTTCGTTGGGTAACAAGATCCCCAATGCTTCCAATGCTTCTCGACCCGCTCCGATCGCGTCAGAGTACTTTGCCTGAAGCGTGTACTGAACAATCAGCAAATTCAGTGATTCTGCTTTCTCAACAGGTGAACTCGCGTGCTCCACCGCAATTCGAATGAACTGATGGGCCGTTTTCGGATCCCCTTCAAGGAATTCTGTTTCTGCGTGATCTCGGTACAGCGTCATCGCCAAGTTGTGGTGATTCTGCCAAAGCTCTCGCACCGTCGCTGGATCCTGCAGAAACTGCTGTGCGGCAATATGATATTGAAACGCTGACCGAAACGCGGTCGCTTGTTTAGCTTTTCTTGCCGCCACCACATTCAACTCAATGCTGCGAATTCGTTCATCGGTGCTATCGATCAGGTCGGTGCAAAAATTGAGATGCTCAACCACCTCACATACACGTTCAGCCACTAGCTCTGCTGAAAGTTGGGCAAGCAGCTTGCGACCAATCCCCAGTCGCACTTTCGGCATCTCAGCGTCCGAAATGGCGCCATAGGCGGCTTGCTGCACCCGATCATGAACAAACTGATACCACTGAATTCCTGCCTCGTTCTCACCCTCGGCATTGATCCCGATTGGCCGCACAAAATCAGGTGTCAGCGTTAGCAGTTTGCCTTCACAATGCTCTGCTGAACTACCGTTGATCAAAGCAAGCGTCTCTAAATCGAATCGATTTCCGATGCAAGCCGCAAATGAGATGAGTTGTTGATTTTCAGGATCGAGCTGCGCGAATTTTTCAGAAAAAATCTCAACAACACCAGCGTTCAGCTCCGTTTTCGAGTGGAGAAAAGAACTGATTCCGCAATCAACTTCCGCACCCTGTTGATGATACAACCCCAACAACGCGTGGACGAAAAATGGATTCCCCTCCGTCAAAGTGTGAATTTCTCTTGCAAGCTCGCCAACGCCTGAGTGATCGACCAAAGAGGCATCAGAAACCAAATCGGAAAGTTCACCAAGACTCAAATTCTCGATCTCGATAACCTCCATCGGAATATTCTGGGTCTCAAGATACGTCAGTTTCTCCGTCAGCGGATGCGAGGCATCAACTTCATCGCATCGGTATGCTGCCACCAGCAACAGATACCGAAGCGTCGAGCCTACATTCAGCTCAGACAACAGATTCAAAGATGCTGCGTCTGCCCACTGCCAGTCATCAAGAAACAGAACCAGTGGATGCTCAGCACTCGAAATCACATTGAGCAGTGCTCGAATAACACTGGCGAAACGATGACGAGCTTCGAACGGAGAAATGGACGCGATCGGTGCTTGTTTTCCAATCACGCTTTCAAATTCAGGAACCAGATCAACCAGTAGTTGACCGTTATCACCAACCGCATCGAGAATCTTTTCGGACAACTGAATCCGGTTTGTCTCATCTTCTCGGCAGACGCATTCACAGAAATTGACAAGAGCTTGCCGCCAAGCAACGAAGGGCGCGTTTTGGTCGTACTGATTGAACTTACCGGCCAGAAAGTAGCCATTCCCCTCGATGGTTGGCTCTCGAAGCAGCTCCGCCAACGTTGTTTTCCCGGAACCAGAAACACCGGGCAGCAGAAGGAGAGCACCCTGGCCCCGATTGGCCCGCTGAAGTGCCCCAAGAATTTTCTCAACATGCTCGCGCCGTCCGTAAAGTCTTTGCCGGGGGGCTTTCCTGGCGAATTCAGAACGGAATTGTTGCAAACGGTTTGACATCACCAGACTCCCAGCTCATTGCCAGTTCGCAGAGTTAACATCATACGAGCCAAAAAATTGTCCCAGATATATTTATCTACCGTCCGAGGAAAAAAATTTGCGGCGAATGCAAAGATGACTTTGAACAATTGGAAACCTAGGCGGACTGCGCGTTCTATGAGGTCTTTGAAACCCAGTCGTTGCGATCCATCAATCGCCCGCAGATGCCTCCAGCCGGAGATGCCTCCAGCCGGAATCGGACGGCCCACGCATTCAATCGACCGCTGCTCGCGAACGCAAAACGTACATTGCCAAATTTTTTTAACCCATCTTTACTTAGACATTTGGTCCGTGCAGATCGTGTGAAACACAGATCTTTAGTGAACGAAAATGGTTTGGTGTTGTCCTCTTGCCTCCTTTTGCCGCTCGCCCATCCCAAACTTTTGGAATTCTTTCGGAATACGACCTGGAAGGGAGAGGGGGCTTAACACACCATCATTTTTCTGATTAAAAAGCCAAAACACATACGAAGCCCCACCGGCTTTCACGCTTTCGCGACGACCATCCTGATTCGAGTTGCCCTATAGGTTTGTCGCATTCCACGCATTGCATTTGACCAAATCAAGGCGATTCAACCATTGCTTTCGTCAATCACCGCGTGGGTGCAGCGTGCGAGCGATCCACCTAGCGGCACTTCGCAGCGGAAATCAGCATTGGCCCTGCATGTCCGACCAATTTCACGTCGCAGAATCAACTGGGCGTTCTTAACAAGAGCACCAATCGCTCAGCTTGTTTCTCGAACCGTTCAATCTTCGTTTGCTGTAGCCCCCTTTGCCGGCGGCTGTGCTGTGTTCGTTGCCGGCGGCTGTGCAGTGCTATTGGCCGGCGGCTGTGCAGTGCTGTTGGCCGGCGGCTTTTCAGGGACCGTGATCGGATCTTTGTTGACGGCCGGCAACAACCCAGCGAGCTTCTGCACCACAAGCGATGATGCAGGATCCGCCGCCAGATTCTTCCACTCATGCGGATCGTTATCATGATCATAAAGTTCTTGAGTACCATCTGCATAAACAATGTAGCGGTATCTCTTCGAGCGAACGCTGTGATTCTGCTTGCCCTGGGTGGTAATGGCGACCCTATTGGTCTGCCGGTTTGGATCCTCAAAGAATGGGACAAGACTTTCTCCTTCGATCTGCTGTGGTGGTTTTTGAAATCCGCAAAGATCCACCAAAGTTGGATAGAGGTCCAATAGGCTGACGGGGGAATCACACTGAGTCATGGGAGTCGTATGTCCTGGTGAAACCACGATCAGCGGGACGTGCGTTGTATTCTCCCACAACGCGAATTTCTCCCAATGTTGCTTCTCACCAAGATGATATCCGTGATCACCCCATAGGATGATCGTTGTGTTGTTTGCCATTGGGCCATTATCCAAAGCGTCCAATAGCTGCCCAACCATTTCGTCGGCGAATGCGAGCGATGCCAAGTATCCCTGAACCGCTTTCTTCCACTGTCCATTGGCAACGATCCATTCGTGCCACTTGAGCTTTGCCATTTCCTTACCCGCTGCGGGTAAATCATCAATGTCTCCCGCCAAATGAACTGGCAGCTGGATTGATTCGAGCGGAAACCTTTCAAAGAACTCACGCGGAACATACCAGGGTACATGTGGACGATAGATCCCAACCGAGAGAAACAAGGGCCGGTCATGGCTCCGACCTAACTGCTCCTTTGCCCAGTCAACAACCTTCGCGTCCGCCATCTCAGATGGTTCGATATCAAGAGCCGCCCAATCAAAGTGACCTCCGTAGAACTTAGGATTACTATTGACTGGCCACTCATCGGGAGTGACCTCCGCCGGCATTTGCTGTGACAGTGACGGAAAATAATCATCCCAAGCTTTCGGGTCACTGAAACCGGAAAGGTATTTCGGATCAAAAAAAGTGTGCGAGTGAAAGAGCTTGCCCGCTCCCAAGGTGAGATACCCGTGATCTTTGAAGTGCTGGGGCAAGTGCACCGCATTTTCTACCAAGTTGGTTGTTCGCCAATCGTGAGCATTTTTATAGATCCCGGTGGTGGACGGCCGAAGCCCCATCAACAGACTCGTTCTCGAGGCATTACACCCAGGTGCGGAACAATAGGCATTACGAAACAGTAAACCGCGATGAGCTAACCGGTCAATGTTGGGGGTGACCGCTTGAGGGTGTCCACCGAGGACCCCCACCCAATCATTCAGATCATCAACCGCGATAAACAGCACGTTCGGCTTCTCTACCGCTTCCTCAGAGAAACACTTTGGACTGAGGAACGCGCATCCGAAACCGCAGGCCGCGAAGAGAATGTATTTTGAGGCCGTTAATAAAAACAATGACTGGACGTTTTTGATCACACCCAATCTGCTGCGTACGTTCATTTGAAGAAATTGTATAAGTGGCAAGAGAAAATAGAAAATCTTGTTTATCGCTCTAGCCTCTAACACTCACTCGCTGGAGCACAGAAGCGTTGATTACCGACACCCAAGATTGTAGGTGTTGCCAGCACCCGATACCGATGCTACCGGCACTTGGTCCAATAAAAAAACGCACTGTGGTTTCCACAGTGCGTTCGAAACGCTGATTCACTTGAACAGACTTTATTGACTACGCATCAGCTTCAGCGCGATCCCTCTCCGGACGCGACCGACTAGAAGGACCTCGCTCGCCGCCCCTCTCTCCACCGCGATCACGGCTGCCTTCGCGATCACGGCTGCCTTCGGGGCCACGCCTGCCTTCGGGGCCACGCCCACCCTCGGGACCACCAGGGCCCCGTCCTCGAAACCCACTCGGGCCACGCCCGCCACGATCCGAGCCTGAACCGCGAAATCTACCTTGTCCATCCGATCCACGCCGGGCATCGGAATCACCCTTTCCATCGGAACTGCGGTGCGTGTCTGGACCACCCTTGCCGTGGGGACCGCGGTGAGCGTCCGGACCGCCTTTGCCACCCGAACCACCTCGTGATCGAGAGCCATCGTCGGCTGCACCATTTCGGTGATGTTCGGCACCTCGCTGGTTATCAGTGTTACGATTTCGACGATTGCCGCTTCTGTCGGAATGCCCGCCGTGTCTTCCTTCAGACCCGCTGCGATGCGTTGCGGAACGACCTTTTCCCGAGCCACGATGGGCTGCCTGGCGTCCCCGAGCCGCTCGACTTCGCCCTGAAGCAGCAGCACGCGAAGACCTGCCGTGACCGCTAGCAGCCATTCGACTTCTCATCTCTCCACCACGCTGACCCATCCGGCTTGAATTCGGCCTGCCTTCTCGCCCCCTCGCATGATGCGATGCCCCACCACGATTTGACGTTGCCGCAGATCGTGCTGCGGCAACTTTCATCCATGGAGGCCCGAATCCGCGTGAGCCTGCTTGCATGCGCATCGGAGAATGCGGTTCATTCGAGGAAGCTCTCCCTCGTGCGTCTCCCGCACCGCCGCCTTTCACCCATGGTGGACCGCCACCTTTCATCCAAGGAGCACCGCCACCTTTCATCCAAGGAGCACCGCCACCTTTCATCCATGGTGGACCGCCACCCTCACCCCGAGGGCCAGGTTGCGCGAACACCGATTCAACTTGAATCGAGATCGCGGCAACCAGAGCAAACAACAGCACATTTTTGATCATGAGTTTCAACCGTGAAAGTACAAAGAAGTTTTCAATTATCAGGAAACGCGTCAACAACCGTTGCCTGCTGAATTTGAAGC
This sequence comes from Rubripirellula sp., assembly GCA_029213145.1. GTDB lineage: Bacteria > Planctomycetota > Planctomycetia > Pirellulales > Pirellulaceae > Rubripirellula. The sequence goes on along the minus strand of JARGNK010000090.1, from coordinate 9,934 downwards.
CCCTGATGGGCGCGATCATTCGCAAAAGAAGTCCTTCGAAGCTCTTGCCGCGTATTACCGATTCAACACGTCTGTTCTGCCCAAGTTCCGCCAATTAGTCGATTGAAGGAGGAGGTTTCTCGTTTTCCCAATTTCAATCTTCAATCCAGCCCGCCAATGCCAACGACTTGGCAACCGCACAGTCACAGAAACATCACCGAACGCAATCCCGAATTGTGGAGAGAGACGACAGAACGTGGCGACCACCAATCGTCAACCGGCACCTGCTCCCAGGCGGAAAACAACCTTCTCTACCCTCTGTCAGCGCAAACTATCAAGCACTCCTCACCGCAGAGCACCTATGCCGTGCGCTCCGGTCAACGATCCAAGCCAAACCGCGTCTTGAAGCCCAGTCCGTCACCGAAGTCCAGTCCGTCACCGAAGTCCAGTCCGTCACCGAAGTCCAGTCCGTCACCGAAGTC
>JARGNK010000090.1:0-9373 GCA_029213145.1 Rubripirellula sp. | reverse complement strand
CCGCCAACACCCTCGATCTCTTCAGAGCCGTTAGCCTTACCCCCGACCCAAAACAGCTACAACAAATTGAGACAACGGCGGAAAAACAGATGCATGCACCTCTCTCATCCGTTCAAATCTCATCCGTTCAAACCCTGCCTCGCCACCGCTTGCCAGAGGGGAATAATGATGAGCGTCTTGGGTTCAAAACCCAGCTTGTCGAAGTTCGCCTCCAAGCGGATCGGCGGTGGGCGGACGACCAACAACAGGGTGACACTCGTAGATGCCACCAACGATAGACAATTGTCCCATTTCTACTTGTACCAGTGGCGGACCGCTTCAAATCCGGGGCGGCAAGGCCGTGGTCAAAGCATTGCCGTCCGCTGAACTATTTTGCTGCCTCACATCCAACTCGCCACCGAATTCGCCCACCAAGACGTCACGCAATCCCTTTACGATGCGGGCTCTTCCTCGCAAATGACTTCCGCTGTCACGGAGAAAAGTCTTTCGGATGGGCACGGATTAGACGACGCTCGATATTTTCAAATTGCAACCATCGTGAGTTTTACACGAACCATTCTTTTGAGAAATTTCGTAAGTCAGGAGCGTCAGTATCTTTTAAACCAGTTTGGATGCGTGGAGTTTTATGTCGACCCGGTGCATTCGAACGACCTGAACATGCAAGGACGCTAGCCTGATGCAAGTTGTTTGGTTCAAAAGAGATTTACGATTGGATGATCATTGGCCTCTCGTTAACGCGGTCGCCAACGGGCCGACGCTGTGTTTATACGTGTACGAACCTGAGATCATTGGCTCCGATGAGTTCGATTCGTCGCACCTGCAATTCATCAATCAGTCGCTCTCGCAACTGGACCACAAATTGAGAGCACTCAACAGCAGGTTGACCTACCGAGTTGGCTCAATGCCAGATGTCCTGACAGCTCTGCATGCGAAACACCCTATTACGGCGTTGTGGAGCCATCAGGAAACAGGGAATCGCATTACCTATGATCGCGACTTGCGTGTTTCCAAATGGTCTCGTGATCGCCAAATCCCTTGGCGTGAGATCCCACAAAATGGTGTTGTTCGGCGTTTGAAGTCACGTGATGGTTGGGCCAAGCAGCGAACCACATTCCTGAAGAGACCATTGGCGGAGATGCCATCCAAGATCACTCATCCAAGCGAAGTTCCTGCTGGCTCTCACAAGCCACCGAAAGCATTAGGGCTTCCCGCAACCAGCAAAACGGAATTGCAAGTCGGCGGTGAAACACATGCCCTGGAAACGTTGAACAGCTTTCTGACCGATCGTGGGCAAGACTATAGCTCCGAGATGTCGAGCCCGGTAACGGCCGTTGACGCCTGCAGTCGACTCAGCACCTATCTCGCGTGGGGCTGCATTTCAATGAGACGGGTGGTCCGCGAACTCCAGGACCGCCAGGGTCAACTTAGGGAGTTACGCGACACCGGGGAACCTGTTGGCGGATGGCTGAAATCGCTACGAGCTTTCGAGTCACGCCTCAGCTGGCACTGCCATTTCATGCAGAAGCTCGAAGACGAACCGGAGCTCGAATTCAGCAACATGAGTCCGGTCTACGACGGTTTGAGAGAAAACGAATTCGATCAGAGACATTTCGATGCATGGTGCACAGCACAAACAGGTTATCCCATGGTGGACGCTTGCATGCGGGCATTGCACCAGCACAGTTGGATCAATTTCCGCATGCGCGCGATGCTAGTCTCCTTTGCCTCCTATCACCTCTGGCTGCACTGGCGTCCAACAGCGGTTTACCTCGCCAAGCATTTCTTGGATTTCGAACCCGGTATTCACTATTCCCAGTTTCAAATGCAATCCGGCACCACCGGTATCAACGCAATTCGGATTTATTCACCGATCAAGCAAGTCAAGGACCAAGATCCAACAGGCAAATTCATTCGACACTTTGTGCCCGAGTTGGCCGCGGTACCCGACCGCAAACTTGCTGAACCACACAAGATGTCTCTAGCTGAACAATCTAGAAGTGGCTGCCAGATCGGCAAGGACTACCCACCCCCAATTGTCGAGCATGCCGCCGCGTACAAAGCGGCCAAGGATCGGATGTTTGCTGTCCGAAAACATGCCTCAGCAAAAGTGGACGCTGGCCGAGTCTTTCGCAAGCATGGCAGCCGAAAACGATCAAACTCAGTTCGAAATACCCGATATTCAGAAACCTAACCGAAGAGCTCAGCCAAATCATGAGTCAGCAAAACTACGTCGTCGTCGGCGGAAGCAAAGGCATTGGCCTTGGTCTTACCGAACGCCTCCTTGCCCGTGGAGGCGATGTAACCGTCGTATCTCGCTCCGCGGACCAACTTCCCAACAATCCAAACCTTCACCACCTCGTTGCGGACGTAACACAAGACACAATAAATGCCGCTGATTTGCCCGGCACCATTCATGGATTAGCCTACTGCCCCGGCTCGATCAATCTCGGCCCACTGCGGGGGCTGAAATCCGAAGCGATGACAAGTGATTTCCAGCTGAATGTCGTTGGCGCAGTGACTTGCCTTCAGGCCTCACTCGCCGCGATGAAGGCGGCAGGTAACTCCTCGATGGTGACCTTCAGTACGGTTGCAGTTTGCCAAGGACTGCCCATGCACGCATCAGTCGCCGCAGCCAAGGGGGCAGTGGAAGGGTTAACGCGTTCCCTTGCTGCTGAGCTAGCTCCCAAAATACGTGTCAATTGCGTTGCTCCCTCATTGACCGACACACCCCTCGCGGAAAAACTGCTCGCCAGCGACCAAAAACGAGCGGCGATGGCCGAAAGACATCCGTTGAAACGTATCGGAACAGTCGATGACATCGCTGCGATCGCAGAATTCCTGTTGACCGACGTCTCCGGGTGGATCACCGGCCAGATTATTGGAGTCGACGGCGGAATGTCGTCCGTGCGAGCCTGAACCAGCCGGTCGGTGTGAATTGGATTGCAAGCCTCTCTCATCAGTTTCGTTGCCCCACGAGCACTTTCTTAACTAGTTGGTGATAACTCAGTGAAAAGCCGGGACGAGAGATGGACGGCGTCCTCGCAACCAGCTCACCCTTCTGCTTGGACCAAAGCCTCCGACTGACCTGGCGTCTCTGACTGACCTGGCGTCTCTGACTGACCTGGCGTCTCTGATTGACCTGGCGTCTCTGATTGACCTGGCGTCTCCGACTGGTCGACTGCTGCTGTACCAATTCGATTCAACATGCCGCGAAAGATCACGGCATGAAGCGGAAAGATCCCATACCAGTATGTCAACCCGAGTACGCCAGCCGGATCAAAAATTGCCGTTTGGCGGATAGTTGAACCTTCAGGGCACGGCTCAACTTCGAACTCAAGCCAAGCCCGCCCTGGCACTTTCATTTCCGCACCAAGACGTAATCGCTGATCGGGGATGAATTCTTCCACTCTCCACCAATCCAGTACCTCACCGACTTTCAATTCGTCTTGATCACGCCTTCCTCGCCGAAGGCCCACCCCACCGCAGGCGAGGTCGATCCAACCACGAATAGCCCATAGGAAATTGGCATAGTACCACCCCTGCTTGCCACCAATTCGCCGAATAGGGCGAAAGGCATCCGCCGGCTTGGCCGCCACGGTCACGCACCGCGAATCGACAACACGGTTTCCAAACCGTGTTCCTCCCCAAGTCATCACACCCCGCGAAGAGGATAACGCATCCGACCAGCGTGTCACGGCAAAGTCACTGTCCTCATTCTTCAAAGCCCTGTCGATCGCAGCGGTTAAACCCCGCGGTCGAACCTTGAATTCGCTCACCGAAACATGATCTTTGACGATCGTTGGATTCCTCAGACTATCAACAAGTTTTCGGCCAACACGCGCGTAGATCGGCGTTACTAAACCCAACCAAAGGCTCGACAAACGCGGTGTCAAAATCGGAACGGAAATGAACCATCGACGCAAGCCACGTTGCTTCGCGTATTCTCGCATGATCTCCCCATAACTGACCTGCTCAGGACCACCGATCTCAAAAATCCGATTAGTCCTTTCCTCGCGATCGAGTGTCTCCAGCAAGTAGTCGAGTAGGTCTTCGATGGCGATCGGCTGTGATTGCACGCTCACCCATTTTGGGCAAATCATGACAGGCAAGCGTTGCACCAATGATCGCACCAATTCGAACGAGAGGCTCCCAGAACCAATCACAATCGACGCTCGCAACTCAATTACCTGACAACCAGACTCGCGTAGTAAATCGCCAACCTCATGACGACTATGCAAGTGCGGAGACAGATCCTCATCATCGTCGCCGAGGCCACCGAGATAAATGATCCGCTGAACCCCAGACTCCCGCGCTGCAGCAGCAAAGAATCTGGCGGCGTTCCGGTCTTGCTCCTCGAAAGAACCAGCATCGCCCATGGAGTGAATCAAATAATAGGCAACCTTGACTCCCTGCAGTGCTGCCAACAGCGAGTCGTAGTCCTGAGCGTCACCGGCAACCACCTCAGTCCCCTCGGCAACCCGAGACGCCAGATATTGCGGGCGACGCACCATACAGCGAATGCGGCACCCACGCTGTTCAAGAAGCGGCAATAATCGTCCGCCGACATAGCCGGTTGCCCCAGTTAGCAGCACCAGTGGTTTTTGATCGCTCATCTGTCCTACGCCTCATCCAAAACGGTCATTTGGTGAAGAATGCAGGTCGCTCCACCATCAGGGAATCAAAACTAAACGATTTGCCGCTCGTGGTGTATCTTTGCGTACAGGCAACCACTAGATCCCCCCGACGTCGATGAGAGACAGCATTTGACCGAGCCAAAGGAACTGAAACTAGGAAACGAGACATCAAATCAAGTCCAGTCGCTAACTTCCAAAGCGGGCCGAATTCCCGTCTTCGCAGTAGGCTAGACCCCCTCAGCACAACCGAGCCGCAGTTTGTTGCACGAAACCAAGCAACAACTGTCGCTGTATTCAGCTCGATAATCTCAAGCCGAAGCTGCCTGCGGCAGATTGTTGGTAATCCCACAAAAAAAACCGCGTGCGCCGCGCCACAACCAAATTAAGATTTCCGGCCCGAATGAAAACAACGCAACTCATTGCTGAGCATTGCACGCAATTTGGATCAACTCACACCGAGCAAAGCAAACATTTAGATGTTTGCACGCGGATCAATGCGGTACATTTTACGCTGGATTCGACCAATTAAGTGCGAGCATTGATCCAAGAAAATCGCGAACTCCTGATTCCCACGCAAATCTTCTTCGGTGAGTTCTTGAATCGCTTGAAGTTTGACCGAGGTTACCGTGTCGAGAAACCCCTTCAGTTTGTCAAAATCAGTGGTGGTCGCCTGCTCTCGCTCGATGCGCAGTGTTTCCATCAGGAAGCCGTCAAGTCGTTCTTTCTGTTTACTGACTTGAGCAGCTAATTCTCTTTCTTCCATTCTTCGCCAGCGAATCCAAAGCAAGTAGATCCCCGCCCCGATGGCGAATAGCAATTCCTTCGCTGCAACAATCGATTCCATGATGTTGACGACTGCACCGATGTTATCCTCCGGGTTGAAGTACCGCTTTGCGGTAGGATGCATCTGAGTTACGGTCCAAGACGCCGCGCTTTTTCTGTCAATCAACGTCGGAACGTCCAACCGAAGGCTCCCTTCGTGAACCGCCGCGAGCGCAGCCTGCACAAGATCGCTCGGTGCATCTTTTTCACAAACCAGGAACGCGGTTGTCGCGATCGTTGGGGTTGATTGTTTGGGGACGGGTGGATGCTCGGCGAACAGACCACTCGGGATCTCTGCGGCTCGAGCGAACGGATACTTCATATCCAACGCCGCAGCGCTTGGGAGAGGCACGATATCAAACTGATTCGTCAATAACATTTCTTGCAGGAACGGATGATCGACTCCAGCGATCACAATCGCCGCATCAATGGTTTCATCGTCCCGCATTATGTCAAACGGAACGTCGGTCTCACCGGTCAACCCCTCGTAATCCACGTTGAAATGCTCCAGGATTTTCATCGCAGAAACGAGATTCCCGGAACCATCTTTCCCAAGACTTACGCGATGCCCAGCAAGATCGTAAACGCTCTCAATCCCGAGCCCCTTGCGGGCAACAACAAATGCATACTCTGGGAAGAGGGGCGTGATAACACGAACATCTTGGATCCTCGCGGCGCCCCCCTGAATAATTGCTAGATCGACATTCTTTTTGGAAAGCAGAGCAAAATTCTCCGCGGATCCATCTGTCGCAAGTACGGCAACCTCGCGTTTCAGACGATCCTTAAGCGGCTTCTGAATCTCAGATCCAAGTTTGAAATACAAACCTCGATCCGAACCTGTTGCAATCACGATTTCCCGCGGGATTGCAGCGCGTCCAACGAACCAGACGACCAGCGACGAGAGCAGAATCACTATCATGCCAATGGTAACGTAGCTGCTAATGCGGCTTGTTGTGACCTGCGTCATGTCGTTTCCTTGTTAGAATTCCTGACGGTTAAGAACGCAATTTCATGCGAGACCGGCTCTTTCGATTTTGTCTCTGCGAACACCCGTGCGAGGATCGTCTTCAACAAGGATGCCCCTTCGTTTAGGGCAAAGGGCGCTCCAATTGCTGAATCCATTCACGCATTAATTTAATCGCTCTTTGATCGACCACTGCCGTCCCTAATTGTGGCATTTGCCCGGCTTCGCGAATCATCATTCGATGCAGGAGCGTCGACTGTTCGGGATGCCCCGAAGCAACGATTTTCGCGTCGCTGAAACCAAAACTGTGATGAAGAGGATCGACGTCAAATACCTTCATTTTTTGGATTGGCGTTCGAAATGCCAAATCAATTTGTGCGTTACCGCCGCCTGCATGGATATGACAATACGCACAATTCCCATGCAAATAGGAACGTGCCCGCTGACCAAGATCCTGCGATTCGTCATAGGGGTTCACTAAGTGGTCAAACATCTCAGGAGGCTTCCCCAACAGCATCGAACGTTCGACTTGACCCTGGTTTACTTGCGGTGCAAGCTGCCCCATGTAGGCGTCAATGGATTCGGCCCCGGCCTGCGTCAAACTCTTGCGCAAGATCGCCTTCGCGTCACCACTCCAATTGACTTGGAACACCCCTAACCTCTCGAGCCTCGCCAACTGGTTCTCGACGACTCCATCACTGACATGATCGCGATTCATCTGCAAAGTCGACAAGCCAAGCACATAATTGGCCGCACGTGTATGACACGTCATGCATTCCGCCCGACTGGGATAGTGCCAGGTTTGGGCTTCTGTTTCAGATCCATCAAACGCGACCCGATAAATGCGGTCGGCGCCCTTTGCATCCACGAGGAAGGCGTCAGTTTGTTCCTCATTCCAAGCATAGGAAAACCCCATCCACTCGCCCTGTTGTTTTGACATGAGACGAGTTTCGACCCAACGAGATTCTCCCGCCTCATTTGGCAATGCGAATGACTTGACGAGCACGGTGGACTCAGGGAACTCCCAACCCCAAGAGTCGCCAAAACTAATCTGACCATCCGGAGGCAGGGCGATATGCCGCTGTTTCTCAGCCCCGTCCGACCACAACGGCGCATTGACGCTGTACGGAATCAAAGCGGATTTCGTCTTGTAACCAGCAACAGATTCGAAAAGTCCAGTTTCACTGAGCCGAGTTGGAAACGAACTGGTATTTCCAACCCGCGGATTGAGATCAAGCCGATACAGCCCACCCTGACTGTCGCCACGGTGGTCGACCACGAGTAACTCACCCTCAGCATCCACCGCGATCGCTGAAATCTGCAGCGTCGTATCAGCAATCTCGGCACTCCAAACCACCTTGGTTCCATCATGGCGAATCGCCCAAATTTTTCCGGTGGCATAATCTCCGTAGATGTAAGCCCCCGTTAAGCCCGGCAATCGTTTTCCGTAATAGACAACTCCACCGGTTAGCGAACGGGATTCAGAATGGTCATGTTCAGCCGTCGGTTTAACATGCGGTGTCGGCCCGAGTTTTCGATTGCGATAGAACGTATGGCTCCCTTCAAAAACACTCCAACCGTAATTAGCGCCCCGTTCGATTAAATAAACCTGCTCCCACATGTCCTGTCCGTTGTTGCCCACCCAGATCTGACCTGTTTGGTCATCAACGGCAATTCGCCACGGATTGCGGAGTCCATAGGCCCACGTTTCGGGCCGATAATCCGCCTGACCAACGAAAGGGTTGTCCGGCGGAACGGAGTACGCCTGATCATCCGAGCGATCATCCACGTTGATGCGGAGAACCTTCGCGGTCAGCTTCGTCAGGTCCTGTCCGACATTGTTGTTGTCCGAGTCCGAAGTACCATCACCTGACGTCACGTACATCATGCCGTCCTTGCCAAAAGTAACCGCGGCGCCATTGTGGCCGTTGGATTCCCAGTCGATTACCGTCTCGGCCTCACCGATCAATTCAAATGGTGCCTGACGCGACAAGCGATGACTCGTGATGCGACTCTTGTGCTTGCCATCATCACCTTTGCCATTGCTACCGACATAAAAAATTCCATTCTCGGTAAACTGGGGATGAAAGGCGGCGTTATACGCCACACCCTGAGGATCAAACAGCGTCTCAATCGCTCCGGTGCTTGGATCGGTAATTCGCGCGATGCGTGAAGGTCCGTACGACCTTTTCTGATCAATCAGGATCAAACGGTTACTACCAGGCTCAGAAATCACAAAAATCGGAAACGTGAGCTTCAGATCCGGCCAGACTCGCGTCGCGACATAGGGAAGCGGTGGATCCGGCGAACCAATGACATTCGTTACCAGGGTGCAGGGAGGAGCCAGTTCACCACCGTTCGGACCAACGAACTGCAGAACGGCGTAATCCTCTACGCGGTGGAAATCAACTTCGGTCAACAGAGCACTACTGGTTAGTTCAGGCTCCTGCCCTGTCATGTAATCATATCGACAGAACGCAAACCCCCAGGTATCACCTGCGTCTGGTCGTCCACCAGTGCGTAAAAAATCGGCCCACGGGATCCGCCCCTCGACCACCCAGCCGCGATCACGGTCTGTTCGGTTACCGAGCGTTCCCTTCAATCGCACCTTCGCATCAACGCTAAAACGGTCCTTCGATTTTAACGCGTCGTATCCACCACTTGATCGATTGGGCAAGAACAGATCCATCACGGTTCCCGCAGCATTCACCTGGAACTCGTAATACCCTTGATACTCCTGGTGTGGCTTGAAAAACAACTCAAAAACATCATTGCTCCAAGTCTTCCCGTCGTGCTCGAGGACATCCGCGTAAAGATCCTCATCTTCCATTTCCGCGAGAAAGTAAAGGTAGCTGCGATCCCACAACAAACGTGCTTCTGTCGCCGCCTTGGGGATCCGTTTATCCACACCAACCGGAATCAAAGAAAGCTGGACCAAATCAGCGGTTTGCCA
>JARGNK010000089.1:2944-32567 GCA_029213145.1 Rubripirellula sp. | reverse complement strand
CCATCTTCCCGATGCCGAGCATCAACGTTGTCTTGCAAGCAATAACCAAACCCCGATCACCAACATTGGAATGGATACCAGCTGCAACAGCGTCATCGACTCGAAATGCAAGCTTCCTCTTAAATTTGGATGCGGGATCTGAAACACAGCGAGATAGCCTGTAACGACGCCACCCAAAACCAACCAAAGACCGACGGCAGACCGACGGCAGACGGACGCGCCCAGGCAAGCGACGCGACCGGCATGGCGGAGATTGGCCCAACCACTAGAAAGGCAGCGACGCCGATACTTACAACCTCGCTGTAAGGCAACATGCACCACAGCGTCAGTCCGATCAAATCAAACACACCAAGCATCAATGCCGCGCGCCGAGCCCAGCCGCAGGCATCCGTCTCGAAGGCCAACTCTCCCTCAGGATCAACGATTCGCTGATACGCGAATGCCCAAAAAATCCCTAACAGCACACTCAAGAAACGCCAACTTTGCTTCGCCTCAATGAACCCTACAAGTGAACCGGCGATCAGCCCGAGAAATACCCCCAACGAAACAGAGTAATGGGTATTGAACCGACGCTGGCGATGAAGCAAATAGATCCCCGGCAGTCCGACCATAACAGACAGGGGAATAAAACAAACGCCCAGGATTGCAAACAAACGCCCGTGATACTCCCCAAATTCAAACTTCGCCCGATCACCGAGCATCGCCGACAGCATTCTGTAGTCACCAACCTCCAAAAGGTAAAGAAGCGAACTAATCCCGCCAAGAAAAACAAACGCTATGAACAACGCCAACAAATAGGCAGAACTCCACGTAATCTCACCCCGCAACGGACAACGCTTTGAAGCAATGACTCTGGTGATGGCGATCCGCCTTGATTGGTGCAGCGTTCCAGGATTGGTGCAGCGTTCCAGGATTGGTGCAGCGTTCCAGACGGTCTGGTGACATTCAATCCACAGGCTGCTGCGTGATTTGCGGCTTGAAGGACGAGCCGAATCCTTCACCATGACGCGCAGGAACTAAACCAACCTTCAAACTGTAAGGTAACGCTTCTGCATTCGCTTCGCACAAAAATCGAACAAGCTGTGCTAACATTACCAGCCTACGGAGTTAGGTTCTCTGAAGACTCATCCTGTGGCAACACGCTTATGAAAAGCAACCCTTATTCCCCATCGCAAGTCACAGAGGCAAGCCAACAACCCGATTCCGTCCTCCGGCAACACCGGCATCCCGCAATTTTTATCGCTTGCTTGCTGGCCGGGGCATTCCTGCCGATCCTTGGATTTGTGATTGCAGAATCCGTTGACAACCTCGGTACGAATATCGCTTGGCTTTTTATCTATTTGCCCGCTCTGCTAGCTGGTATGGCGGTCACCCTCGTCTGCTGGTTTCGAGCGTACTCCGGCTGGCAGCGGGCTCTTGCGTTCATGGCATTTGCTTGGAACTTATTAATCACCGGCGGAACAGTGATCTTCAGTTTTAAGATGCTGATCGCAAGATAGCCGTCGGCTCAGACGCCACCGATTGCGGTATCGTGACGTGGGAACCTGCAGACGTCCGTTGGTAAATCCCCCAGTTTGTTAAACCACATCCGTTCTTCGCCGCGATGTTACAGGACATTGCTCAAGCGGTGGATGAGCAATCACACCGTCATACTCGTCAAGCAAAGAAACAGTTGGCCCAGAGCTCTTTAGGCTTACCGGAGGCTCCTGCAGCTTCATTGCTCAGGGACACGCAGCAACTAGGCCGAGCCTCAAGATGCGGAACCCCGGCCGTAAAGAGACTACTGTATCTTGATTTTTTAAAGATCTGGTTGCACGATTCAGGCATTGCTGACGCCAAAGCGATTAGCGAGCTCTTGCGTCCTGGCATTTGTGGGACCCCCATGCTGAGCGCAGGTGTGGAGATCGCAAGCTTGCTCGTTGACTTACTCTTGCGCCAAAAACCACCGAGGATCAAAAAAGCGAGGCGAAGCTGGAAAACGCTATAACCAGCACTGCTGAATCTCATTCTTTTGAAATCCCCGACCGGAAAAGCGGACCGGCAAGAGGGGAAATGAATTTCCACCACGAAATAAATTAACCCCAATGCATGCTGATCTATCGGCAGCTCACCAAGGCTAAACCATGAAAATTTTTGCTCGCACTCGATCGCGGGATCCACTTCACATACGCGATACCCTGAAGCGAATGAGTGAGGATATTCTCAATTCATTGGGAGCAGACCTTGAATCTGTCATCGTTTATGGTGTCTTTGCTCGCAACCATCGACTTGAGACAACGCATGACACTGTCAGCGTGATGCTCGTCTTGAAAAACGCAACCTGCCAGACGCTCGACAAAATCTCTACCGTGATCGCCCGATTCAATCAAGAGATTCCTTTGTCAACCATGATATTGACCCGCGAAGACCTGCACTCATCATGTGATGTTTTCCCGATCAAGTTTCATGGCATAAAACAGCACTATCAGGTACTGCATGGTGACGACGTGCTTTTCGGCCTTAAAGTATCAGATGAACACCTTCGACTTCGATGCGAACAACAACTCAAAAACTTGATGCTGCGATTGAGGTCAATCTACCTTCATCGCAGTCATTGTCCCGATGAATTGCTAGACGCACTCGCAGAAGCAAATCGGAGTTTTCTGCACGATATCCACGCGTGCCTCTTTTTGAAAACTGGAATCGCCCCGGAAGACAACGTGGCTCTTGCTGCTGAATTTGGCAAGGAATTCGGGATCGATACAACTCCTGTTAATCAAGTGCTTGGCTTGCGAGAACGGACCACCGCACTAAAACCGTCGGAATTGAAGCAGGTTTTTGATCACTACTTACGCCTCATCAACGATTCAGCTCGTGTCGTTGACCAAATGGAAAAACGCTCATGAGTACCTCAACCTCCTCAAGGCTCAAGGCGGTTTGTTCCTGTGGCAAGAAGTATTTGGTCCGCCCAGACCTTGCCGGTAGAAAAGGAACGTGTTTATGCGGAGATACATTTACCATTCCATCAACTGGGGACCCCGCTTCGTCACCACGGACATTGGGCTCAGCAGACTCAGCGAAGAAGTGCCTATCGTGTGCTACAAAGATTGACTCGGAAAAAGAACTTTGCAATTCATGTGAGCATCAATCCATACTTGCTATAAAAGACGCCGACTCAAATTCTTTGAAACTGACGATCACGATCAGCTTGGTGGCCGCGATCACTGCACTTGTCGCCATGGTGATCCAATCCCAACTCCAAGTTTCCGGGTTCGGCTTGTTTTTCGGTGCTTTGGGCGGACTAGGTGCAATCTGCATAATCACCGCAAGATTTTTACATTGTTCAGGAAGCGTGATGCGCGATCTTGTAATCGCCGTTTCACTCTCTTACGCAAGCGTTGCTTTTTGTCGTTGCCTCGTTGTCGTTTCCAACATGCGGTCACCGGAGAGCTTTGAATCTCTGTTTCTGCTGGGAATCTTTGGTCCGTTGGTTGTTCTGGCGATCTCATACCTCGATTTTTTTGTGGGGGAATTTGATGAATCCCAATCGTTTTCCCGCGAGAAGTGGTGGCTCGACCCTAAAACAATGGCCGCGGCAACGGGCGCTGTGGTCACGTTCGTGGCTGCCGGGATACACCAGTTTCAACTGAACGGGCCGGAGTTTCTGCAACTCTATTTTACGCTAGGAGTTGGCTTTTGCATCGCCTTTGTCATCGCTCGGATCAGTCGCTGTTCAGTCCTTGTTTTATTGATCTTACTGCTTACGTATGAGGCCATTGGGGTGCTGCGTGTCGGATACGGTTTAACCCAGGGCATGCACAAGTTTGAAATGCTTGGAACGCTTATGTTTTTGGGGCCAATGGGCTTCGCCTTTATTTGCTTTGTCGGAAAGTCGGGTAGCTCAGGAGGCAGCGGAATGAGCTATGAATCCGGGGGAGGCGGTTGCGGAGGGGGAGGGGGAGGCGGTTGCGGAGGGGGTGGCGGTTGCGGAGGCTGCGGAGGTTAAGCCATGACAGAAGAAATCGCCCTTGAATCGATCGTAGAAGTGCCACTGGTGGGGCTCGGTTTTCGTGCTCCATTTGCTGAGTGGATTCTTCAGAAGCCCAATACGATCGATTGCATTGAATTGACAGCTGAACACTTTTTCGATGGCGGTGAAGCACAGCTTGAGAAATTACGAGAACGGTATCCGATTTCGGTCCATGGATTGGGGTTATCGCTCGGCACACCGGGCAAGCTGGATGCGATTACCCTCGACAACTTCAAACACGTCGCTAACCTCGCGAACGCAAGGTGGATCAGCGAACACATTGCCTTCACCAAGACAGACGATGTTGATCTCGGGCATCTCAACCCAGTTCCATTAAAAAAAACGTCATTGCGGACACTGGTCGATCATTCAAGGGAGGTCATGGACGTTTGCCAACGCCCGCTATTGCTCGAAAACATCACTTCATACCTTCGTGTCCCGGAAGAAATTCCTGAAACCGAGTTCATCAACCAGCTTTGCCAGGAAGCGGGCGTTGGATTACTACTCGATGTAACAAACCTCTTCATCAACGGCCAGAATCATCAATTCGATCCACTGAATTGGCTCCATCAGATTGAACCCACGTTTATCCAGCAGCTACATATTGTCGGATATTCATTCCAAGCAGGCGTATGGCATGACCGCCATAACGAACCAATTCAGGAAGAGTTGTTCGAGCTAGCAAGAAAGGTGATTTCCTACGCCCCTGTCGAATCAATCATCATCGAGAGAGATGGTGCATTTCCTTCATGCGACCAAATCGAAAACGAACTCAAGCGACTAGAGGAAATCTGTGAGTCAGCTCGCTCTTACTGAAATTCTTGGTCTGCTATTGCAGGATTCTCGATTACGAAAACGTCTGGCAAAGAATCGGACTGCCGTAATGAGGGAGCTTGGCGTTGCACAAGAACAAGCTTCATTCATCAATGGACTCAACCTCCAGCAGCTCGAGGCTCAAGCCGAATCGCTCATCCGCAAACGTCAATATGAAGCGTCTCGCGTGATCCCCGAAACTTGGTCACGGCTGGGGCGACATGGACAGGTACATTTTCGAAAATATGCAGATCAGGCGCCTTGGCCACAGGGGCACCGGCGACATTTCATTGACGCAGCCATGTTTTGCGATGTCATAAAATCCATTGGCCTGTCAGGATACTTGAAATCAGAACACCAAAGAGTTGCTTTCCTAGCGGGCCACCAGCGTTTTTCGATCCGAATTGTGAATGACCTGATCGTCAACAAAAAGGAATATTGGGCAATTCAGTTCTGCATTCGTCGCAAGGAGACCACTTTCAGTCAGGCGTATCATTTTGGCTGCAGCCGAAAACGGAAACGTCCGCTCATCGCAGGCCTCGCTGCGAAACCTGAAACCAGCTGGGGAAAAAAAAGGAAATCAATCACTCGCTCTCTGGAAGAAACCGATGAATCACTGCACCAGTGTCGCGGTTTCTCGTTAAAAAAGAAACGGGATTAATCGCTTTGTCCGCTCGCAATACAGCTTGTACTCACGACCAAAATGCTGCGTGAGTAAATCCTCTTCCATTCTGATCCGCACGAAAAACAGCGGAAGCATGAGCAACATTGCCAACATGCCATAACGACTGTTCGCGTAAATCGGCAAACTGGTAAAAACAATGATTGCCCCCAGATAAATCGGATTCCTGATGAATCGGTAAACACCGTGCGTGATTAGGCGATGCCCCTTCCTAATCAACACCAAGCCCGAATAGTTTCGCTGGAGTGTCGCCTGCCCAACGATCATCGTGGATAAACCAATCACAAAAATCACGGTTCCCAGTGTACGTCGAATCGGAAACGCCACGATGTTCTGAGGATGTGAAACCAATGCCCAGAAGTTGCGCCAAAAATCAGATAACCCGGTCCCGTCAACCCCACAGAGAATCAACTCCAGCAGCATCGCCGCAACCCAAGGAATGAAGAAGCAAATCAGGTCTTTTTTCCACGCAATCCGCGCAATGCCCAACCTTTCCATGAGCTGTTTTGTGTCCAAGGCTCAAAATCTCGTTTGGTGTTGAGATGGATTTGGCATCAACGGTAGCCCCGTGTTTCGGCAAGAGTAAAAACCGGTCGGTCACCGGAACACTCACTTCGCCCCGCAGACCAAATTAACAAATTGTGGTCACCGAATGGCGGAAAGACTGCCATCGGGACGCCCCGGCGGATCAGATTTGGTCTGAAAAACGCAATCTCCTTCAATCCTTGGCACCGTCGGTGATGGGTAGGAATGATTGGTGTACGCCGCAACAGAGTGAAAGTCGCCGTGGGACTCGGGGCTACCAGCATGGACCATCCCAACATGATGACGATATGATTCGGTTTTACCATCGCGAAGAAATCGATGTAGGCGATTGTGGATACTACCCCCAGCTCAACAATGAAGATTTGGATCGACGCGGATGCCTGTCCCGTCGCCATTAGAGAGATCTTGTTTCGAACTGCCGAACGATTACGAATCGAAACTACACTTGTGGCGAATCAGTCAATCGCGATCGCAAAGTCCGCATTCATCCGTCGAGTGACCGTGCGTGATGGGGCCGATATCGCAGACGACCGTATTGTGGAATTGATGCAGCGAGGCGATCTTGTAATCACCAGCGATATCCCACTCGCTTCACGAGTGGTCGAGAAAGAGGGCGTTGCAATCAGCCCGCGAGGCGAACTCTTTGATGACAAGAGCGTTCATGAGCGTTTGGCTGCTCGCAATTTGATGGAACAGTTTCGGTCAGCCGGATTCGAAACTGGTGGCCCGAAACCGCTCAGTCAGAAAGACGTGCAAACCTTCGCCAACCAACTCGATCGTTCCCTGACACGACTGCTGCAACGCAACAAAGCCGACCATTAACAACGAACGAAATTCACAGATTTTCCAAAGCGAGGCATCGCCACATTGTTGGTCGGTCCGCCTAAAGCACCATCACATCGGTGGCCCCGTGCCGATCAGCACAGTGAATAGGAAAGGCATTGCCCAAAAGATGACGGTGCGTCTCAATCGCTAACTCAGGCGTATTGCTCTCTCCTGAAAGATGAGCCAAGCAAGCCCACTGCAGCTTCTCGGTCGCTGCTCGGGACAATAGCTCCGCAGAGTCAGTATTTGAGATGTGTCCAGAAGGGCTGCGGATACGTCGCTTCAGCGATTCGGGATAGAGGCTTCCCGCCAACATTTCAAGATCATGATTACTCTCGATAAAGACCGCATCTAGCTGCGGCAGTATCTCGTCCAGTTCGTCAAATACGTGCCCCAGGTCGGTCAGAATTCCCAATCGGTGCACGCCATCATCCACGACAAATCCGACACCATCCACGGCATCGTGCGGCGTCGGAATCGTCTCCACTCGCACGTCCCCCAGACAGATTGTCTGGCCTGCCTTGAAGTAGTGAATGTCTTGGAGGGCACCGACGCGAATCTTGCGTCTCGCTTCCGACAATGTATCGGGCGTGATGTGGATCGGGAGCCCAAATTTACGTTGGTAGACCCCCATCGCCTGGGTGTGATCCTGATGGTCGTGGGAGATGATCAGCGCGTCCACGTCACGGATATCTCGGCCGTGCGCGGCCAAACGCTGTTCCGCTTGACGCCCGCTAATCCCGGCGTCAAAGATGAGTCGTTTACCGGCGGCTTCCACGTAGACGCAGTTGCCGCTGCTTCCGGATTGCAAGGCGATCACTTCCATGGAGGCAGATTGTATCGCTCCCATATTCGAGCGACCACCACACTTCCTGGCATAACAGCAATTCAGCTAACGCGAATCGCAGCATTCCCGCAAAACTTCTTCCCGGTCAGCTTTTCGGACCCGCAAAACTGCCGATCCGTCCGATTTGCAGCATCACCAAAGAGTTGCGACCCGAGCGAGCCAATACTCAGGGCCATCCTTCATTACGGCTAATTGGCTTTCTCTCAGCCGGGCATGATGCTTGCGGGCATCATTTAGGGATCGCTGCTTGCCAGCCAGCTCGCAGCTGGACCCCTAACTGATTGATAATTTCCCGGTTGGCCGGCAGGTCGGCGACATTCACATTTTCGCCCGGATCAACTTGATGATCGTAAAGTTCCCTCGCGACGACGGCATCCGAATCTCGCTTTGTCCACTCGACATAACGATACTGCTCCGTACGAATCGCCCGGCCCATATACTCGACTCCATCCGGGGCCACCCAAATTCCTTCACGAAGAAACTGGCTAAACACCGCAGTCTTCCATTCACGATTACGGTCCGACAATAGCGGTGCAAAGCTTGTGCCTTCGAGCTCGCGACGCGTGGGGATCTTGGCGAGATCGCAAAGTGTCGGATAGACGTCAACGAACTCTACAAGGCGGTCACACTTGTTTCCGTTTTCGCTCGCACCTGGGGCGCAAACAATCAAAGGAACGCGTGTGTCGATTTCGTAATTGGTCATCTTGCACCAACTATTGTGCTCTCCAAGCTTCCAGCCATGATCGCCCCACAGCACGACGACCGTATTTTCAGCTAAGCCTTGCGTTTGCAACGCTTCAAGCAAGCGGCCTACCTGCGCGTCAATATAACTGACGGAAGCTAAATATCCGTGCTTCAGCAAACGCGATTGCTCTTCCGAGAACGACCCTTGATGTGCTTGAGGTTCACCGCGAAAGTCGGTGTAGCCGCGAATCTCACGCAGGTTGTTGATCGCGAACGCGGGTGCACGGGCAGGTAAAACCGGATTCTCTGCTAAGGGAATTTCCACGCGGTCATACAAGTCCCAATATCGCTTTGGAACATTGAACGGCAGATGCGGTCGATAATACCCAATCGCCAGAAAGAAAGGCTTGTCATCCCGTGACAACTGCGACAAATTTTCAATGGCAACTGTGGTCTGCGCACCATCGAAATAGGCATCGTCTGGGATGTCAACATTTTCCGTCGCGACGTGCTTGAGATACCACTTCCCAAATCGATCGATCCGGCGAGTATCTCCCTTCGCAATCAAATCCTGTTTGCGTTGCTCTAACCAAGCCACATTTTCTTTGCCTCGGTAAACAGCATCCGGATCAAATGGATAGCCCTCAATATTCAGCTTTGGCTCACTCCAAGAAGGTGGATCCTGGATGTCATTGTGGTAAATCTTGCCGATACCAACCGCATGATATCCGTTTTGCATGAATTGCTGCGTCAAAGTGACGGCATTCGGCTTGGCCTTACGAAAGTTGGTCCATAAATCCCACACCTTGATTGTGTCGGGACGAAGCCCGGTCATCAGGCTTGCCCGCGAAGGATTGCAAACCGCCTGTTGACAGTAAGCACGAGTGAACACGACACCTCTATTTGCTAAGCGATCAATGTTCGGACTCTTTACGATCTTCGATCCATAGCAGCCCAGTTCGGGACGCAGGTCGTCGACCGCGATAAACAGAACATTGGGTCGCTCAGCTACCGAAAGCGCGCCAGTTCCTTGCCTGAGTTCAGAGTCCTGGCATTGCCCCGGAGCCTGAGCAGCGATAAGCAACGCAAACAAGGTGACAACGAAAAAAACCAAGCGTGTCTTGTTCATCTCGAATCACCCCTCACATAGCGTTTTCGCGCGTTTGAACGGACTCATTCAACACACAGATAATAAACCACTCGTTCAACGACCAACAGCATTCAGCTAGGAGGCATCACTCTCGCGAAATCGTTGTTTTTGATAGGTGAACTGCTACCAACTCAGCAAACAACACCCGTATTTCCAATTTCCGATTCAATCGCGTTGGTCCCTCGCACCTCCGGACCCGCTCACCCCAGATTGAGCCGTTTTCGCAGGACCTCACCGAAACGCTGTACCTGATCCAGGTTGTTATAGCATTGCAAGGAAACTCGAACACACGGAGGCGAATCTTGTTTTGTTAAATTGAAGGGGATCCCTTCAAAAACAGGAGCTTCAATTCGTTCTTCCGCGTAAAGGGCCGCCCCAAGCTGGTACGCCGAACTCAGGGACAGACCTTCAAGCGGAATCGACACCAAGCTGCCGATCATCTCGGCTGGGCAGGGTGGCTCCACGTTTAGCGATTTCGAAAGAATCACCTGCGATTCCACCGCCATCTCGTGATTACGACGCATATGCGTTGCCAATCCACCAGGACGCAGATTGCTCAGGAATTGAATTGCCGCAGGCAACGCCAGAATCGGTGTCGGATCATGAGTCCCCATCCAATCAAAGCTAGACGTAAACTGACTTCGATCTGGCTTCGGTCGGTTATAAGCGTGCGAAATAATGGTCGGTTGAGTCTCCGACTGTAAGTCCGCTCGCACATAAAGAAAACCTGACGCCTTGGGGCCACACAACCACTTGTGATGATTTGCAGTGTAGTAGTCAGGCTGCATTGCACGCAGATCAAGCGGTAGCATTCCTGGCGCATGAGCTCCATCGATCATGACACGAATGCCATGCTGATGCGCCAACTTAATGATGTCTCTCACTGGAAAGACAAGACCGGTGGCACTGGTGACGTGGTCGATCACCAGCAAGCGAGTGCGATCGGAAATTGCTGCCTCGATTGCCTGAAGAACCTGTGCAGGACCTTCAAGCGGGAAAGGCACTTCGGCAATACGAGTAATCGCGTTACTGCGCTGAGTCGCAAACCGCACAGCATTGTTACAGGCGTTGTACCCGTGATTGGTAATCAACACCTCATCGCCTTGTTCCAACGCAAGTGAGCGAAGCACGGCGTTCACTCCATCGGTCGCGTTCCGCACAAAGGCGAGGTCCTGGGGCGCCACGTTGATCAGTTCCGCCAAAATGTGGCGAACATGATCCAAACTTGCCTCTAAATCTCTCTCGGGTGCCAAAAAAGAAATCGGATCACGCTCGAGCCTTTCTAACAAATCAACACGTTCTCGCATGACTACGCGGGGTGTCGCGCCAAACGAACCGTGATTCAAAAAATCGAGATTCGGATCGAGACACCAATCAGTTCGGTCTGACATCGCTAATTAAATAAAAGGTGTTTTTGGGGCGGCGATCAAGTATCAAGATTCGCTGGCTTACCTGTCACCGAATCTTCATTCTAATCCACGAAAACGAGTGACCGACCAACACGACTATCGTTTCATTTAGGTTCCAGATCAATTCGCACGTAGGCTGAATCCAATCATCCCACAAAGCACGAATTTCTCAACGGGCTGTCGTAAGAGGCTAAACGTCCAAGCGACATTCCTGCCTTGCCAGATTACCTGACGATCTGACGGATAGTGGCTCCAGTACACTCAGAGGATTTTCCTACTGGAGCGGGATGCCTTTTGATCTTCTTTCGACACCGGGCAAGGGGCCAGCATTGATGGCAGGGCGGTGAAGGAGACCAAGCTGGGACAACCAAATTCTCGGCGATGAATTCGGTAACACGGAAACCTCATGTTTTTGGTGCTGCCCGTTCTTTGGCCAAAACTCGCTTCTTGCATAAATCGGTCGCAGCGATTGCTCGACATCCGTTTCGCCAAAGTGGACAATAACCTGGGACCATTTTTGGACAATAACCTGGGACCATTTTTGGACAATAACCTGGGACCATTTTGAGGCCGAACACAATGGCCGGTTGCTGGTTAACATTTTCGAGGCTTGAGGTTGCAAATCAAAGCAAGCGTTTCCTTCCGCCCCTGGTCCGGCCACTGCCTCTTTGATCGACTCAACAAGGGAGACTTTTGTTGCTGAACGCTACGCCGAAAAAACTGCGCAGAAACGGTTCGTTTCGCGGATGGCTTTTGCGACTCACTTAATCCAAGCTTTAATGGGCGTTCCAAGGCGTTCAAAAGAACGTAACACCTTTTGCGAATCCGGAATCAGCTCGGATAAGCATCGGATCGTGCGAACGCAGCAAAAGTCTCGAAGCTGTGCGAGGATTCCAAGCTCAAGCGCAAATGGACGCCGCGATACAACATGCATGAGCTACACATCGACATAGAAAAAGATCGCGGCGCAGCTCCCCAAATGCTCGTTAAACGACAAGGTTCGGCCGAACACGTTGCCATGAGCAAATCAGAATCATGAGCAACAATTAACAATCAATGATCAGTCGGCCAATCAAATGCTCGGCTCGGTTGGCTTGCAGGCAAACACGTAGATGGACGGCACCCCAATATTCTGCCAAGGCCGACTGGCGAACAACGAAACAGTTGGTGCGAATCGGTGATTCAAACACTGATATTGCAAATACGGCTCGGTAACCCAGATCTGACGTTCAGAATCTTTGGTTAATCGTTTCGACAATTTGCCACGTGAAAATCCGGCGTGAGCTCCGAAATCGTTGCGGAATTTATCTCGTAATCTGCCGGACCATTCATTCAAGTTTTAATTCAGCTTATTGCTTGCGCCATGTTGGCTCCCAACTCGTTTGCTGATGGGCGCCGACGATACTAACGAGTCGGTGTCGATTGGGGGTGCCGATAAAGATCCAGCCACCCGGTTTGAGGACCTGGGATAATTCAGCCAAGCTGGCGGCCGGGTCATCCACGTGTTCGATGACAGGATGGTAGAAACCCGCATCAAATGAATCATCGGCAAAAGGCAATTCGCAAACGGTGCCAACCTGAAAATGCAAGCCTGGCCAGTTCCGAAATTCTTCCTTCAACTGATCGGTCACATCGACAGCATTAACCTCCGCCTCCTGCAGTCGCCCAATGAGAGCGGCCTCATGTCCGGCCCCGCAATCAGCAACAAGAATCCGGGAATCCGTAACAGGCAAATCGGGATCGAGCTGGCTCAGTTGTTGACAAAAGAATTCGGCGCCGGAGTGACTGGCGGCATGGGGCAGAGCAGATGATTGGCTGGGAGCGATCGACATGGGCATTCACGGGCACGAATGACTGAATTCGAACCGGCAGATTAAAAATAGCTCGGCAAGCAGATGGAGATACCGCAAACGCGAGAATTCCCGGGCAACGATGTGTTCCCGCAACATAACCTGTCGGATTTCGGCAGATACGCGGGCTTGATAGGAAACCGTCAGCTTTTTCGCGGAGTCGTTGAGATCCTCACCGTAATCGCTCAGGTACTTCCATGTTTACGGATAGGTGTTTGGGGACGTGTTCGGGGACAGCGATTGATTCTTCTGCAAGACAATGCCTGTCCCCAATCGGCGGGCTACCTGTCCCCAATGTCTGTCCCTAATCGCTAACTATCCCTGAGCGCTAACTATCCCTAAACGCTAAGTGCATTAAACGCTGCACTTGGCCCTTATCGCGCTGCGGATGTTCCTCCGTGACTCGCGGAGCCACGGTCCAGTTGGCATCCTGCATGTTCCAGCGACCCAAGAGACCAAATACATTCTTGCTCAGGCCAAGACGCCACTGATGACGTTCCCATGCACGTTGGTCAACCGCCGCTGAATTCCGTTGTGGTAAAAGGTCAACCGCTCGTGATCCATCCCTAACAGGTGTAGCAGCGTGGCGTGGAAGTCGTGCCAAGGCACTTGGTCCTGAACGGCCTTCCAGCCAACTTCATCCGTTTCGCCGTAAGAGAATCCAGGCTTCAGACCGGCTCCAGCCATCACCACCGAGAATCCATACATATTGTGGTCGCGTCCCGTTCCCAGCACCCCGTCTCCCGCCTGCGTGTAGGGCGTCCGGCCAAATTCCGTGGTGAACAGAACGAGGGTATCCTTGAGCATTCCGCGTTGCTTGAGGTCTTGGATCAAGGCTGCGACGGGCTGATCCACGCGAATCGCTTCGCGGTTGTGATTGCGAACCATATCTTCGTGTCCGTCCCAGTTGATCCTTGGACTGCCAAACGAACCGCCAGATATGACCTGCACAAAACGCACGCCTTTTTCCAGCAGACGTCTCGACAAAAGACAGTTTTTGGCAAAGTCCGCTGTCTCCTTGCGATTGAGCCCATACATCTCCTTCGTCGCTTCCGTTTCGCCGACCAATTCGGCAACCTCCGGCACGGTAAGTTGCATGCGAGCGGCCAGTTCATGACTTCGAATCCGTGCCAGCAACGCGTCCTCGGCACCGTTACGTAAAAGGTCGTCCTGATTCAGTTGGGCAAGTAATTTCCGGCTCGCCTTGTCGGTGCTCGGAGAAACACCCTCGGGTGGAAACAGATCAGGGATTGGCGTGCCTTTGCTATTGAAGGCAACCCCCTGGTGTACCGAGGGCAAGAAACCGTTCGACCAATTGATGGTGCCGCCAGCCGGATAACCGCGTGAGTCGGGAAGGACCACATAGGCTGGCAAATCCTCGGTCTCCGCCCCCAGGCCGTACGAGATCCACGAACCCATTACCGGGAAACCATTTAACTGAAAGCCCGTGTTCTGCTGGAAGGTTGCCGGCGTGTGATTCGCGGAATCCGCAACCATCGATTTGATCACCGTTAGCTCATCTGCCACGCTCGCCAGATGGGGGAAAAGATCTGACACCCACAATCCGCTCTCGCCACGCTGCTGAAACGACCAGTCGTTCTTGCGGATCAAACCTATCTTGTTGAAGAAGGTCGCTGGCCGCTCCTCATACTGCAATTCCTTCCCATGTAATTTTGCCAACCCCGGTTTGTAGTCGAAACTGTCCAAGTGGCTCATACCGCCCATCAGGCATACATGAATGACCCGCTTGGCTTTCGGGCTGAAGTGCGTTGGATGCGATCCGCCCAACACAGGTCCCGCCACAAGACTCGACAACGCGGCTCCGGTGAGTCCATAGGACCCGAATGCGAGCAGTTCACGACGGGAAGTGACCAACTTGTTATCTGACATAAAGCAGCTCGTTACTGTTGAAGATCACGCGGCAGTAAGCCGCCAGTCCGTGTTCTTGAATGAATGGAGTCGCCAGACGGATGTCTTTTTCTCCGGCTTCTCGGCCATAGGCCAACCGGAACAGTTCACGTACCTGAGCCTGCGCGGCACTGTTGTTCAACTGAAGTCGCGCGGACAGCGCATCTGCCATCAGTAAAACAAACGCATTGTTCATCAATGACAACGACTGCAACGGAGTCGTCGTCTCCGCACGTTTCGGAGTGACCGCAGAGGGATCTGGGCAATCAAAGGTGTCGAGCATGGTTCGCTTGGCACCGCGTGGGCTGAACCGGTAGATCGTGCGACGGAATTGTTCGTCTTGGGTTTGCGGTATCGGATCATAGAAATGACTGCCCTTGAACTTATACTCTCGCATATCGCGATACCCTTTGCCGCCAATGGTTGCGTCCAACTTGCCGGCGATCGACAGCATTGAATCCCGCAGCACCTCGCCCTCGATCCGCACCGGGCTCTTTCGCCACAGCAGACGATTTTCGGCGTCGAGTGCAGCCGCGCTGGCATTCATCGCAGAGGATTGACGGTAGGTCGCAGAATTCACAATCAAGCGATGGAGATGCTTAAGACTCCAGCGATTTGCTTGCAGATCGACTGCCAGCCAGTCAAGCAGTTCAGGGTGGGTCGGCTTGCTCCCATTGAAGCCAAAGTCATTCGGTGTGGAGACGATTCCAGCGCCGAAATGATAGTGCCAAACTCGGTTGACAATGACTCGAGCGAAGAGTGGGTTTTCGGGACTGGTGATCCAATGAGCAAGTTTTAATCGACGCTCTTTATCGCCGGCATCTGAGGCCAACCCGAAGTCTGCATCGATTGTCTTGATCGCTGACAAGCCGCGTGGTGTCACAACTTCACCAGCATCGAGAACATTGCCGCGATTGAGAACGCGAACCGTCGCGGCACGGATTGGTTTGACCGTCCACACCTTGGCCGGCTTGAGACTGTTCAAGGTGGTCTGAGCTTGCTGAATCTGTCGATTCAACGTGGCTCGGTGCTCACGCTGCTCGGTCGTTAGCTGTGCGACAAGTTGCTCCTCCGAAACGATGCCTCCGCCGTTCGACTGCGCGGAAGCCATTACTTCCGCTGCCGTCAGGACTCGATCATAAAGTCGGGCGCGTGCGATCGTTCCATTGAACATCCGATTTCCGCCCGCCGTTGTCCCATGTCGCAGGCCAAAGACAATTTCCGTTGTCGCTGCAGCGTAGGATTGGAGGCTCTTTTTGTACGGCTTGCCATAGGGAGCGCCGTTGCGATAGCCGGTAATCGTGCCGTCGGCCGAATAGGTGATGACCACGTGAACCAGGTTTTTGCTATCGGTTTCATCGGTTGCAGCAAATGGTTGGTGGCGTTTGAAGCCCTCACTGCCTGCCATCCAACGTTTCGCATTTCGCTCTCCGTAGACGATGGCGTCAAAAAGAATACCGTTGGTCGTCTGCACCGAAATGACGCCGCCTCCCCGCTGGTTCAAATCAGTAACTTGAATCCAGGCCTCGAGCGTCTTTTCCGCGAGCGGCTTGGCGAGCGGTTTCGTTCTTGCGAAGGCATTCTTGCCGTCCACGATCAGCCCGTTGGACTCCTGTTTTGCGCCGCCGACCAATGTGACGTCCAACGTGCCAACGTGGTCCTTGAGATCCTCATCAAAATTCCATGCAGCCAGGGGCTTCAGATCTGGCCTCGACGTTGTTTCTGTTTCAAGGTTTTTTGCTGCAGCTTCGCGAGCTCTGCTCTCCAAGGCTGTCAATTCGCTTTGCAAAGATTGAATTTGTGCCTTCGCCTGCGTCTCCTTTTCAGCGGCTTCCTTGTCGAACTGGACCTTGCGTTCGCCAAACTCGACGCCGGCCAAAGCCGATGCCATGCTGTAGTAATCCTCGATCGGAATTGGATCGAACTTGTGATCGTGGCAACGTGCACAATTGGTGGTCATTCCGAGAAACGTCTGATTGACCATGCCGACAAGGTCCTCCATTTCGTCCTGACGCATCGTATTGCGCATCGTGTCATTGGAAGGCTTCGTTGTGTTGTGCGGCCCCGTTACCAGGCAGCCCACAGCAATCGTTCCACCCGAATTCGGCGCGAGGATGTCACCAGCAATTTGCTGGCGGACGAATTCGTCATACGGCATATTCGCGTTCAAGGCATCGACGACCCAATTGCGGTAGGGCCAGGCGTTGTTACGCGGCTGATTGTATTCGAAGCCATTGCTCTCCCCAAAATGCACAACGTCCAACCAGTGCCGTCCCCAACGTTCGCCGTAATGGGGCGAAGCCAGTAACTCGTTAACAAGCGTCTCATACGCATCTTCGGATTCATCATTGATGAACGCATCAACCTGCCCAGGCGTCGGAGGCAAGCCGATCAGATCGTACGACAGGCGACGAATCAACACGCGTTTGTCTGCTTCTGGCGATGGTTCCAGCTTGTTGGCGATCAAAGTTGCATGGACGAAGTTATCAATCTCGTTGCGGCCCCAGTCTGACGTAGCCACTGGTGGCTTCACATTCCGCAATGGCTGCAGCGACCACCAGTCGCGGCCGGCTCGAATGTCCGTCGTGATGGAAAACAGATCCAACGGAGCAGCACCCCATTTGGCTCCTTCATCGATCCACCGTTCCAACACTTGTTTTTCTGCCATGGTGAGCGGATGCTTGGGTGGCATCTCGTCAGTACTGACACGTTCCCACAACAGGCTGTCGGCTGCATCTCCGACGAGAATAGCTGGGCCGCTTTCGCCGCCTTTTATGACCTGTTCCAATTCGGTGAGATCTAACCCGCCTTCCGGTTCGTCACCCCGATGACATTCCAGACAACGTGACACCAAGATCGGAGCTATCTGCTTGTCAAAGTCGATCGCTTGTGCCTGATGTATCGCAAGCATCCAGCTTGCGATGATAAGCAATGCTGCAAATCGCCATCCCAATCTCGTTTGGTTCCATGTTAGCTGAATCATGTCAAGAGCTCCTTGCGGACGCGTGCCGCTGCTTCAACGCACCATTGCCCTAATTCCGCAAACCGTTTGCGTGGCAGTCGCATAACTGGCGACATCGCTGTGATCGCCCCTACGGGACGATCCCAAGCGTCAAGGATCGGCGCTGCGACACAGCGAATCCCTTCGATGCCTTCTTCCCATTCTTCCGCGTAACCACGCCGGCGAGACCGTTCAAGATCACTCAGCAGCTCAGCGCGAATCACCTTTGTGTTTTCAGTGAACGATTTAAGGGTTGTCGCGGCCAACCAGTCATCTAGCTCCGCTTCGGACAACGCTGCCAGAATCGCCTTTCCGGGCGCACATGAGTAGAGCGGGACCTGCATTCCAATTTGCCCCATCACCTGAACTGGCTCCAATCCCGAAACCTGGTCCAGGACCATTCCCCGGTTGCCGGTCCGGATCATCAGTTGAACCGTTTCCCGTGATCGATCGCGTAACCACTCCATCGCAGGACGCGCACAGAGCACGAGGCTTTTGTCCATCGCCCGAGGCTGACAGCTTTCCAACAGACGACCAGTCAGCACGTAACGCCGACTCTCCTCTCGACGGATCATATAGCCCAATGATTCCAATGTACTGAGCACTCGAAACACCAGATTTGCAGAACAATCGGTCGCCTTGACCACTTCTGCCTGAGTCAAGCCATCCGCCTTCCGCCCCACCGCCTCAATCACGGCCATCGTTTTGGCAGCCGCAGGTGCTGGAAGATCACCATCGAGATCAGCGGTTGTTTGCCGCATCATCATCAGTGCCATGAAATCGCACCCTCTGTCCCGAATCACGATATTTCGCCCGATAACTTCAAAGCTATATTTAGCCGGCCACCTAAACTTAGATGCACGGAGATTCTGCGTCAATCTTCTGCATCACCGCGTTGATTCAGGATGCACCGACGGGAGGTGACGATTGGAGACCAGCGATTGAGTTGCTTCGCAGCTCCCTTCGCCAAACTCTGTCCACCAAACACGACTGTCCCCAAGCGGTACGTCCCCAAGCGTTCCCACCCAAGCTTTCCAAGGGTTGTCGGGGCTCACGTCGCTGAAACCCGAACACCTCAAGCGTGTGCGTGACGCAACGGCATCTGAAAAGCCTTGAGATAAGTTACCGAGTCTTCAGAAGCACAGTCTCCAGAAATTGTTCATCACCGAACAGTTGATCCACGGAACCGAGAGAATCAATGCCAATCTCTTCTTCTGATTTGGCACGCTCATGGTCTGATTGGATCGAATCAGCTTGCTTGCTAGAGAACCAACACGGGCGACTGCCTAACCGTTGTCGCGGCACAGATTCAATCGACAGCGGCATCTCATAAAACCCGGCAGAAGCCTCGATCGGATCGCGACCTGACGAAACGCCAGGGTATGTCAAAACTAGTTCACCTTCGCCGCCGCCCGCGTGAATACTCTCCAAATTGACCGTCTGCTCGGGCGCATCCTCGTCGATCTGAAATGTGTTTAGTGGTACCACTGCTGGAAAAACGACACATCGTCAACGCCACCCTCAAATGCGACGGACCCAACGACGTCGAAATTAAAAAGTAAGCGACCAGCGTTCTGCTCAGACAAACCCCCCAGGGCCCGATGCTGACGCCATCTCCTTTGGTTCTCAGAATTGACTGCAGCCGAATGCAAGGGTTGCGACCTACACAACTAATCCCTGCCCATCTCGTGAGGTAGGCAAGCAGCTTCGACGGATTCCGCGGAAATCGCCCTCGCAAGCCACCCCAGCAAGCCGTCGGCCCATCGCCTCAACTTTTACATTCGCACCAAGCTGACGACGACGGCCAAAACTGACTTCATCGGTCAAAACTGACTTCAACAGTCAAAGCTGGCGACCACGGTCACACCTGGCGGTCATCCGAAATCGGTTGGTGAAACCCTTCAATCACATTGTCGCGCAGCTTCAAACGTTCGACGGCCTTGGCGATGTGGATTCCCAATCGTTTCCCCGGACCTCGGGTTTCCTGAATGGTATTTTCTGCCAACAAGACATCCTTTGTGTTGCCAAGGATATCGATCGCGATTCCATTCTCGTCACCGCTGTCGACAACCCGGTTGTTTTCGATCACATTTCGGTTGGCCCAGAAATCCTGGCCGCGTGAATCGTCACGAAACAGAATCCCGACTTTCCCACTTCGCGAGATATCGTTGTCACGCATCACGTTATCCGTGTCGTTGTGGCCGATGGACATACCCTGTGAGCGATTGCCCATCATTCGGTTCTTCTCAGCAAGTCCGTACTTCACACCCCAACACCAAAACAAGCCGATGTTGTTATTCTCAAGCAAGTTACCACGCATGATAGGTCGCTGAGCGCCGGAACCTGGATGCAAGCCATTCCCTTGATTGCCATGCACGTGACAGTTTTCGACATGAACATCGTGACAGATCTGAAAGCTGATTCCGTCTCCGTTGTAATTCCGAGCTTCAACGTTCCGAATCGTGAAGCGATTGCAGTCCTGCAGGAAAATGTTGCCACCATAATTTCCATTGAGGTTGCCGTTGTTCGCACGATTGCCGTCGAGGCAAAGATTCTCAATCACAACGTCCGAGCAGTTCTCGCTGGTTAACAACGGAAACAGCGAGGCGCAGGTCGTCTTTTGACTGATCCACAGGTTTTTGCGTAAACCTTGATTCAGCTTGAAACGATCTCCGGATCTTGCCACGAGGGTCCGTTTGAGAACCTGGCTGCCGCCATCGTGGGGATTATTGCCGGTTAACGTTACGCCATCACCGACTCGAAAATCCGCTGCATCTGCGAGTGTGATTTCCTGGTCGTACCAGTCCGAATCGGCCGACAGTTCAACTTGATTCGACGCGATCTTTGTGAGAACACTTTCAACGCCGTGCCCCGTAAGGCGAATTCTGGATGGCAGATAAATGGAATTTCGCAGGCGATAGACACCGGGGCCTACCTTGACCGTTCCGCTTCCCAGACGTGCCACGTAGTCCACCGCAGCTTGAATCGCTTTGTCATCCTGCCCAACGATGTCGCCTTTCTTTTGGCCCACCGTAATCGTTAATTGATTGGCCCAATCGATCTGCGCACGCTCATCGCCATCGACGGCTCGGTAAGCCCCCACTTGAACGGGAGGTGTCATCGCCCTGCTACGAGTAACACCGGCAAGAAATCCGGCACCAACACCTGCGAGTACGTTTCTTCGAGAGATGGTTGGCATCGTATATACCCAAAAACATTGGTAGATCAAAACGCCGCAATCCAGACAACTCTGAAGCGACCGTGAACGATGCACCAGCTTACCTTTCACGTCACGGCAATGGGAAACCGCAGCCGACCGCAATCCGGGTGATCTGTGCGGAACGCAATCGGTGGGATGAATCTACGAAACAGGATTTGCACGCCTTTACTTGCAACGCCTGCCACCATTCCATTCAGGTACAATCGTGATGTCCCCGGTCGCCCAACTGCCTCCCGTTTTACCGCAAAACAAGGCAAACCTTGGGGACGACAACCCTGCAAAATCCCTCCGCATACGATTTATGAGATGTTGAAATCTCTCCGCCGCATCGACAACAGGATCATTTGGAGAGCCACGGCGTTCTGTTTATTGCTGTGTTCTTCCCCGCCCGCGGCGGTTTGCCAACAGGCAACTTTCGCTACGCCCACCGATCAAAGCGAAGGCGGATCATTCGAGGCATTCCCAAAAATCGCCTTGCCGTTTCTGCAGCAGCACTGCATGCGCTGTCACAACGAGCAGGAACGAGAGTCGGGGATCCGGGTCGACCAATTAGATGGCAGACTTGCCGAATCATCCTTGAAATTGTGGGAGGAGATTTCGGAGCAAATCGGATCGGAATCAATGCCGCCCAATGACGAGCAGCAGCCCAACGAGACCGAGCGATTACAGATGCTGCGCTGGATCGCAACTGCACTACATGAGGCTGGTTCGAGAAAGAAACCTGTGCATGGATCGATTCGACGCCTGACCGTCGAGCAATACCGCATCACGCTGCGGGAACTTCTGGGGCTCGAAGAAGATTTCGCAGCAACGCTTCCGCCGGACGGTTTTTCGCGGGATGGCTTCACCAATGATGCCGAGACTCTGCTGACTTCGCCGCTGCAAGTCGAAGCGTGGTTCCAAATTGCCGAAAAGGCGATTGACGCAAGCTTGGTGGAGGAATCAACTGCCCCTGTCATCCAAAAGTTTCGCATGGACCTGGGCGAGTCGATCAACCCACAACCCTTCAGCGAAAAGTTGATCCTGGGTGCAAACAGTCGATTGTTGCCCAACCAGGATTTCGTCGTCACCGAATTGGACGCAAACAAACCTTTTGCGTTCAGACCGTTTCGGATGCAGACGCAGTATCGGTTCAACGAAGGCTACCAAGGAAACAACACCGTGCGTGGCTGGCGTGACTATAGCAGCATCTACCATGCTGTCTTTGCGTGCGTGAGGGGCGACGGCGGCTACCCCAAAGGCAAGCCCTATCGATCTGTGCCGAACGGTCTTCTGTTGCGACCGTCGATTCCGACAAGCGAGATTTTCGGTGAATCTAGCACCTACGGACCAAAAGCAAATTTCAAAATCGCATTGAGGGAATTACCCGAACATGGCCGCTTTCGTGTTCGTGTCAAAGCCGCGAAATACCAGGACGGGCTGTTGCTCACTGGCTTGGGGATCAAGCCCGCCGCTATCGGCGCCAAAGAGTCTGCTCGTGACCATCAGATACAACATCTCATCAACGCCGAAAATCGCGTGCTGCAAGTTGACGAGGCGGGAATGTATCAGATCGATGTTCACCCGAAACCACATCGCGGAAAAATTGAAGCACCAGCCGACGAATCCAAGCTTTCCGATGGCCTGATCGGATATTGGTCTTTTGATGGGGAATCCCCAGCCCATGCGGAATCCTCAGCTCATGGGGAATCCCCAGCCCGCGTGGACTCCCCAGGCTATTCCGAATCAGGCAAGCTCGCAGGCAATTTAGTCGGTGCGGCAACAACTGCCGAATCTCCTATCGGCCACAACAGCAAATCGCTTCTCCTCGATGGCTCGACGGCAGCGCTGGTTGCGCCAAGAGTGAATGCGATGAATGTTGGCGAAGGAGATTTTACCGTCTCTGCCTGGATCAGGCCCACCGAACTAAGGCAGGGAGGCATTGTTTGCTTGGGTCGCTACAACTGGACTCACGGTTGGTACTTTGACATGCCAAACAACCGAGGTGTTTTGCGTATTGAGACAGTTTCCCCAGACAACAAGAACAATGGTTCGATTTCATCGCCGCCGGGTGTCATCCGAGTAAATCAGTGGCAACACGTTGCGGCGGTGGTGCGACGTCAAACCAATCAAACAAACCTTTACGTCAATGGCTACCTGGTTGCCTCCGGTACCATTGCAGCCACCAACCTCGATAATCCAAATGTCGATCTCCACATTGGACGCATCCAAGATGCGCAACTGTTCAAAGGCCAAATCGATGAAGTACGGATCTACCGGCGTGCTTTGGAACCGGCCGAACTGCAGGCCCTGATTGAACCAGGACTAAAATTCGCAAAACCTCCACCCCAAGTCGGCCCAAAACAGCTTGAGTTGCGATTGGCGAACCGTGTGTTCGCGTCTCGGTTAAACCAAGGAGAATCGGCTTTTTTGGCCGTGCGAATTCCAGCGGGACGGCAAGAACTCGAAGTCACCGCGGGGAACGATTCGGCGTTGCTGCCTCGTCTGGTTTTCACAAAGCTGAATCCCGATAGTGACTTGGCCAAAAGGTTCGTTGCGTTCGAAAAGCGAAATCCAAACCTTGGTGTCTACATGGGGCTGCGCCGTGATTGCGGTCACACTTGCCAGCAAATTCAACAGCCGCACGTGGTTTCGAATCACGACTTCGAACAATATGTCTTCGAAGGTGCAATCAACAACTATCCACGACCGTTTGTGGAAAAGAACAATGACAACTACTTGGCGGGTGTGCGAGAGATTACGGTCCGCAGCGAATACACCGATGGCCGAGATATGCCGAGGCTGCTAGTGGGTTCAGTGGAGTTCGAGGGACCTCTTTACGATTCCTGGCCTCCTGAATCTCATCAGAGGATCTTCATTCCAAGCAAACATCGAAACGACCCCGACAAGTATTCGACTGAAATCATCAAGAACTTTGCAACTAAAGCCTTTCGAAGGCCAGTCACCGAAACAGAATTAAAGCGATTTCAGGAAACGTGGGAAAGTTTTTATGAAGTTCACCGGGACTTCCAAGAGAGCATCAAGCAGACCTTGGTGGTGATTCTGACATCACCGTCGTTTCTCTTCATTGTTGAGCAGAGCGGTGGACCACAACCGGAAGATCTCAATGCAATGGAATTGGCCTCCAAGCTGTCGTTTTTCCTTTGGAATGGTCCGCCCGATGATCACCTGACGCGAGTGGCTGCTTCAGGGAAATTGAAACAGAACCTGCAGGAAGAAATCACCCGCATGGTTCAGGATACGCGTTTTCGAAGGTTTTCAAATCAGTTTGCTGAACAGTGGCTCAGCCTCGACAAATTTGACGTGGTAGAAACCAGTCGTAGACGCTACCCACGTTTAACCAAGACGGTCAGGCGGCAGTTGCGCCAAGAGCCCGCGAGATTCCTTGAACATCTGTTTCGGCAGAATTTATCAGTCGAGAATCTGATTCAATCCGACTTTATCGTCGCCAATGAAATTGTCGCCAACTACTACGGCCTTGCCGACGAGGTCGACAGCGGATTTGAATTCATGCCGATCGTCCACAACCAAGCCCATCTCGGTGGGATCTTATCTCAGGCCGCGGTGCTGGCAGGGCTCTCAGACGGTAGCGAAGCCAACCCGGTAAAACGGGGAGCCTGGTTTGCGAGGAAAATCATCGCGGAACCACCCGATGACCCACCACCCAATGTTCCTGAACTCAAGGATGATCGTGGCCTCAGCCTACGGGAGCGTTTGAAGCAGCATCGGAGCGTCAAGAATTGCGCGAAGTGCCATCGCGGAATTGATCCGTGGGGCCTTGCGTTTGAGCAATACGATGCGGGAGGCCTGTTCGTGAACAATCGCATCGATGCCACCTCGCAACTGCCAGACGGGCACGAGGTCGAAAACCTTAACGATTTGAGAACCCATCTCGCCAATGACAGAATGGACAGTGTCGCGTACAGCGTCACACGACACCTTTTAATCTATGCTATTGGTCGTAGCTTGTCTTACAATGAAGAGCGGCAGCTTCAGCAAGAGTGCCTGGACTTGAAGATAAGAAACTACGGGATGCTCGACATCATCCAGTACGTTGTCACGTGCGATTCATTTCTGAAAAAGTAAGTCCGACCCTCTGAATCCCGCTACCCCTCCGGTCCTGGAAAGAAAGCCAATGTTCGATCCACCCAAGATCCAGCGTCGCGAAATCCTGCGGGGAATTGCTGGAGCGGCTTTAGCCTTACCGCTGCTCGAAGCCATGGGAAGCGAAGTCACCAAGCATTCGCCGAAACGTTTCTGCGCCATCTATACCGCCAACGGAATGTCCCTGCCAAAGACTGACCATGGGATTGATGAATGGAGCTGGTTTCCGAGAAAGGAAGAATCAGGAAGATTCGAGTTCGGTGAATCCACACTTCCCTTCGAACCGTTTCGGAAACATCTCAGTTTCATGGGTGGCTTTTACCATGAAAATGGAATCAAGGCAGACCCACACACTTGCTCGGACATGTGGCTGACAGGCGCACCATTGCATGATTCGACGCGTGAGACTTACAACACCGCAGGACTCGACCAAGTCATCGCCCAGCACACCAAACAATATTGCCGACAACCGTCGCTCGTGCTTTCGATTGATGCGGGAGTAGGTTTTCTATCGCGGACCGGAACCATCTCCTATGACTTGCAAGGGAGGCCAATCCCCGCGGAGAACAGCCCTCGACGAGTCTTTGATCGCCTATTCAGGGTGGATCAGAATTCAATGCAGGCTCAGCGCGAAAAACTGCGAGCAAAGGTCAAACTGGTTGATGCCGTACTTGAGAGTTCGAGGAGATTCAATCAGCAACTCGGTGCGGCTGATCGTCGAAAAATGGATCAGTACCTCGCGTCGCTCAACGAAATTGAATCGCGCTTAATCGCATCGGAAAAATGGATTGATGTTCCCGTTAAAGAGCAGGACCACTCGCATCTGAATCTTGATGTGCAGAAAGAGGAGGATCCGCGTGAATATTATCGGAACATGTTCGATTTGATTTCACTCGCGTTTGATGCGGACATCACCCGCAGCGTCGCCTTCATGCTGAATCGTGAAGATGGCATGGGGATCAGCGATACGTTTCCTTTGAAGCTTGGCCTGAGCAGGACACACCACCAACTGTCACATGCTGGTGACAAAGTCGGTCAGCTCGATTTTGCCAAATACGACTTGTTTCTCAGTCAGCAAATCGCCGGCTTTATGAAACGTCTGCAACAGTATCAGGATATCGATGGCACCGTGTTGGACAACACATTATTGCTGTTTGGCAGCGGTGCCAGCACAACCCATTACTCAAAGAACTTGCCCACGCTTGTCGCGGGTGGAACCAACATGGGCCTGAAGCACGGTCAATACTGGCGGCAGGGTGAAACGCGAATGTCCAATTTGTATCTGAGTATCCTTCGTTCGATGGATATCCAGTCGGAATCGTTCGCTGACAGCACTGGTGTGCTTGAAAATTCCATCTTTGGTGCTGTTTGATCGCGTTGCCAACCGCACGGATTCTGCCGATCCAGTTTTTTGATGCGCGTGACTCACGCCTGGGCACAGTTGGCTCTTAGCCCCTCAGCAAATGCTCGACGGGATACTTTGTTCCCATGTTTTCTCTTGCGGCGACCGGGCCCCCTACCTGCAAGGGCTTCGTTCGTCCGGGTGTTCATCCACTGGCCAAAGAGATGCCAGACTGACGCAAGGGAGCGTGTGGCGAAGCGTCGGAAAAACCTTTGCCAGGAAATCGGCAGGGCTCTCGAGGAGGCAACCTACGCATGGAACCCCGAGCCGATTTCCAATAAGAAATTTGACCGTCACCATGCTCCACAACAAAGCAGGTCGCCGCCCGCCCTCTTCCCGATACGATCCCCAGTAATCGTCGGGCTGGAACAAAGTTTGCACGTGGCGATTCCAAGTGACGTTTTTTTCGCTAGACTGCGCGGATGAACAAGCGACTCACCAAAATCAGCAAGTATTTAACGTACATTCTTCGCCATGAACCACATTCGATTGGCTTGAAGCTCGATGAGGAAGGCTTCCTGAACGTCGAAGAGCTCGTTAAAAACGCGAACGCATCGGGCAAGAAGATCACAACCGAGCAGGTAAACCAAGTCGTCGATGAAAATGAACAACAGCTGTTCGCACTCAGTGACGACGGACAGCGTATTCGAGCGAATTGAGCCTGCAGCAATTATGACTCTGCAAACCATTGACATCCCCGATTCGATCAATCGGCTTCCTTATGCGAAAGGTGCGGAACACCTGATCGATACCGCTAATGATGCGATTGAAGCCTTCATGCTGGCTGACCAAACGGTCATCGAGAACTTCGTTACCTGTGACTTTCATCTGCTTGATCAAGCGATAACCTGGATCGAACAAAGTCATTTACTTGCGGGCAATCGGTTCTGTGAATTCGGCGCTGGGTTTGGGGTCGGCGCGATGCTGGCCGCATTGCGAGGCATGGAATCGGTTGGCATCGAGATTGAGCCGCGTTTGGTGGAACAAGCGAATCAGGTCGCAGCGGGACTTGGAAACGCAGCTGATTTTTATTGCGGCAGTTTCGTGCCCCGAGGAGTCGAAGGACTGGCGGAAATCGCCGCCGAAGTCGAAAACGTAAGCACCGAAGAAGATGACATTTACGAATCGATCGGCCGGGAACTTAATGAATTTGATCTATTCTTCGCCTTCCCCTGGCCCGGTGAACATGGTTTTTTTGAAGCCGTGTTCGAAGCATGTGCCGCCAAGGGAGCATTGCTGCTGACCTATCGAGGCCGAGAGGGAATGAACCTCGTCACTAACACCTAATCAACAGGCCGTATTCGATTTAATCAAGAACGATCTTCTGCGGAACACGCGATCCACCCTTTCTAACGATGGTCGAACCGAATCTTTCGTCAGACTTTTTCTAGCAGTGACGCCTTTGATCATAGGCGCGAACTTTGATGACGATACGATCCACAAGACTGTAATGAACCTCACCCCAATCATAAACAGTGTCCTCACCGTGAGAGCATTCCGATTTAGGCAAGATGGTAAATGCATAACAGACTCGGCTCAGGCCGTTATACTCTGGGCGTGGTGACGACCGCATTGGTTCGGCGGCAAGGTCGATGACATCGCAATTGTACCTTCGCGTCACATTGAAAATCAGAGCGACCCAGTCGCACTGATTCATTTCACTGGAGTACTTGACCGTGAGCAGGGTCATGAACAGCGATAACTTGGACGAGGAATCATGAGTCTTCGCGGCGACCGCCTATTGATCAAGCACTTCCGCGAGACGCGAGGTCAGTTTCAAGGATTGTTGTTGAAAATTTGGGGTGGCGGCTTTCTGGTTGTCATGACCGGATTTGCACTGGCCTGGTTTTTCATCCAGCCCGCTCCTCCGAAGACGATCGTCATGGTCACCGGTTCCGAGGATGCTGCCTATCACGAGTTTGCAGAGTCGTACGCTGCAAATCTACGCAGCAATGGCGTGACCCTCGAACTGCGTAAGACAAATGGCTCGATCGAAAACTATCAAGTATTACAGAACGACCCCGAAGTCGACTTGGCAATCGTTCAAGGCGGAACCGCGCCGCCAACTGCGACTGAAGCAGGCAACCTCGAATCGCTGGCAAGTTTGTATTTCGAGCCGGTTTGGCTTTTTTATCGAAGTGAGGAACCCTTTTCTGATCTGCGAGATTTAAGGGGCAAACGCATTGCAATCGGACAGCTCGGGAGCGGGACCGCGTCGATGGCAATGCTGTTGCTTGGTGACAATGGAATCAGCAACTCTGCTGACACAACGCTTGTCAGCATTGGGGGTTCCGATGCTAAAACGCAATTGGAACAGGGGCAGGTGGATGCGGCGTTTTTTGTCACTTCCCCCAGCACAGATATGATCGGGGAACTGATTGCCGATGATGCGATTCGCTTGATGAACTTTGAGCGGCATGCCGCTTATGCTCGGCGTCATCCTTTCTTGACGTCTGTCATTTTAGCGCAGGGCGTGATCGACCTGGAGCATGATCTGCCTCGGTCGGACATCCTTATGATTGCACCGGCAGCCAACCTGGTTGCAACCAGCGCATTGCACGATGCATTGATTCCACTCTTGCTTGGCGCAGCGACGGAAACGCACTCCAGCGATGGCAGTCTACTTCAACGGGGGCGGCTTCCTTCGGCGGAATTTGTTGAGTTTCCGTTGAATGAGTCAGCGCGAATGTATTTTGACGATGGGCCACCTTTTCTGCAGAAGTATTTGCCGTTTTGGGTCGCATCTGCTGTTGATCGTGGCAAAATCCTGCTCCTGCCCGCATTAACGCTGCTGCTTCCTCTTTTCCGAATCGCGCCGCCACTGTACCGCTGGCGGATTCGTTCACGGATCTATCGCTGGTACGAAATCTTGCGTGGAATCGAAATCGATTTGCGGTCTCAGGCAGATGTCGAAATGCTGCATAAACATGAGAAAACGCTTTTGACCATGGAAGGCGAACTAGACGATTTGAGCAACGTTCCACTTTCATACATGCAAGAATTCTACAATCTGCGATTGCATGTTGAGTTTGTTGAACGGCGATTGACAAGAGACCTGGCAACACTCAATGCCGCCACCGCATCGCCTGAGCGAACTGAACCGATAGATTCGACCGAAGCGATAGAGCAAGAGACTGGTGATTGAGCAAGAGACTGGTGATTGAGCAAGAGAC
>JARGNK010000089.1:0-2844 GCA_029213145.1 Rubripirellula sp. | reverse complement strand
GAGCAAGAGACTGGTGATTGAGCAAGAGACTGGTGATTGAGCAAGAGACGGGTGATTGAGTGAGACACTTGCCCAATTTGGGATGAATTCTGCAGCGACTGCGTGATTGCTTGCGGTGCCTTCGCAGAATTGCCTTCGGTCTTTGTCACCATCGCGGCACCGATCTACTGGATTTCGCTTGGGCTCTACGCTGGCCGCTCGATCTATCGCGCGATCGTTTTGGGGAGATGGAATCCTGGAAAAGATATCGTTTTGGTCACGACGGCGATCTGCTGGTATGTTGGAATCATTCAATTCAATTCTGACTATGCGTTTACCGTGACGAATGTGATCATCCACGGCATTCCCTACATGGTTTTGGTTTACTGGTTCGGTTGCCTCGGACGACAAAATCAATCGGCCAGACGCTGGCCGAAGATCGGGACTTTCCTGGGGACGGTTTGGGTCTTGGCTTACGCAGAAGAGTTACTATGGGACTGTGGACTTTGGCATGAGCGGGGTTGGCTTTTTGGCCCGGCCTGGCATCTCGAGCGGTTCGATTTGATCCTTGTTCCTCTGTTGGCTGTCCCTCAAATCACGCACTACGTTCTCGATGGATTTATCTGGAAACGAAAATCCACACGGCGTTTATTTGCGCGCGCAAACGCGAGTTGACCATCATCTGCGGTTTCCCGATCTGCGGTTTCCCGATCTGCGATTTAACGGGGTGAGAACGAATGATTTGCATCCCTCGACCAGAACCGATGAAACTCCAGATTCCTGCAAACGAAATGCAGCGAGAGGATTCCCTGAATGGAAAGAATCCCATGGCTGCCTGTGTTTGAACCACGGCTCAGGAGGATGGCATCGACTTCGCGGCAAAACCTCAAAATTGAATGGAGCGAAACGATCCATCGCATCCGTAATCCATTCACGGACTGATCGTGCGGTCAATCAACTCTTCAGTCCATCGGATGCCCAGCGACTCGCCTTTGGTGACCAGCTTCCTCTTGGTGGCCAGCGTCCTCGATTTCATGCCATTGTGAGTGAAAGCGAATGTCACGTTTCGCAACCGCCTCGTCACGGTCGAAATCTCGCGTGCATCATCGAGAGATCGATTGAAATCCCGCGTTTAGAAACAGGCGGGTGAATTGCCAGCAGGCGGACGAGTCCTGTTCGGGCCAACTCATTTAAGGCCGCGGGTCAGACCTCCCTCGATCCACTTGTGGCAACAGCCCGATGCTTCCCGACGGAAGGTGTCGGGAAGCATCATC
This sequence comes from Rubripirellula sp., assembly GCA_029213145.1. Taxonomy (GTDB): domain Bacteria; phylum Planctomycetota; class Planctomycetia; order Pirellulales; family Pirellulaceae; genus Rubripirellula. The sequence continues at coordinate 1,591 of JARGNK010000089.1, read as the reverse complement.
AATCGGCAACCCCTGGAGTGCCAATCATTCGCTGAAAGCACCAGGCAAGAAAGGCCAGCAAACCGATTGGGAGGTCAGCCTGCTGATTTCTTGGGAGGAGCAGCATACTGGCAGGGAGAACCGATGCTGCTCTGGTGCAACCGTTTGATTGCCAGGGGTGCGATTATCTCGCGTTACTTGCAACTTCGACGGGTGCCTCGGCACCCTCTTCAAGGTTCGCGGGCTGCGTTGTTTCTTCCGAAGAAACGGCTTCCTCCCGAGTCGCTGGCGTCTCCGCTTCTTCATTGGCAACTTGCCCAGTCGCTTCACCCGCTGCGGCTTTCGCCATCTCGATTTCGGTGCGTGCTTCACGCAGTTCGCAGACAGCTTCCAATACACAGCTCCACCCCTCGGCGGCAGCTTGTTCGGCTTGTTGAGCCGAGATTTGAATCGCGACAGCCTCTGCCTTTTCTGCTTCGACGTCGGTCTTTGCAGCTTCGACGGCAACACGGCTCACCTCAATCTCGTCTCGGGTCGCATTGAGTGAAGCCATCTGATCAGCAAGCGAGGCCTGGAAACGAGCCGTTTCCTCCTGTGCTCGCTTCGCATCTCGCTCACGATTCTGGGCAACGACGATCCGTTTCTCAGCCGCCTTCTTCAGCTGAGTGATTTGCTCAAGATCTGCGGTGACTTGCTTCTGACGCGCGACCAACTCTTCTTTTGCCTCAGCCGTTTGCTGCTTCGCGAGTTTGGCTGCCATGATGGCATCGGCGGAAGCGAGTTTTTCCTGCTCCGCTGCGACAAGTGCAGCTTCAGCGGCCGCTTGTTCTTTGATGGCCGCTTCTTTCTCAGCGATTGCGGCTTGCAGCATCTTCGCGGTCTTTATTCGCATCTGCTCTGCCGCCGCAAGTTCTTTCTTGGCATTTGCTGCGGCGCGATCGACTTCCTGCTTAATGTTCATTGCCAGGGTTCGCGTTTCTTCTGCCTCCGCTTTGACTTTCGCTGCCAATTCGATGGTAGACTGCGCGTCCGCAACCCTTTGCTGGAAGGCAATTTGACGTTCCATTAAATCAACGTTTGCCTGAGCATTCTCATCCTGCATCTGCTTCGCTGCAGCCAACAGGCTTTCGATTTCCGTTTTCAACTGCTGAGCCTCTTTCATTTGCTTGGCTGCTTCAGCAGCTTTGGCCTGAGCTTCGGCCTTGACCACTGCGACGAGGGCATTCTGAGTCTCAGCTTCGTTGCGAGCCTTCTCAGCAATCTCAAGCATCTTTTTCGCGGTATCCCGATCGGCAGCAGCGGCAATCTGCGCTGCTTTGGCCGCCGTTAATTGATTCACTGCATCGGCACGCAGTCTCTTAGCTTCGGTTTGTGCGATCATTGCTTCTTCCCGAGTCTCATTCGCCGCCAAGTGATCAGCTTCTGCCTCGAGTCGTGCAGCGGAAGCGAATTCCCGGTGCTGCATCGCCTCATCGAGTTGGACCGACGCGCTCGCTTTGGCAATTTCAGCAGCTTTTCGTTCGGCAACAGCAGCGGCGCGGTCAGCTTCGGCGGCGTTTCGATCGGCTTCCGCCTTGGCCATCGCAACCTGCATCGCATTTTCTGTTTCCGC
>JARGNK010000317.1 GCA_029213145.1 Rubripirellula sp. | reverse complement strand
GGGCGAACAACGCGGAGGCTGATTACGCAGCGGAGTCCGTCGAGGAAAGGAACTCAGCGAAGAAGAACGTCGGCGAGGCCGACCTCGTCCGAGTACCGAAGCGGAATAAACGGAGGTCATTCGGACTGGCTAGTTCACGATTCACCGCGAAAGCATGGCGAAGCGCCTGCCGGCAACGCCATCGCTGGAACTGGTCACGTATGCACCGCCTGACCCGTCATCACCTTCCCGAACCGCAGATCCTCCATGGCTACCCGACCGACAACTTTCGCGCTCGATTCAACGCAGGAGCCGTATGAGGTCGACACTCACGTACGGATCTGTGCGGGGGGTGGCCCGAGAGGGCCGTTCCTACCGCGATCAGTGCGTTACAACCCGATGGCACACTTTTCTTCTTGCGGCGAGAAACGGCTCGTGTGATAAAGTCTCTGATTTATTGGTCAGTTGTGTGACATAACCGCTTGAGGCCTACGGGTGAATAATGATAAAGCGTCGTATTGCCCTCCACCGGAATGAAGTTCGTAGATCCTTAGTCTTTCAGGGCTTTTCCTCGCCGTCTCGGTAAGTATCCGCCAAGACAAGGCTTCCATATGCGCTCGTTCTTGATTCAATTTGATCCCCGAGACAGATGATTGCGTGTTAGATGAAAACCGAGATTGTAGTGCCCATAGGGTGGTCATTGATGCGATCGAGATGAAGTATTCGCAGCATATGATTCTCACATCACCGGCTTTGGATCTCCGTCAAGTCATTTAGCACCAGCTGCGTTCTGAGTTTGACTAGTAGAGAATGGTTCCATGAGACAAGAATCGGGAACTCACGCTGCTCTAGCGACTATCTCAACTTTTAATACCTTCCAAGTGCCTGCTTCATCGATCAAATCGTTTGACGGCAATTGATCACAGCGGATTGATCACAGCGGATTGATCACAGCGGATTGATCACAGCGGATTGATCAGCCGGAACATCGAGCAACTAAGTCAGAGACCACGGGCTTCGATGTCCCGTAAGAGACGATGGCTATGTCAAGATCGTGGTGACAGTATTTTGTGAATGCCCGTTCGATGGCTGTGGTGATCCACTCGTCACGGTTATCCGTGGTCGCTGCATGGTTGGGCTGGGCAACAACCTTGGACGGTCGCTGGTGAACTCCAGCGTCAGCAGCTCCGCAACAGCGGCATGGTCTGCCTCTTGGGCCTGCATCCGGTGGATGATCCACCCAGCGACGCACAGTGGAGCCAGACAGGCGATGATCAAACCGAAATTACTGATCGCAGCTGCGATGATCGGATCACGATGTCGCTGCTCAGCAATTTCTCGTCGATCCTGCTCAAGCTGTTGTCGGCCTGCATCAACCGCTGACTGCTGATCGTTCAGCTGGGTTGTCAGTTCCTGTTGGGCTGCGATCAGCTCACGACGAGCTTCGGCATCCCGCTCGACCAGTTCCTTAGCTGCCTCAGCCAGCTGATGGCTTTCAGCAACGACCGCTTCGGCCTGGTCGGCCATGCGATCGTTCTGCTTGACTTGCTCGGAAACCGTTTGCTGTGCCATTTCAGCCAAGCGCTGGTCCCGATAATCAGGCGACTTACTGCACCCGATGGCCGCCAGAAGAGCCAGCGGTACCAGGTGAGCGGTGAGTCGAGGCAGCGGAATCGTCAGTTTCATTGGCAGAACTCCAGTGGTTAAAAACTCGTGACAACAACGATTGCAGGGCTCGTCGCAATCGGAATTCTCTGGCCCAGGCCAAGGTGACTATCACAACCAGCGTGCTGCTGGCTGCGATCAAAACGGTGGTCATCAGAACCTCCTTTCAAAGGTGGGTGGATACGAAAAAAGCCCCGGCCTTCGAGTAACTCGCAGTGAGCTCGTCGAAAGACGGGGCGTTGATCGTGAATTTGGAGTGCTAGGAGAGCTAAGCGCCTCCTTCATCTAATAGTGACACCGATCGAGCGTTTATTTAGCTCTCAAATGCCGTAAAATGCAGGCGACGGCGAATTCACCGAACGCCGAGAAGGAACAGCCCGAATGAATCAGCGAAAACAAGTAGTCATTTACGCCCGCGTCTCTTCTGAGGAGCAGAAAAAAGGCGGGTTTTCGACTCCGGCGCAGTTGAAGTTGCTGCGCGACTACGCGTCAAAGAATGATTACGAAATCGTCGGAGAGTACGAGGACACTGAGACTGCCAAGGTCACTGGGTGAACCCGATTCACGGCGATGGTCAAGTTCCTCGAGAAAGAGGGCCAATCGAAGCGAGAAAATCGCTGTCGGACCGTGTTGGTCGAAAAAACAGACCGCTTGTATCGCAATCTTAAGGACTACATTGTCGCCGAAGATTTGAAGGTCGAGATCCACTTCGTGAAAGAAGGAGTCGTTGTTTCCCCCGAATCGCACTCGTCTGAAAAGTTGATGCACCTGATTAAGGTTGGCATGGCCAGGGCATACGTGGAAAATCTCGGCGAGGAAATCAAAAAGGGAATGCACGAGAAAGCGGCACAGGGAATCTGGCCCTGCCAGGCACCTGCTGGGTACAGAAATGTCACCCTAGCTTCGGGGAAAAAGGGAATCGAACCGGATCCAGAAACGGCCCCCATCGTTACGAAACTGTTTGAGTGGTACGCGACTGGCAACTACTCACTCGCGGAGATCGCGGATCTGGCGACCGACAGCGGTCTGAAATTTGGACGTAGTCGGAATTTGGCAGCCACTGTCCACAATCTGTTCAAGAACCCGATCTACTACGGCGATTTTCGCTTCACCGGGAGAATGTACCGGGGAATTCATACGCCACTGGTCACTCGCGAACTTTGGGACCGTGTTCAGGGAATTCGAAAGGATAGGGGGACGCGGAAGCCGAAGCGAAGAAAGCGGAGTTTCGCCTTTTCCAATCTCATTCAGTGCCGCCACTGTGGATGTTCGTTGGTCGCTGAGCTGAAGAAACAGAAACACACCTATTACCACTGCACTGGGTACAAGGGCAAATGTGACGAGCCCTACGTTCGAGAGGAAGTCCTTGAGGAACAATTCGGCAAGGTGATTCGAAGCCTCAAGTTCGACCCTGAGACACTTGACTGGATCACTTCAGCCCTGAAAGAAAGTCATCAGGACGAAAAGCGATTTCACGATGAGGCTATCCAGCGACTTCAGGGCGAGTACAGTCGACTCCAAAATCGGATCGACCAGATGTACGTCGACAAGTTGGACGGCCGGGTCACGAACGAGTTCTTTGAACAGAAGTCAGCTGAGTGGCGTCAGGAGCAGGCTGCCATCCGACAGAATCTCGAACAGCACGAACAGGCGAACCAAAGCTACCTGCAGGAAGGCGTCGCCATTCTCGAACTGGCCAACCGTGCCGCAGAACTCTTCGAGAAGCAGCCAGCGAGTGAGAAACGTCGATTACTCGATTTCGTACTATCGAACTCCACTTGGGGTGATGGCCAGCTGACCGTCGAATTTCGCCAACCCTTTGATTTGATTGCACTTGGGGCGACGGAGCTGAAACAGAAGAAGGCCGCCGGAGTGGGCTCCGACGACCTTCATCAAGAAATGTACACCCCAGAGGATTCGAACCTCTAACCTTCGGTTCCGTAGTAGGCTTAGAATCGCGGGGGTAAACGTGGTGGAAAGGCTTGATGCAGCTAGGTTTACGAACATGAACATCGTTTACGCGAACTGTTGCAGACTATCGCATTTTTACGCAGTTTCAAGTGGTAACTGCGGCCTTAAGTGGTAGAGGTGGTAGTCGGTCAAATGACCTTCGGCCGTGCATGAGCAGGATGCTACGAGTCACAACATTCTGGAGTTTTGTGCGCGAGTTCCCGCGCGGCGGC
>JARGNK010000088.1:23187-32841 GCA_029213145.1 Rubripirellula sp. | reverse complement strand
GTCTGAACAGTCGATCCGATCAGCAGGTCGCTACCTCTGAGTAGACCGCAATGCGTGATTGGAGAGGATGACAATCGTGATTAATGAAGCAAGCGGCGCGCAACCAGCTACGGCCAGTCGCGAAGTGAACAAAGACACACTGCCTGACCTAGGAAGTCCGTCCGGCGACTGGAGGGGCGGGGGCAGTCCACTGCTTGCTGCAGCACTGGGAATGGTGCTCTCCGGCGGTTTTTATGCAATCATCACCGCCGTCAACTATCTTCCGTTCAACCGGTACTTCCTCGGTCATCCGATTGCCATCGCCGCGACCATCCTCTTTTGGTTCGGCGTAGCCGTGTTGATTTCAAAATGGTTTGCGATCCTCGCTCAGAGTAACCAGTTATCAGCGATTCGCGACGAGGATTTGATCCCATCCACCGCACAAGACACTCCGGCAGAGCGCTGGCTTCAGCAGCATGATGCAGGACACGTGGCTCGCAATTGGCTCGATGAAATGGAGCGGTTACCAACCGAGACGAGAAACAGCCACCTGGTGCAACGTCTGTCCGAGCTGCTCACGCGACAATCCCAACGGGGAACCGCCAAACACTTGGCCGACGACCTTCGAGAGCTCTCCGCACGCGATGCAGATTTAGCGCACGATTCACTTGGCCTGGTGAGAATCATTGTCTGGGCAATTCCGATGCTGGGCTTTCTGGGCACGGTGATTGGTATCACGCAGACCCTCGGCGGCCTGGATTTCACCAATGGATCTGCCGCAGTCGAAAATCTCAAGAGCGGGTTGTACGTTGCTTTTGATACGACTGCGATCGGGCTAGTGCTTTCGGTGGTGGCGATCTTCTTGCAGTTTCCAATCGAAAGAAGTGAACAGCGAGTGCTGGCCCAGATTGATGCCCGTGTCGGACATCTGGTTTCTGCTTGCCTTCCCAGCGATGAAACTTCTGATAACCAAACAGCTCTGATTGCCGATCTTTGCCAAGGCGTGCAAATGGCTGTGGCAGAATCGCTGGATAACCAAGCTCGACTGTGGCGTGAAACCATCGATGAGGCGCAGCATCATTGGCAGACCGTTCATCAAGCCAATAATGATCGGATCGCTGAGGCTTTCGAAACAACACTCGTACCCGCCTTGGATCGCCATGCAATTGCGATGGAAACATCCTCGCGAATGGCAGGCAACCAATTACAACAACAATGCGACCGCGGTCTTGAGATCCTCAATGATGTTCAAACACTCATCGAAGAGTCCAATCGAAATGCGGCAACGGTACTGACAGAAAAGTTGGAATCAATCCTGCAACCTTCACTGCGGGACCATGCCGGAAGTTTGGACGAGTCAACTCAGTCAGCTGCCGACCGCATGGATCGACAATGGGAGAGATGGCAATCTGCAATGGCTCATCATGCAGACACAATTTCTTCACAACAACTCTCATTGTTGAACCAATACGACGCATTGGTACACATTCATCGTGAGGCCGGTTCGCTCACTGCGATGCAATCCTCGCTCGACCAGAACTTACTGCGTTTGGCCGAAATCAATGCTTCAATCGACCAGAGTGTATCGGCCGCCGCTGGAGATGGCATGGCTGATGCCATGCGGATCCTCGCACGCGCCGTGGATGTGTTATCCAAGCGTCTTGCTGATACTGAATTGGATGTGTCTTCCTCTACAAGGCGGGCAGCATGAGCCGGCGTCGTGGCCAATCACTCGCACCCTCATTGTTTCCGTTCCTCGCTGTGCTTGTCTGCACGCTCGGGACGCTGATCTTGTTGTTGGCGTTGGTCGCCCAGAGTGCGACTGAAACAGTGGAGCAGCAACCACCAGCAAAAGCAACAAACGAATCGGTTGCGAATGCACCAGAACCATCGCCGCGACTGACCTCCGATACCGTTGAAGCCCTGCTTCGAGAGGAACAATTCCGGGTTGGCCAATTGGTCGCGTTCCGCGAGCAACAAACGGAGGATCTCGAACGGCGTCGCGATGAGTTGACTCACCTTGAAGATCATATGGGTCGCTTACGGAAAGAACTACAAGCGATCAGCGAAGAAGTAGATCGGGCCACGGGTGTTGCTCAGAATTCAAAAATTGACGAGTCTGAGCTAGCTGAATTACGTCGACAGATCAAAGAGCAGGAAGAGATCGTCGGTCAACTACGAGCCGAAGCAGCAGATCAATCCCCGCGTGTCGTCATCGTTCCTCATAAAGGTCCCAACGGAACTGATCGGCGGCCGATTTACCTGGAATGCAACGGCGACGGCATCACGATCTGGCCAGAGGCATCGCGGCTCACGATGACTGAACTTGAGAACGCTGCCTATTCAGCCAATCCTCTCGATGCAGCGTTGCGGGCAATTCGATTGCACGCCATGCGAAACTATGGCGATACGGTTTCTCCCTACCCAATGCTGTTGGTTCGACCAGATGGAATCGAGGCCTATGCAGCAGCCCGCCGAGCCATGCGGGACTGGGACGATCAATTCGGATACGAATTGGTACCGGCGGCAGTCAAACTCGGTTATGGGAAGTTAGATCCAGAGCTAAAACGCAACGTCGATGTTGCGATCCGTACCGCTGTCAGCCAACAGACATCCCGACGCGCAATTGCCGCACGCTTTGGCAGTGGCGGGAACTCCAACTTCGGCGGCACCGCTCCAGCAGGTCGCAGCGGATCTCGCCTACCCGTATTGTCCGCTGCCCAACTTGATCAGCAGGGCCGCAGCAGCGGATATGGTTCGCTGCGTGAATCTCGAGCCACCGCCGGTAGTTCCAATCGAACAAACCCCTATGCACGAGCGACCATCGGATCGGGACTCAACAACGGGGCCTATTCTTCGGGTGGTCCCTACGGGAACGCGGCAACACCGGGTGACGAAGTCGCAGCATCAGCTCGGAATTGGGCCGAACAGATGAAGCGAGCCGACCAAGAGATAAGTCAAAATGGAAATTCCAGTACGACGCCTTACGGCTCTGGAACAATCCATTCCAATAATGCCTCGCTGTCGGGTGCAGCCACTGAGGCAAATTCCCTAACCAACCGCGGTGAAACCACTAACGGTTCCAGTACGAACGGCAGCTCTGAATCCAACCAATTCCAAAGTCCCAGCCCCAATCAGAATCGAAATCTCACCAATTTGAGTGCGACCAACAATCAGATTGCAAACAACGAGTCGGCAATGTCGCGTGGCGGTCGTGACTCCTCGAACCAGACCAGTACTGGATCGGGAGGATCAGCGAACCGCCCGCCTCCAAACGCTAGCACTGGTGGCCAATCCGGAACGATGCCCAGCACGATGTCTCAATCGGCGAGCATGTCGAGCAAGCAACGCCCCTCCGGAGCTCCCTCTCAGGCTCCACCAATGAATTCGAGGGAACGAACCAAGGAACTGGTTAAACGCCAGGGCCGCGACTGGGCTTTACCGCCCCACCTTGCTGGTATGCAAGGTGGTGAGGTTGTCCGATCGCTTCGCGCTGAGTGTTATCCCGATCGCCTGATTCTTCCCTCCTCCAACACTGGCCCATTAGAGATCTTTGGCTTGGCCACCGAGGACATCGACTCGGCAACACTTCGGCTGGCAACATCGCTGCGAGACCGGATTGACCGCTGGGGCCCAGCGTTACCGGGAGCACGTTGGAAACCTCGCTTGGAGGTCCTTGTTCATCCTGGCGGTGAAGTGCGATTCAATCAATTACGAACACTGATGACTGACAGTGGCATCGATGTGGTTGGGAGATCTGCGAGATGACGCAAACACGAAAAAAGCGAACGGCACTAGCACTCGGCCATGATGCCTTTTTGGATATTGTGGCCAATCTAGTCGGTATCTTGATCATCTTGGTCGTTGTCCTGGGAGCGCAATCAACCGCAGCCATCGAAGAGATCAAAGAACAGCTCGTTGAGGAGTCAGATACCGAAATTGAAAACCGATATGCATCGGATGACCAACTGGCACAACTCGCACAAGACACAATGCGGGCAGCCGCCGCTCAAGCCGATTCAAATCGGTTCGAACAAAGAATCAAAGAATACGACCAGCACCTGGAGATTCGAAAACGACAGCGAGGTGCGATGCTGGACTTGCTCGCGCAGGCCAAGCTAGCGTGGCAGGAAGAGAAGCAGAAAATCGACCAGGAGAAACTCGTCGCGGCAGAACGGCAAACCGAGTTCGACAAAACAAAGTCCGAACTCGAGTCACTCAAAGGGCAACGCGAGCGGCTCGAAAACGCACCGGAGGAGGTCGTCGCGATTCAACATCTACCAACTCCAATGGCCAAAACCGTCTTCGGTGAAGAGCTCCATTTTCGGTTGAAAGGTAATCGCCTGTCGGTTGTTCCAGTCGAAAAACTGCTCGACGAAATCCGGCGTGACTTCAAGCGGATAGCACCGAGATCCCGTGATGGCTTGATGGATGCCGCCGTTGGCCCCATCCAAGGCTATGTTGCCCGCTACCAAATGGCCAAGAACCGGCAGATGGTATCCCAAGGGGGACAGGTTCAGATGGCAACCAGGATTCAACTTGTTGGAATGACCGTGGAGCCACTCGACGAGCCGCACGGACAACCGATTCAACAGGTCCTCGCCAATCGCCGACAATTAGATGTCGAATTGGCCGGTCGCCAGCCTGACAGGACGACAATCACGGTCTGGGTCTACCCGGATAGTTTCGCCGCTTTCCGTCAGCTGAAAGAGCATTTGTATTCACGAGGTTACGCAACCGCGGCACGGCCATTACCGATGGATCATGCGATCAGCGGCGGCCCGCAAGGGACTCGGTCCAACGCTCAGTAATCACTCGGCGCGACTTCCCTGCTCAAAACAGGCACCTGCAAGAGACAGTCACCAACCAGGAGGAACGCGATCGAGGTGGTACTACAAGTTCTTATTGGTCAGCTCTTGCTTCGCCCACGCTGCGGCTCCCAGCACAGCCGCGTCGTCACCCAATTCTGCTGCGACCACGTCGAAACTATCTTTGTAAACACCCATCACGTTGTTGCGGGCTGTTTTGCGAACCGTCCCAACAAATAATTCTTCCATCGCTTCGACCAAACCACCACCAAGCACGATTTTGTCCGGCGCGAGCAAATGAACGACATTCACGACCGCCAACCCGATCGACATTGCCGCATCCTCTACCAAACCCCGGATCACCTTATCGCCATTGGTAATCGAATCGGCTAACGCACTGCTACGAATCTCAGCTAGGTCAGTACCAGTTTTTCTTAACAAGTAGGGTGCGTCACCACGATGTGCTGCCTTTGCCGCCTCAGCAGCAATGGTCAAGCGACTTGCCTCGGCCTCGACAGTTCCTGGGAGCTTGTACCCGCTCGAACGGGTACTGCTGCTGATCCGGGTGTGACCGATCTCCATACAGCTGATCCCGGCGCCTTGTAAGATTCGTCCGTTATAGACGCATCCACCACCTACTCCAGTGCCTGGAAAGACACCAACGACACATCGTGCCTCTTTGGCCGATCCAAATTTGTATTCACCGAAAACGCCTGCATCCACATCGTTCATCACCACAACAGGGCATCCAAAGCGAGCCTTTAGAAACTGCCCAATATCGACATCATCCCAACCGAGATTCGGGGTAGTTAAAATCCGACCATTTTCCAAGTCAATCGGCCCTGGACACCCGATACCGATGCCAGCAATCTCGTCGGTGTGAATCTCGTTCTCGTTCAACAATCTTTCGATCGTCGATCCAATTCGCTGAACCCCGTTGTCGGTTCCCTCGCGACCACGAGTCTTCCGCCGCCGCCGCGCGACCGGCTTCCAATTTTCGTCATAGGCGATCGCCAACATTTTGGTGCCGCCCAAATCGAATCCAATCCAGATTTCTCGTTTATTTACGGCCATTGCTCTCTATGCAAAAATTTTCGGGTTGCTGCGGATGACCGAAAGCAGAACCCAACCACGTCCGGGATTCAACCCATAGCGATATTGGAATCTGGTCGGTTCCGCCCACCAATGCGGCCTAGATCGTTCCCACAGGTCATACAATGGATCATTCGCACGCGAAAAAAAACTGGTCGCGTCCGAAATAATCGGGTTGGCACGCGCATCCCATTGGTTGTAGCTCCGAAATGAGTCGATTTTTGGCCCCAAAACATCAACGCAAACGAGCCCGGCTCAAACCGGGGGATCATCTTGATAACCTGTCCGCCAGCGATGCTTTGGGGCCCACCAACGTGCCATCCGATCCCTCCTGGCAAGAAATTTTTGAAAACGCACTCCCCGTTCTACGAGGTTTCCTTCACAACCGTCTCGGACAGGAATCAGATGTCGATGACTGCCTCCAGACAGTTAGCGTCAAAATGATTGAAAAAGGAAGCGGGGTCGCCCCCGCTGCTCGGCGAGCTTGGTTATTCCGAGTTGCTGCGAATGAGTCCGCCCGATTATGGCGAAGCCGAGCCGCCTCGAAAAAGGCGTTGCAAAGGTACGCCAGCGACGAAACCGACATCGAATTCCCTGAAAACTCCCTTACCTCGGATGAAACTAACCAGCAAATCATAACGGCGCTGAATTCGCTGCCACCAGCATGGCAGCGAGTTGTGCGAATGCGCATCCATGAGAACCTGACATTTCAACAAATCGCTGACCAACTCGATATCCCGCTTGGAACGGCACTAACTCAAATGCGACGTGCGTTAGAGCAAATGAAACAAGAACTAGATAGCGACGCGATATGAGCGGCAAACAGAAAAACACTGCCATGGAAACCTCGTCTTCACCGGACTGGTCGCATCAATGCACCCTCTACTTACTGGGTGAATTGGCTGGCCAGTCGCTCACGTCATTTGAACAGCAATTGGCCAGCTCACCAGAACTAGGTGAAATGCTGATCGCACAGGCTGCGTTAATCGAGGAAGTATCGAAGATCAAAATTGAACCGTCGACAACGCGTGCGACAATGTCCGGCTACCGCTGGAAAGCGATCGCTACAATGGCGTCTCTAGCGGCCTGCGTGGCTGGCGCCCTTCTATCTGTTCAATTCCATGGTCAGCCGGCGAAACCACAAAGCCAAGTAGAACAAATACCGAGTGAGATACAATCAGGACCGCGAGAGGTCGTCGACACGAGTGAGTCCGAATCCCTCTTGATCGCGAAAGTCTGGGTCGGTGACTCCGGGGTCGCAGCAACCGAAACCGAAATCTTCGATACAGTAATCGAAGATGCTTTGTTTGAAATCGAAGACGAAAGCGAGGCCGAGTCAGCAATTTCTTGGATGACGGTCGCGGTTGCGGCAGAGAATGCTCTTCTTGATGGAGAATCGAATGATGGTTGATTCAATATCACCGCTGTCAAAAGTCACCCAGCCGCTATTAATCATTTTTGCCATCTCGCATGGTTTGTTCGCCAACGTATCGCTCGCCAACCCAGTAACGAACAATGCAGAAACGACGGGTCAAGGCGATGGTAAACAAACTCCCAGCAACCCAATTCAGATTTCCCCAGAATCCGAGGCAAGGGCGAACCAACTGGTAGTAAGCCATCTGCCAGAGCTCAAGAACATTCTGCGACGACTGCGTGAAAGCGAACAGCAAGAATACGCAAAAGCGATTCACGATCTTGCGCGATCAGCAAGAAAGCTCGAACTAGCCGAAAGTCGAGCCGATGGTGGATTCGAGGTAGAATTGCAATTGCTCAAGTCGCAAACGAAAGTCAATCTTCTGACGGCCCGCCTGCGAGTCCGGGACAGCAACCGAGACCGAAAGCAACTCAGATCAGCTTTGACCCGCTTTCATTCAGCACAAATTGAGCGGACCAAATACGAAGTCCAAGCATTACGGAATCGATTAGTACACACGCAAAAGCAGCTCGCCTCGGCTGAGCAACGACTGGAGTCGAAACAGCAGCTAACCACCGAACAACTTGAAAAAAATTACCTGAGATTAATTCGAAAAGCCGGACGCGAACCGGATGGCCGTACCGATGCCAATCCAAGCGGCAAACCATCCCAAACCAACACCGAAAAGACTTCAACTAAGTCCCAACCCAATAAGTCCCAACCCAATAAATCGCCACCCCCTGAACCACCCGGCAAAGACCTGCCCTGATGAAAAAGCTGCAACTCTACAATCGGCAGCAAATGTGACAGACATCATGATCATGGCGAAGGTCAAACGCCCGGAATCGTCTGATGCTCAAATCACCTTTGCAGGTGTTCCAGTTTTAGAAACAGCCATCAATCAGTTCACCAAAATTTTATCGCTCAAAACCTCGCAACCCAACCGATTCGTTACCCACGGAACGAAGCCCACCATGCCCAACAATCGACCCCCCATCACAAACCTTCATCACTTCGGGATCGCGATCGCAATCTTCGCTACCAGCCTGGCTTGGTCAGTCGCCGTGGCAGCTGAGCCAGAATCCCTACGTGGCGAAGACCAAGCGATTAATCCATTGAGCGATCGCTTCGCCACTTCAGAGGGCGAGGAAGTTCCTGATTTCCAAAAACACATCGTCCCACTGCTCGGCCGACTCGGTTGCAACGGCCGTTCCTGTCATGGATCGTTTCAGGGACGGGGTGGGTTTCAGCTGTCCCTGTTCGGCTACGACTTCAAGGCTGACCACGAAGCAATGCTGGATGAAAACTCAGGACGTGTCGACTTGGATGACGTCGACGAGAGCATGATTTTGGCCAAACCAACGGATGCCGACCTGCACGAAGGTGGGAAACGCTATGACAAAGACAGCTGGCAATATCATGTTCTGAAACGTTGGATCGAAGCTGGTGCCCCCTTCGAACAGAATGAAGTCCAGCCACTTACAAAGCTCGAAGTCCTGCCTGCTGAAATTCAATTCACTGACCAATCGGATCATGTCGATCTACGCGCCATCGCGCACTGGCAAGATGGTTCGGTCGAAGATGTTACCGAGCTGTGTCGATTCAGCTCCAACGATGATTCAATTGCCGATGTCGACCAGAAAGGTCGCGTTCGATCAGGCACGAGCGGGGACACTCACATCGTCGTTTACTACGACAATGCCGTTGTTCCTGTCCCAATCATTCGGCCGGTTGGCCCACCAGCGGACCATCAACCTGAGTACAACCATCCTGTCGATCAATTAGTGCAAGCCAAACTCAACAAACTTGGAATTGTTGCCTCAGGTCGTTGCACGGACGCAGAATTCATCCGCCGCGCGTCACTCGACATCACCGGGATCCTGCCCGCAGCAGATACTGTTCGGACATTTCTTGCCGATACATCACCCGATAAACGCGAGCAATTGCTTCAGAAACTTCTTGATTCCCCCGGCTACGCAGCTTGGTGGGCAACTCGTTTTTCTGATTGGACCGGCAACAGCGAAGAACAACTAAACAACGTGTTGCCCATTCGCAATGCTGCTTCACGGTTGTGGTACGAGTGGCTTCGCGTTCGACTGGACGCCAATGTTCCCTACGACAAGATCGTCGAAGGAATCGTTACCGCAGAAAGTCGTGAGCAAGGCGAGAGCTACGAGGAGTATTGCAAATCAATGACAGAGGCGTGCAAGCCCGGCAATGAAAGCAAATTTTCAGAACGAGATGGTATGCCTTTCTACTGGACTCGCGTTAATTTCCGTCAACCGGAAGACCGAGCGATCGGCTTTGCCTACACCTTTTTGGGAATCCGTGTCGAGTGTGCTCAATGCCACAAACATCCTT
>JARGNK010000088.1:0-23177 GCA_029213145.1 Rubripirellula sp. | reverse complement strand
CTTTCGATCAATGGTCGAAAAATGACTTTGAGGAATTCGCAAAGTTATTCTCGCCAGTTCGTTTTAGTCAAAACCAAGTCGCCCCCGATGCCAAAGCCGAACGTAAAGAACTGCTCGCGAAAATCACCGAGGGGAAAGACCTTAAGAACAACGGTGAGATCCGCAGAGCGATTCAACTGGCCGCCCGCAATGGAGAAGTGGTGCCATTCGGAGAACTTCTGATCGCCGAACGTGGGATGACCACCGCTGAGCGAAAAAAACTGATCGCTCGGGCGAAGAAGGCGGGACGAAAACCACCACCGCCACGCATTCCTACCGGCAAGATTCTCGGTGAACCAGACCTAGTTGAATTGAACAGGGATCCCCGTCCCGCGTTGATGCAGTGGTTGCGTTCACCAGAAAACCCATACTTCGCTAAAGCTGTTGTCAATCGAGTCTGGAGCAATTATTTCGGAGCTGGTCTTGTCGACCCAACCGACGATATGAACCTCGCGAATCCACCAGTCAACGCACCCTTGTTGGATTACTTGGCGTCCGAACTAATCCAACACGAATTTGACCTCAAGTGGCTCCACCACACGATTGTTACGAGCGAGACCTATCAGCGAAGTACCAGCACGAATGAAACGAACATCAACGATCGCACCAATCTGTCGCGACATCTACCACGGCGACTTCCTGCTGAGGTAGTTCATGACGCTGTCCTACTTGCAACTGGGTCAGATAAACGGGCTATGGAACTGAGAGGTGAGCTTGAAGAAATGGCGATCGCCGAGGGTCAACCGAGACTCCGGAATCAACAGAACTTCGCATTGGAAGTTTTCGGACAATCGATTCGAGAAACAAATTGCGATTGCGATCGAAGCGACTCGCCGAGCTTGCTTCAATCAATCTACTTACGCAATGATTCTGAAATGCACAAGAGACTCAGCGACAAGAACAGTTGGGTAATGCAAGCCTGTGAGGCGCTTGGAGTTCCTGGACCCGTTGGTACACAAGATCCGCGACAACTTGCTGCGGCTCGAAAAATTGACTTGATGCGGAAACAAATCATCAAGCGAGTACAACAGTTCCACCGAGCCCCCGAAGCTCGGCAAGCAAAACTGCGACTGCAGCTGGAACGTGAGTTCAATACCGCTGCAAAACGAGTAACTCGGGCCGGGTTTGCTGTCCCTAAATTCGATGACCTAGTTGCTGACCCTGGCATCTGGGCGTCGCTGGAACCGGCCGAAACGGCTACCAACGGAGAGGCAGCATTGACTGTCAGCGACTTGGTCGAAGAAGCGTACCTACGAACGCTCAGTCGTTACCCCGATGCCGATGAATCGAAGATTGCTCTTCAATTCATCGAAGAATCCGAGGCAACCGCAGAAGGGGTCCAGTCCTTACTGTGGGCTTTGGTCAACACGAAAGAATTCATCATTACTCACTAAAATCCGGGTCGATGCCCGCACTGCTGCCAAACCATTGCAGCGACCTTGTAGATCCATCGATACAAACCTCAACAAACCGAAGAAGATCAAGATGAGATACCATCAGACCTGTGACGGACTTCGCCGACGTGACATGCTGAAAGCAGGGATGCTGACCGCAGGAGGACTAACGCTCAGTAATTACTTGCAGATGGCTCACGCGGGCCAACTACAAACGGGACGAGCAGACCGCGCCATTTTCATTGAACTCCCAGGTGGACCGTCTCACCTGGATACCTTTGATCTGAAGCCAGACGCACCAGATGAATTTCGCGGCTCCTTTAAGCCGATCGCAACCAATGTCCCCGGCATTCAGATTTCAGAGCACCTTCCCAAGCTGGCGAACTGTGCTGACAAATTTGCCATTTTGCGGGGTGTAAGCCACACATTGGCGGCTCACCGCTTAGGTCGTGAGTACGTCAACACAGGCAGCAAACCGATCCCTGCTTTAGAGTACCCAAGCTATGGAGCAGTGGTATCAAAAGAGCTTTCCAACAACAGTGATATCCCTAGCATGGTCGCGGTTCCGCGAGCAGGACAAGGACCTGGATTCCTCGGCATTCGCTATGCCCCACTGGAAACAAATTCGCAGCCGAGTTTCGGCAATCCGTTTTCCGTACGGGGAATCAGCTTGGCAAATGGCATTGGAATCGATGAAGTCGAGCGGCGACAAGACTTGCTGCGAAAGCTAGATCGACGATTTGCCAGCCTTGAGAAGAACGACCAGCTACTCGAAGGTTTGGATCAATTCGGCGAACAGGCCTATTCGATGATTACTTCGCCTCGCTCCCGTGAAGCGTTTGACATCAGCAAAGAGCCTGAGAGCTTCGCTCGCCAGTTTGGCGAAGACAGCTTTGGACAAAGCTGTATGCTCTCACTTCGACTCGTGGAAGCCGGCGTACGCTTGGTCAGTGTCCAGCTGGGTGGTTGGGACACACACCAGGACAACTTCACCAAGTTGAAAACCAATAATTTACCCAAATTGGATGCGGGGCTCAGTGGCCTGCTGGTTGGCCTGGAACAACGCGGCTTACTGGAGTCCACTGCGGTCTTCGTTACCGGAGAATTTGGTCGAACGCCAAAAATCAATCAAAGAAGCGCCGAGGGTGGACGAGACCACTACCCGCGCTGCATGTTCATGCTGATGGCGGGTGGGGCGGTTCGAGGTGGACAAGTGATTGGCGAGAGCGACGATACTGCGGCCGGTCCACGGCATGAAGGTATTTCACCTGATGATGTCGCCGCCAGCTTCTACTACAACCTGGGTATCGATCCAACCTTGGAATACGACACGACCACGGGTCGGCCGATCACACTCGTGCGAGATGGTTCCATTGTGAAACAGTTGTTCGCATAAACTTACGAACGAAAGCCCATCAACCGAAACAGCCGCCGAAGCTTGTGCTTTGGCGGCTGTTCTTTTTGGGGTGCCAGGTTCTCTGAATCGCTTGAGAGCGACCAGAGAGAAGGGTCATGGTGAAGCCCTCCCTGCCTCACCATGACCCATCAATGCTGGAACGACGGCACCAACCGTTCCACCCTCCCAATCCATGGTATTTAGGTGATCGGCAGCACCAATGCCTTCACTCAAATAGATTCATGGCAGAGAGAGTATTTTTCCGGAACTGCCTTGCTTGCATGGCAATCTTTACCGATCGCAGTTAAAGATCAGTCGCAGGTGCCGTCACACTTTACGCAATTGGCAGGGGCACACGGCGCACATTCAAGGACTTCACCACATTGATCATGACAATTGCGTCGAAAGCAATCACAGGTGCCATGAAGGTGGCTGTGGTGAACACATTTCCGCTGATAGCCGTCCCAAACGTTTGTGTAGCAGGGATTACTCCGGAAATATTGCAGCAAGGTTGACGTGGGTAAATTCACGCTCGAATGCGGGCGACACACCATGCCGCTGCCGCAACCGGCGGACTGATCGCAACCACCAAAGGCAGAGTGTGCGGTGTGCACCCGTTGATGACCGACGACTCGGCTAGGAACAGCAGGTGACGGTGCTTGCAAGGCGAAGGCTTCGTTCAGGTCGAAGTGCTGGCCGGTTGACGAAGGTGCTTTGGAAATAGCTGGCCCCTCACTGGGCACGGGGTCCTGTAAAGCGATGCGTGGAGCTAAAACTTTCATTTCCGGCTCGAGTTCGGCTGGCTGCTCCAAATTACGATTCTCCAGATCAGCAGTCTCGAGGATTTTGGACAGGTCAACCATCGCAGGTGCTGTCGCCGGCATCGCGAACTCGGGCACAGGCTTCAATTCTTCTACCGGCTCAGCAGCGGCCTTAGCCAATGGCTCAGCCACTCCGGGTGCATCTGTAAAAGTTAGATCTGCCAGGAGGGCACTAAAATCGTCTTCGGCGTTAACAGAATAGACGACTGTGGAAAAGACAACGATCGCAACGGCGACTGCAGATGTACGCATCGGAGAACATCCATGTTTTTGAAGGGTTTTACTGAAACAAGGTCCGACATCCAAATCAGTGTTTCCGTGCCGATATCCGCAGATTCAGCGATAACCGTTGATTTGATGCTCGCTGGGTGCTGTTCCCGCTTTGGTGTGCAGGTGGGTGTCACCTGCTCAGGGTTGGGAGAATCTGCCGAGCGATCTCAGTCAATGGACCACTGAACTATTCCCGCGCCGCGAATCACAGGCAATCAAAAGCAAGTCAAACTTATGCGGAGTTTTTGGATCACCGCATCCCAATCGCCTCTACACCACTGCTTTCGCTAAACGACACAAAAGCCAAAGTCCGCCTCGCTTAGCTAACCGCATCCAACAAGGCCTCGCGAATCTCTCGCCGACGGCGAGAATCAACAATCTTCGATCCGTCTAATTCAGAGACATAAAAAACATCCGCGATTTGATCGAGGTGTGTATCGATCTTCGCGAAGTGCAAAACAACTTTTCGTTCGCCCAACGTCGCAGCAATACGGTACAGCAGTCCTGACTGATCGTAGGCGAAGACAGACAAGATGGTGTAACGGTCAACCGTCTCATTATCGAAGACCACCTTCGACGGCAAGACGTGGACGCTATCGGGTTCCCGCTGCCGTTGCGAGGTCCATGTCCGACGCTGAGGCGGAAGCGGTTCCTTCGGCGAATCGACGACACGGCAGACCGTCTGACAAACTTCATCCCTGCGTGATTCAGGTGGATCACCGGCGGAAAAGTCAGGATCGGAAACCCAAAAGTTATCCCATGCGTAGCTCCCAACCATTTCGATCTGAGCGCGCAGGATTTCTAATCCGCAGGTACTGAAAGCACCTGTGACCCGTGCGAACGTTCCGATAGAGTTTTGATCCTCACGGTGGATCAAGGTATAACGCATCGAGTTAAAGTGAGGGTCAAACTTACAGGTGCAAAGGGCTGCCTCGCTACCCTGACGACGATACAGTTGGTCCAATTCAACTGCCAAATCCTCGGGCTCACCGAGTGACAGCATGCTCAGCGGCAGCTGTTCCATCAAATCATATCCGCCCGCCGGCGTATCAAGCTCATCTAATTTCTGGCGGACCCGCGACAGTTTATTTTCAATCTCCGGATCGTCAGGACTACCGGGCAAGTTCCCCGAATCAAAGTACCGCCTTGTTCGTCTGTACAAGTCCTCAATCAGATTCAGCTTCCAATCAGTTGCCACACCGGGCCCCACGGCCACAAGGTCCGCGTAGGAATGAACAGCAAGCAGCTCCAATCGTCGAATGGACCCAACCTCTGCCGCAAAGGAAAGCACGATCTCTGGGTCACTTAAATCATGGCGAAATGCAACGACATTCACCGCCAAGTGTTTCAAGACGAGCCATTCCAACGTCTCGGCAGAAGTTGGATCAAGCATCAGTCTCTCAGCCGTACGCTGAGCGATTCTCGCACCGACAATCGAATGATCTTCTTCATATCCCTTGCCGATATCATGAATCAGCAATGCTAGATGCAGCAAGCGTTTGTCGTCCAACCGTCGATAGCGACGCCCCATGCCGCCTTGGTCCTGTTCAAGATCTGTTGCGGCTTCGACAGCGCGAAAGCTATGCGCATCGACCGTGTACTGATGGTACGCATTGAATTGCAGTAAACCTCGCATGCGCTTAAATTCAGGAATCAACTGTTCGAGAATGCGGAGTTCATGCAACCTTCTCAACAGTGGCGCCAGCCGCCCTGGACGACTCAACAGCGAAAGAAACGCCTCGATCGTCGCAGGGTCGGGAGCCACTGGCTTGCGATCCATCATCGCTTCGCGAATTGCCTGCCATGTACGATGCGAGATTCGCCTACGGTGCTGGTTCGCCAAGCTCATCAATCGCAACACATCTGGGAGGGAACGCGCAAACTCGTACAAATCCTCCGCTGGAACCCAAATGTGGGTCGGCCCCATCCGAATTTTATCGGTGACATTCTGCGAAAGCGCCCATTCGTAGAAGCGATGGACCAGCGGTTGGCTGCGGGCATCATCGACAAAGAAAGTCGAGGCATAGCGAATATTACGGGTGTTGTCGAAGTAATCCTGCATAAACTCTTCAACTGGCAAGACACCTTCCTTTCCTTCGTAACCCCAAGCCGTAGCAATCTCCATCTGCGTGCCACGATCCATCACATCCTGACAAGATCCCTCACGAAAATGCAATTCATGACGCACTCGCAACAAGAACGAATAGGCTTGTCGTAAAAAACGCGAGTCCTCCTCCGGCAATGCCCCTAGTTTTCGCAGTCTCTCCAGATCGGTCTCTCCGTAGCGTGCAAAACCAATCCAACGGATTAATTGAATATCACGCAAACCGCCACGAGAGCATTTCACATTAGGCCGCAACAAATAGTTCGTTTCACCCCACTTGCCACGTTCCGCACGACGAGCTGCAACCACGCCCTTGATCAGCCGTTTCCGCCGACGCATCGCACCACGTCGAAAGGCATGAAAATACTTTGTGTAAACACGTAAGCTTCCTGCCAGCAAACGAGATTCAGCTAGTGAAGAAAAGATGACAGGATCTTCCCACGCTCGCCGGCAAGCTTCGTCAGGCAGGCGAATCGACAACCCCGGCACAATTCCCGAATCACCCAAGTCACGAGTCAAGTTGCCTGCAAACTGATTTGCCAGACCTTCCGATCGGCGCGTGGATAACAACATAAGGTCAGCATCTGAATACGGCGCCAAATCACGACGACCGAATCCACCATGTGCAACTAGCGACAAATCAGCCAGTCTCTCATCCGTCGCGTGTTCACGAATCGCCTGATTCCATATATCCAGCACAACGTCATCATAGAGATCCGCGATCAAAGTACTGACCTGCATCGCAGGCGTACCCGAATTATGCTGTTCTCTCGCCTTGGCCCGGCCTTCGCCAAGCACCTCGCGGCACCGGAGAACGATCGGTCGCATTGACATGGTGTGCACTCAACTTAGAGCAGTCGTAAGCCGGTCAAGATTCAACGGCAAAATCACTGGCGAAACCGATCTTCGAATAGGTGTGAGCGTGAGGCCGCACGAAAACTCTTGGGAGGCTTCCTATCACTGATGGCCAGTTCTTGTCGTCGGCTCGGTTTTTATCATCGGATCGGTGGAGTTCCGACCTTCGCCATGACCAATCGATTATCAAACTGCCTGGCATTGCCGCTGCTTGTTGCGGCAAGAATTCTCGAATGAGAGCAGACGAAAGAGAGGCTAAAGAGCGTCCTCACCCCGCTCACCAGTTCGGATACGGATCGAATCTTCAAGATTGGTGACGAAGATCTTTCCGTCGCCGATCTGCCCGGTTTGTGCAGTCTGCAAGATTGTATCAATGACCATTTGCAAATTGTCATCGGTGCAAATGACTTCGATTTTGACCTTCGGCACAAAATCGATCGCGTATTCTGTCCCGCGATAGATCTCTGTGTGACCTTTTTGCCGGCCAAACCCTCGTACTTCGCTGACCGTCATGCCATGGATTCCCTGATCGGTCAGGGCATTTTTGACATCTTCCAACTTAAAGTGTCGTACGATGGCTTCGACTTTTTTCACGATTTTACCTCACGCGGAAACGTTTCAGCAGGCCATTCGCCTCGCCGTGATTGTAGCATCGTTTGTTCTGTGCGCGGACCGCCGCCAAGCTGTTGAAAACTAAAAAAACTGGGGGGTCCATCAGCGACACTAAATCCGCCTGCGGATGCTGGAACCCGCCTTGCTGCCCCGTTTGCCAATTACTGGGCCGCTTCCGGTGCCTCCTTCGGCTCTCTACAGCTCTGGACGCACCCAGACGACTTCCGGCTGATCGGCCTGCTGGTTACAAACTCGTGATAAAACGAACAACAAGTCGCTCAATCGATTTAGGTAGACGACCAGCATTTCCGAGACACTCGAGTCAGAATTCCCGGCCAGAGTGACGACACGCCGCTCCGCCCGCCGGCAAATCCCTCGTGTCAAATGCAACGCCGAGCAAGCGGCGCTCCCAGCCGGCAAAATAAAGTGCTTTAGCGGGGGCAAACTACTCTCATATTGATCAATCCATCCCTCCAAACGCTCTACGTGAGGCGGTCCAATCAACCTCGTGCCATGGTCATCTGGATTCGGAGTTGCCAATTCTGCGCCGATCGAAAACAACTCGTTTTGAATCTGACAGAGGTGGGAATCAATCACCTCACTCACCCCAGCGCTACGAGCGACCCCAATCGAGGCATTCAATTCATCCACCGTGCCGTAGGCTTCGATTCGGGCGTCATCCTTAGGGACACGAGGGCCACCAAATAAGCCCGTACTGCCCATATCACCAGTTCGCGTGTAGATTTTCATGTTGGTAGGCCCGTAAGGCGTAGTTCTTTCTGATCCGACCGTCTGCGCGGGGTCCATCGTATGGAATGGTTGTCAATCGACAAGTCGGTAAGCCGCAAACGCCCTCATGAATATCGAACCAGGCAATCGGGTAAGAGCCGCTGGAATCCTGCTGATTCATCGAGATGCAGGGAAACAGAGCTTTCTACTCATGCGACATCATGATCGGTGGGATTTACCCAAAGGTCACTGCGAAGCAGGAGAATCTTTCCGCGAAACGGCCTTACGGGAGACAGAGGAAGAGACCGGCATCGCTGCGGCGAAAATTCGAATCGATCCTGACTTTTCTTTCGAACTTTTCTACCCAGTTCAATACGCACATCTAAGTGCAGCGGTGTTTCAGAAGCAAGTACGCTATTTTCTCGGCTATCTCTGCGAAAAACCGGACCTGAAAATCACCGAGCATGAATCGGCACGCTGGTTCTTATGGTCCCCTCCGCACCAAATCCAATCCCAAACGATTGATCCGTTACTCGCAGCAGTCGCTGAACACCTAAGTGCCGCCAGCTAGACCTGCTGGACCTGCTGGACCTGCTGGCGGAAATGGTTAGGACCAGGTCGGTAACCTAAGTCTGGCTTCACTCCAGCTTTCCAAGCCCGAAATCAGATGTGGACGATCCACTCCAAATGTGGATAAAACGCAACCGTCAGATCTTTTTTTCAACGAAATTCGCAGGTCCGACTGTAGCGAAGATTCTATCTGCCACATCTTTACAAACTCTGACAGCTGCATTTTTAGCGAACCTGTGAACCGGCAAACAGAGACCAGGTTTCCAGACCCGCATGACCTAGCGTTGGTTGTAGTCAATCACCCACTCGGGTGATTGGAATCCGTGGCAATCGCCACTACCGACATCTTCCAGCGTTACAGGTCGAAATCGAAATGGGTTTTCTTAAACGAATCCTTCGAAGTGGAATTGGCGAAGACACCCGTCGTGGTGTCTCCAACGGCAGCTTTGAAACTCTTTCAGACGACGAGCTTCAAGTCCACATGGGGATCGACACCTACGGGGTATTCGACCTCACTGATGCGATCCGACCGTCTTACGATTTGCGAGTCGTTCCACAACAGGGATTTCGATTTGACGAGTATGTGGACGAAACAAACGGTTCCAAAACACCGGTCATCATGGCCGCTGCAACACGGCACTTGTTGATGGACCTATTCTTGGAGATGATTGAACCACTGGGTTCGGTCGTCGATGTCGTCTTGGAAACCAGCCACCGAGCTGGCGGAGACCACGAGGATCTCTACCGTGAACACATCGATATGCCGGTCTTGAAAAGTATCCTCTGGGAGTACGAGGACGTTTTGCTGAACGATGGTTGTACCGGAATCGCCGTGATCAACCCCACCAAGCGACAGGAAGTTCAACTGGATGAGCACAAATTGCTCATCGCCTATGGCAAGCCATTGGATCCGTTCCAGCAAATCCTGATCGACCACGACGTTTATCCGAACGAGAACATGGAGTTCATTACGGAGGCTGAGCACGTCCATAGCAGCAGCGAGCGGCTTTATGACCAGTTCAATGTTTTGAAGAACCGCCTGGGTATCGATGGAGAAGAATTCAGCAGTTCCTGGTGAAAGCTGCCTTCATCGGCTCGACATTTCAGGCTGTCTCTGCGAGCATTGCGTCTGACGCATCTCCTGTTCGCCCCACTGCGGATGGATTCCGCCCATGATCCTAATAATTAGCTCAAGTCTTCATCCCACCAGCCGTAGCCGAATTTTGGCTCGGACGTGCGTGGAGCATTTGACGGCCCTACAACGAAAGGTCGAATTATTCGACCTAGCGGAATCGACATTGCCTCTCTGCGATGGATCAACCGCCTACGGCGATCCCAATGCGAAACGCTTGGGTGAGTTGGTTGAGTCTGCGGACGCCATTTTGATGGCATCGCCAATCTACAATTACGACGTCAATGCTGCCGCAAAAAACGCGGTTGAACTAACCGGCCGAGCATGGACCGGTAAAGTGGTCGGCCTGATGCTGGCGGCTGGCGGTCAGACCAGTTACATGTCCGCTATGGGGCTAGCGAATAGCCTGATGCTCGATTTTCGATGCTTGGTCGTTCCGCGTTTTATCTACGCCACCGGGGATTGTTTCGAGGGCGATTTCTTAACGGACGAAACAATCCAAGAGCGGCTCGAGTTACTGGTCACTGAAACGACTCGAATCGCCGACGCACTGCGTGGATCTTAGCCAGTACAAAGACGGTCGGTGCTTCACTCGCTGCATACGGCGGATCAATGCCAGATAACCGGTGACTTCTTAAGTCAAATCCACCTGAGAGGCGGTAATCACCTCTTAGTGGGCTGCTGGAACGTCGGACCCCGCCGCTGTCATGACACCGGACTTGTTTCATTACACTGGTCAAGTCTCAGCCGGTCAAATCTCAATCGCGGTACAGCTTTCGATCCTTGATGAGTGCTTCGACCGCTCTTGGTGTGCGAAAGCGGATACTGCGGTCGCCGGCAATTCTCCCACGTACCTCGCTACTGGAAAGCTCGATCACGGGAGTATGAATCACATCGCTTTGCAATTGCTCCAAGCGTTCGTTCGATGCAAGTCCCTCCAGCACCGAGAAATCCAACTCCGGATCTCCGCCACGCTGGACCACCGCCAGCTGCGCTAACTGCAACAATCGCGCGGGCTCACGCCATTCCGGAATGGAATGGAGCGAGTCGCTACCAATCAAGAGCCAGAACTCCGCATCTGGATATTCATCCTTTAGTTCCAAAAGTGTCTCGACGGTATAGCTCACATCACCCCGGCGCACTTCTCGATCGTCGATCACATGGCCAGCACAATCCGATAGAGCCAGCCGTATCATCGCCATTCGGTCTTCGGCTGAAGCGAGGGGTTGATTCGTTTTTAGCGGCGATTGGGCAGCCGGAATCCACCGGATTTCATCCAATCCCAAATCTTCCTTGGCAGCCTCGGCGATCCAGAGATGCCCAAGATGTATCGGATCGAAAGATCCGCCGAACACTCCCATTTTTTTCATCAAAATGCTTCCCTTACGAGTGGACCTCCACAGCCCGAGCATCGGACCAGACGTGTCCCTATTCTGCAATAGGATGCACGGCGTTTGATTTGACGCTTCTTAAATTGTTTTCGCAATCCCCGATTCAACCAGCCCGCTCATCCACTATGTTGACAGACCGTATCGGGCATCCCCAATTTCACTTCCCTCTGCATCGATTCATGCCGCTGCCAGAAGAATCCTCGAATGAGCGCGCGGACCGAACGGAGAATACTCGTTCCGGTCCGGGGGACACAAATCCGATTCAACCGCCCTCCTCGCCCGGCACATCTCACCAGGTAGAACTTTTCGAGACAGAGCCACTCCCCTGGGAATTGGCCGCTGCAGACGATGTCGCGATTGCCACCGTGGTCTTCAGCGAAGCCCCGTACGGCCCCTACGATTATCGAATCCCCGACATCCTGCGAGAAGAATTAAAACCCGCGATGCGTGTGCGGGTACCACTCGGAAAACGCCGTAAGCCAATCACCGGGTGGTGCATTGAAACGAAATTGGGATCAGCCGCTCAGAGGTCACTTCGGGACATCGCGGAAATCATGGATGACGAACCTCTATGTGATCCGCCCCTGCTGCGATTAGTGCTTTGGATGAGTCACTACTATCAGGCTCCTGTTGGGCAAGTCTTCGATACCCTAGTTCCCTCAAGCGTGCGTTCGCTCGCTGGAACCCGGCAACGAACTTATTATCTCCCGGATCCCTCACTGCGTTCCGACACAGTTCTTGAATCATTACCCTCGAAACAAAAAGCTGTTGCACAATTATTACTCGTGGCGGATCGCCCGCTCACAGCCAATCAGCTGATGGTCGAGGCTCAATGTACACAGGCTCCCATTCGCCAGCTGCATAAAAAAGGGTTACTCAGCACAGACGTCCGACGTGAACTATCGAATTCCACGTCAACACGCTGGCAGCTAAGTGATGGCGAGACCGAAAAAAACTTGGTGCTCACTGAAGACCAAACCCATGCTCTGAAGCGAATCGTCGAATCGATTGACTCCGGCAAAAGTCAAACACTCGTATTGCACGGTGTCACCGGCAGTGGAAAGACAGAGGTCTACATCCGCGCGATCGAACATCTCGTAAAATTCGGCCGTAGCGCGATCGTGTTGGTGCCCGAAATCAGCCTTACACCTCAAACACGCGGAAGGTTCGAACGTCGGTTTCCATCAGTCGCTGTTTTGCACAGTCAAATGACCCCGGCCGAACGGCACTTTCAATGGCAACGCATCAGGCAAGGTGAGGTCCAAGTCGTCGTTGGCCCCCGCAGCGCCGTCTTCGCTCCCCTGCCCCGCTTGGGCCTGATCATCCTGGACGAAGAGCACGATGCTTCCTTTAAGCAAGACACGCAACCTCGCTACCACGCTCGCCGCGTCGCCCACGCACGAGCGAACTCTTTAGGCATTCCTTTGATTCTCGGTTCCGCCACGCCGTCACTCGAATCATGGCATGCCACCCAGACGGGTCACGCCGAATTAATAGCGTTGCCACAGCGGGTCAACGATCGGCCAATGCCTGAGGTCCAGTTAGTCGATCTGCGTGTCCGTGACGACCGCACATCGGGTGCAATCAGCCGTCCCCTGCACCAAGCCGTTCAACTTGCCCTTCAAGACAAAGGGCAAGTCATTCTGCTTCTTAATCGCCGCGGCTTCGCCACAACCATCCAATGCCCCGCTTGTGGCCACGTTGTCTCTTGCCCTGACTGCGACATGCCTTTAACGCACCATCGTGATGGTGGAAAAGCAGTTTGTCACTATTGTGATTTCACAATCGCTACCCCCCCCTGGTGCCCGGAGTGTCGCTTCGATGGAATCCGGTATGGTGGACTTGGTACACAACGGCTGGAAGTCGAGGTCAAAGCGAGATTCCCCAATGCTCGCGTTGCTCGCATGGACAGTGACACCATGCGACGTCCGGGAAGTCACCAGAAGGTGCTCGCGGCATTCCGCGGAGGCGAGGTCGATGTCCTACTGGGAACTCAAATGATCGCCAAAGGACTCGATTTTCCAAATGTACTGCTAGTCGGAGTCATCAACGCAGACTCGGCACTCCATTTCCCCGATTTTCGAGCTGCTGAAAGAACCTTTCAACTCGTCACCCAGGTCGCTGGACGAACCGGTCGCGGAGATCGTGGTGGACGCGTGATCGTGCAAACATTCTCGCCGGAACATCCCGCCATCCAAGCAGCCTCGAGACACGACTACGAGTCTTTTGCGAA
This sequence comes from Rubripirellula sp., assembly GCA_029213145.1. Lineage (GTDB taxonomy): Bacteria > Planctomycetota > Planctomycetia > Pirellulales > Pirellulaceae > Rubripirellula. The sequence goes on along the minus strand of JARGNK010000088.1, from coordinate 9,631 downwards.
AGGGGAGATGGCGATGCGCCGTAAGTTCAATTACCCACCGCTGGGTAGCGTCGGTCGAATCATTGTCCGCGGATCTCTCGACGAAACCACCGAAGCGGTTGCCGAAACCCTTCGAAGCAGGCTCGAGGCAGCTCGCAACTCGCTCGGATTCGAAGTTCGAATTCTCGGCCCTGCACCACCACCAATCGCAAAGTTACGGGGTAAATTTCGCTACCACCTACTGGTGCAATCGGTCAACTCACAACATCTGGGTGAAACAATTCGACGCGCTACCGAGTCGTTTACGATTCCCGAAAAAGATGAAGTGTTGTATGTCGTCGATATCGATCCGATCGACATGCTGTAGCTAATTACAAACGCACATACTAATTGTCCGCTACGGTGCCAAGCGAACAATCTCCCATCCCTCGGCGATCTGCCGATAACAAATGCGATCGTGAAGGCGTCCTGTCCTGCCTTGCCAGAACTCGATTCTCTCAGGTTCAATCTCGTATCCGCCCCAATGCTCAGGGCACGCCACGTCTGTCCCAGCAAACTGCGATTCGATTTCATGAAACCCATTATCTAGTATCTCACGGCTTGCGATCACCGCAGACTGCCCACTGGCATGGGCTCCTATCTGGCTTTCGCGCGGCCGATTGTGAAAGTACTCTTGCGACTGCTGTCGACTCGTCTTTTTTGCTTGACCATTCAATCGGACTTGTCGTTCCAGGTGAGGCCAAAAAAAGCAGAGGCTGACATGAGGGTTGGCTTCAATCTGCTTGGCCTTGTCGGACTGATAGTTCGTGAAAAACATCAATTTTCCGCTCACGTCCAAACCCTTCAAGAGAACAACCCGGGAACTGACACGACCGGCGGCATCTGTCGTCGAAAGGGTCATTGCGTTGACCTCGAACCAATCCGGTAGATCGGGTTGATTCGCCTCATGAAACCAAGTTTGAAACTGAACCATTGGATCAGAATCAACGTCCTGTTCACTGAGCCCACCCATTGTGTACGTCTTACGCATATGTTGGATTGTCATCGGATTTGCGGTTAACTCGGAGTAAGGGCGGGAGAAACAAAAGCAACGGCGGGTATTGGCCCGTAACTTGCCACTTACTTTTAGAACTTAGAAGGCTATGTGCCAACCTGACAGACCTCAATATTGAAGCGTTGAATGGTTCACTCTTTGACTGGACAATTGCTAGTCGCCTCGTCCCTCGTCACCGATCCGATGTACACCGGTGGGGTATGCCTCGTCGTTCATCATGACGATACCGATTTGATCGGCGTCATGTTAAATCGACCGCTCAAACCCACTCCCGAAGCGATCGACATGATGATTGGGGAGTCATCCCATCAGAAAAAAACAGCTTTCAACACAAATAAAAGATTGGTGAACCGCACAGGGAAACCGGTTAATAAACCCACCGAAAGTCGTTCCCAAACCGACGATGACCTAGCCCAAACCGACGATGACCTAGCCCAAACCGACGATGACCTAGGCAACCTCACCCCTTGGAACATGCTCCACTTCGGAGGGCCTTTATCCGGCCCTGTTGTCGCAGTGCACCCGATCCGCCAATATGGTGATGTAGAAACCGGTCAGGGCATCTACCTCGCCGCCCAAAAACACTTGCTCGAGCATCTCGTTCGCGAGCACGAAGGCCCTTGTCGATTGATCGTTGGTCATCTCGGCTGGGAAGTAGATCAGTTGCGAGAAGAGATGGACCAGGGATATTGGCATATTCTCCCCGCCACGGCGGAGACTGTCTTTTCACCTGCTCCGGAGATGTGGCCTCGGATCATCCGACAGGCCACATCGGGTTCCCTGGCGAGGTGGATTGGTGTTAAAGAAGTTCCTGAGGCCGCTGATTTGAACTGAAGCGGGTCACTCTTATTGCCTAGCGAGCCCTTCGTGTCACACTCCGAGGATTCCCCACCCCCTGAAAAGCGATTCCGCATTCAGCGAAGACGCTTAGGGAAAATCACCTTCATCGATGCGGAAGGCAAATACGGATTTATCGAGGGGGAGGATTTCCGTGAAGATGTTTTCTTTCACACCAGCGTTTGGGAAATCCCAGAGGCTCAAAAATCGATTCGGCCGATACCAAGACCTGATCCAGGGCTATGGGTCGAATTTGAATTGAACGACGAATTTCGGGAGGCGGAGAATCGACTACGGGCAAAAGTCGTCCGCCCCACTAATCGACCGACTGGTCGAAAGCTGTCGGGGCGAGATGCGACGTTCAACATCATCACCCACCACGAAAACTCGCGGCGAAGGAAGCCAAGTTGGCGGAAAAAATAGCTGCGTCAGGTTTTTAGGACTGCTGCGGTCGAGAGGTGAATTTCAGTGACCTCGGTAATCATTCGTCCGCTGCATCCGGTTCCGGCGGCAGTTTACCACCATTTTCGTTGGCTTTGATCAACAAAGCTTCGAGCTCGCGAACCATTTTTGGGTTGATGTGCTTCGACAAGAGTTCACGCGTCGTCGTGAACATTTCATCAACTTTTCGACGCTGATTCGCATTACTACCGCCCGTCAAAGCACCAAGAAAATCCGTTTGGCGGCGTCCCATGTCGCTGGCCAATTCTTCGTTGCTCGGTTGCCCCCGCAACGCCTCCATCAAAACCTCCGCCTTGTCCGCCTCTCCACGCTCCAGCCGAAGTCGAATCCTTGCTTTAAACAGTTCCCTGATCGCAATCAGATCAACAATTGAGTTTTGTACACCACGGATGTAGGCCTCTGCTTGCAGTCGCACATCATCACCCGAAAGATCTGCAATCTGGGTAGGATAGAGGCCAGGCACCAAGGGAAGCCTCGCCAAAACAGCTCCGCCATTCTTGACGTATAGCAATCTAAACGGGCGATCAGAGCTTTCGATTCTTAAACGACCATCCCAATCGGTACGGCCAACAAAAGTCATCGAGCTTGACTTAAGTTCCTTCTCATAGATCTCGTAGCCGATCAGCGGGAAATCAGGTTTTCGCTGCAAATGCAACCGCAGCAAGGTGGACTCGCCTTGCGGTCGCACCTTGAGTGCCATTCGGAACGTTCGGTTATTTTTTCGGCCCTGCAATCCTCCCGCTCGGCCCGCATAAAAATCCATCTTGATGTTCCGCCCTTCGATCTCATCGACAGACAGAAATGCCCAACCAAGCGGCCCGATCAGAATCGGATTGCCATTTCGATCGTTCTTACGCGTCATCGGTTCCAACGTGTCGCTAACACGAACATTGGCAGGCGACTCTGGATTCACAATCAGACCACCCGCTCGAAGCAATCCGACAGCGCTTCTTTGTCCGGCATTCTCGATTCGAACGACTGGCCGAAACGCTTGCGTGACTGCCTCGCTGACCTTCGCGACAATCGTCTTGCGAGAGAGTGATTGACGATGGACCGGAGGGCCAAAGTGTCGCATCAATACATCGAATTCGATTGCGGTCACCTTATAAGGGACACTCTCACTTTCGATATAGGCAATCACAACCTTGTCGTATTGCGAGATTGATTCTCCAACCATTTCGCTGATCTCTGGAGTGATCAGTTTCGCCTTTGGATCAGTCAGTTGCTCAGCCAAACCTCGTGAAACCAAGATCGCTTCGGTATCTTCATCAGCCCACATCTCAGCAACTGACAATGCATCACCATCAACTGCTTTGAGGGTTTTCTTTACCTCCAACATCCCCTCATCGCCTACCGCTTCGGCGCGAGCCAATACGTCATCGATCCGCTGCTGCGTACCATAAACATTCTTGACATATTGCCCAACATTCTTAGCCGTGCGGATTCGCACCGCGTCGGGATGTTCCCGCTTGACTGCCAATACGGGATCAGAGGCAGTCAAGGTACCGTAACTGATTTGATCCAGATCGCGTTGAATCGCAAAGGCCACAGGAGGCGGTGCATCCATCACATCGAGCCGCCAAACCGCCGAAAAATCGCGATCTAACAAATCACGTAACGGTTGTTCGATCACCGACTTTTTTAGTTTTCCATCATCGGTGACCAACCACAACAGCACGCGGTAAGGCGAATAGTCCCAAGGATCCTTGACCTTTGCTTCCCCGTCTTCAGTTGCCGTAGCATCTGCCCCAACCGCCGCATCCGCCGGCTTATTGGAACCGCCATCCTGCGCCGGCAGTATCAGCGTCAGACTGAACGAAAACAACAGGCAAATCGACCAACGCATCATTGTCCCAACCGCCATTTTCCAGCGTTCTGATAAAGCGAAACGATATCACTTCCTACGCCAATCAAATCCCGCCGATAAGCGTACGAATCCACCATTTGCCAAAGTGGCAAGACTGGTAATTCATGGTGCGTGATGGCGTGCAAATCGAGCAGTCGATCTCGCACTTCCCTCCAATTCCGAGCCTCTTCTAATCGCCGCAGCCCCAGACCAACCAATTGATCCTCACTACCCGCTAATCCCTCAGGCCCAAGAATTCGACGAGCATCAAGCACCGGTTCCCAAACCGCCGCTGCAACGTAGACGATGTCAGCGATATCCTCATCAGGCTCGGGGAATGTTTGCCCGACAGCCATCTCGACCAGTTGCACCTCCAAATCGAGCAACTCCCATTGACTGCGAATTGCCTCGCAGGAAACTCGCGAAAGATTATCAGGCGGGAAGGCCAAGCGAATGGGCGTCATCTTGGGCATCTCTTCTTTTCGACGCTGCGACATCGACTTCATCTGCTTCTCATTCAACGTCAACAACAACTTAGCCAACGGCGGTTCGTACCGACGAGGCTCGATGCTCATGTCATAGGCGTAGCCAAGTGGATCATTTAGTTCCAACCCCGCCGGGAATGGCCCGGACAAAACCCGGCAACCTTCCGACTCGAGATTCTCAAGCAATTCGCCTTGCAAAATATCTTGGCGATTGACTCCATAGAGCAGTGCTCGCCTAAATGTTCTTTCCGCAAGGAACGGATGATCTGAACACGGCACCAACATATGGACCGTCGGCAAAGGATAGTTGACGACCTTGATGGACTTACTCTTGCTCAAGCGAACTGCATCAGCGGGGAACAATTGATCCAAGACATCGACGCGTCCCTGTAGCAACTTGCTCACCGAATCAGCCGCCGATTCCGAGCGAATTTCGACAATCTCGCGAGGTTGAGTGGGTGTTTCGGGTTCGCCAGTGAGTACGTATCGAACAAGATCGTCTTCGACAACATCCCTTCGGTAATCACCGGTCGGCGAACCAGGTGCACCACCGAACCAGCTACCATCGACCGGCACTTGCAATAAAGCGATCGGCAATACGTTGGGTCGACGCAAATTGAACGTAATTTGCTGGGGCCCTTCCAACGCAATGGTATTGACTGCAGAAGCCCACGGAGCAAAGTAATTAGCTGATGTCGGCTGTGCTCGAGAGGCGAGCACATCCGCAATGAAGTAGCCTTGCACTTGGTCAAGCGGTGGCTCCAACTGATTCAAATTGAGCTTCAAGTCGAATTGCATTCGGTCCGGCGTCATCTCCACATCGCCAAAAATGAAATCGTATTCGCCCCCCTCAGGGCCAGCACCTTCCATCTCAAACAACGTTCGATAAATCAAACGTCCCGAACGACGAGCACCCCAATTATCAATTCGCGTGGGATCTAACAGGGTTGCAGACTGCAAAACACCGACGTTTACCAGTGGATAAATGGTGTCGATTTCACGAATCAACTCCTGCCCACCATCAATATCAGGTTTGAGGTAAACACTTTCACGAGCGAGTTCACGAGCCGCACGATAGTCCTTTCGATCCCGCGCTTCGATGGCCTGCTGCCTCTTATCTTCCGCCATTTTAAGGAACGCCAGATTCCACTTTTCGACCGAGGAGAGGTTTTCTGCTTGATAATCTTTTTCCAAGCGAGCCAACATCTGCTGGGCGCGATCCAACTCACGCTTTTCAACAAGATCCGCCATCAAACGATCGGTTACTTCTTCGATGACGCGGAGAACCTGTGACCTTTTAAATTCAGGAGCATACCGTCGCAATTCTTCTAACATCGCAAGGGTTGGTGCCACCTCCCCACGCTTGAACCGTGCGGCCGCATCCTTCCACAAAAAATCGGTCCGCAGATCTCTCAAACCGGGTCGATTTGGGTAGTCTCGAATCAAGACGGACAAGAATGGATATGCGCCAACAAAGTCACCCTCTGCTAGACGCTTTTTCGTTTCCTCTTCGAGTCGGATCTCCCAAAGCCAAAGCCGCTCAATGTCACTCCACCGTACGGCAAATTCTTTACCCTCAATCCCAAGTACTTGGATCTTCAACGATCCTGTTCTTCGATCAGTCGATGGTGGTGTTCGCCCCGGAAAATCGAGCAGCAAGACTTTGGCCCAACCGCCACCTGACTTCGCAGTGAAGAACAAAATGTCGTGAGCTTCCTCCTGCAACAGATCCAAGCCAGGATCAGGAGGCGTTCCTGTCTGGGCGTAACTCAACACGGCTTGAGCCAACGCAGTCTGGCAAAACGGCCCTAACGGACAAAACAGTCCGAGCAGGAAAGCGCCGACGAGGGTGCCGCGTAATAACGATTGGTTCACAGTACGAATCCGCATGAATCTAAAACTCAGTTGGCAGGAATATCAGCGACGTAGACCACACCTTCAGCACCAGGCACCATTAAGCGGTTATTTAGCAAGTAAGGTGTCGCCGAGAGAGGTTGCCCCAGATTGCTGCTACCAACGATCTGCCCCGCCGCTGGATCAATGGTGACAATCCACCCTGTTGAACCGGACAAAATCAATTTGCCGTCGTGTAACAGCGGCTTTCCAACTGGACTCCCAGATGGCAGCTCGACCTGGAACGTCTCACTTCCATCCACCGCAATACCTCGCAGAATCGAATCATTCGTCTGAATCAAACTTTGCTCGCCGGCTTCAACCGGTCCCCAAACCACTCGACCTTGCAGCAGATTCTGGAAACTCTTTTCAAGCGTCGCCATGTCATAACCGATCACGAAGTCGGACGACGGCCCCTTGGCGGTGGCGATCATCGTAGAGTCTACAGCTGCAGCCGGTCCGAGCAATTCAAACTCTATGTCTTTGGACGACAGTTCTCGAATTTGTTCCGCAATTCGAAGCCGATAAATTTTCTTACGACTATCCGCCAAGACGACCTGTCCCGAATCATCTGGCAATGCCAACGGTCGTGTCCATCGGACGGATCCGACCGGGTCACTTGCGGGTTGAAACGGTGCTCCAAGCATAGAACCGTTTCGCCACTGCATCAAAACAACGCGTCCTGTATCAAGCGGTAAGAACAGTCCCCCGCCGGCCACCAATGCGCCGCCACTGGGTCGGCCGGATGGCAACTGCAACCTCACTTTTCGCAGTTTCTGGGTCGGTCGCTGTGGTTCGTAAACCATGGTTGTTCTGCCATCGACCGCATTGATCAGAATAAAACGCTCATCATCGATCGCAATTGGGTCCTCATAGCGAATCGCTACCGATTGATCGCCCGGATTCTCGATCGGCCCAGTGGTTGATCCACTGGATAATGCTTCACGATCCAAATCAAACAGTGCTTCACCATCCAAATCAAACAGTGCTGCTTGACTCGTGACCACATGCAAACCGTTCTCCTCTGGCGCGCGGGTCATGACAGAAACGGGAACACCAACGTCAGTGCGCCAAATTTCTTCTCCCGTCTTCGGATTCGCCGCGGTCACCCGGATGGCAGACGTGTCTCGCAACACACGGGCGTGCACGAGTGCGTCATCGGTCGCATACGGCTGACTGATGAACGTATCCAACTCGTGGATACTCCAGTCACGAATCACTCGTCCAGTGTTGATCTGCAGCTCATATCTTCCAAGTCGCGTGCCGGTGATCCACATCTGGGCGCGTCCCACAGCCATTTGCGTTGCTGTTGGCTGATCGTAAAAGGCAGGCAGGCTTGCCGCGACGGTCACTTGTTCTCGCTCGGCAGTTGGCTCAATATCCAAAACCTTCACTTCACCACGATCGGTCAGCACAATCAGACGACGACCTTGGATAATGGGTGTCACTCGCACATTGCCTGTTAATCGCAACAATGGTTGGGCAACCTTCAGTCCGCCTCCCGACTCGTCCAAACGCAGAATATGAACATTGGCGAAGTCGCTGGTCGCGTTTTCAATCACAAACAGATGCCCCAGCAACGAAACCGGAGGAACAGTGATCGTGCCCTCATCATGGCCAACGTAGAAACTCTCCAAGCAGGAACCATCACGGGTATTCAGGACATACAGATTGCTGTGATTACCAACTTGATAAGCCCGATCGGCACGACTATCGATACCGGGCCCCACTTCCAAACCTTGAGGAATTTGAGTCGCCCACTTGGCATCACCTGAATCCCCATCGACTGAAATCAATCGTCCGGATTCACCAGCAACATAGACTTCATCGCCAACTGTAATCGGTTCGGGGAATCGCTCTCCTATCTGCGAACGCCATTTCACTTTCCCGTCTAGCGCACCGCAACGCAGTACTTCCAGCGAAGCCGAATCGCTGAGCAAAACACCATCCTCTAGCCTCACCGGCGGAAGGTCCTTGGAATTGCCCACATACTTTCGCCAGCGAAGACTTCCGTTTTCGCCATCGAACGCCAGCACTGATCCGCCCGCTCGAATGTATATCGTTTCACCCCGAAGATCCGGAGCAGCCTGGCCCTGCTGAGCCGTCAGCACGATTGTTCGCAAAGCATCGCTAGCTTCCTCTTCCGAGGTAGTCTTTGGCAGGTTTGCCGATGGCTTCACTAGCGTCTGCTGGATGTTGCTGGCAGATCGAATGAGCGTGACCAAACGCTCATGATCACGCAACTCAGGAAAGTCACGCAACAATTCTTTGCGCGTATCGTACGTTTCCTTAGTCGCTTTCCGCTCTAGCGAAGCCTGCATTGAAGCCTCGGCCTGGTCCAGGCGAATGTTCCGATTAATATCGCGCTGGACACGTGCGCGAGATTCTTCAACTGCCTTGATTTGGTTTTCCAAATTCACCTTGGCTGTTGCAGACATGTAGAACGGACTTTCCATCAGTTCTCGATGTTCGTCCAACTTATCAAGCAGCTCCTGTTTACGAGCCGTCTCTTTGGCTCGGCCAGCCGACTCGGCAAGATTCGCAGCGATGTCGACCAGTAAAGCGGACAGATTGTCACGCTCTTCATTCATTCCCTTTTCTTCAGAAATCAGTGGCAGCTTTTCTTTCGCCAAATCGACCGCTCGCCAAGGTTCCTGCTTGAACTGAGCGGCCTTGTAAAGCTCTGTCATAGTGACGCGAGTTTTCGCCACCGATGCATACTCGCTCTCCTCACCAAATCGATCTAGATAACTCAGGTACATATCCTGAGCGCCTTGATAATTTTGCTGATCATAGAATTCGTTCGCCTTGGCGATGAATTCGTCTGCATCTTCTCGCGTGAGCACAAATGTGATCCCGCCACCAACCAGCATGAGCAGGGCGATGATCCCGACGTAGCCATAAATTTTGAAAGAATCCCACACCGACTTTTCCGGGTCGGGCTTTTTTCGGCGACTGACGGGGCGATTTTGAGGTACTTCGGAGTCATCACCTTCGACGGTTACCGCTTCAACAGGCATCGCTTCAACAGGCATCGCTTCAACAGGCATCGCTTCAACAGGCATCGCTTCAACA
>JARGNK010000087.1:30368-32935 GCA_029213145.1 Rubripirellula sp. | reverse complement strand
TGCCCGTCTGAGCGAGTTTGCTCCAAGATCGCTTTTCTCGCCAGCTCGCGATAACGCATAGACAGACGCCTTGCCATGACCAAGCCATGGTGGGGTGGGGATGGGTAGCGGAACGTTTCTAACGGGGTGGGCGACATCTCGAACGGTTATCCCAAGACAAGCCATCTCATCTTGATGGCGAAATCGATTGAATCAGTGGACTATTATCGTTTGGCAACCCATTCGTGATAGAGAGTTCGTGTCGACGAGTTCATAAAAATTGCGATGGCAGGTTTTGGCCCCCTTGCGAGCGAGTAGGGGGTGCCGCTGCGACGGAATCAAGCTTGGAAAATCGAAGAAAAAAACGTTGCCCCGAAAAATGGTGTCATCGCAGGGTGTCGCAACGAGCTTTTTCGAGTCACACCAGTTTCAGTGACAGGTTTCACGGTTCGCCGGACGCACGGTCGCGACGCCAGTGCGAGGCGTTCCTGTTGAGAGGGCCATTGCGGAGAGGGCTTTCGGGGCAAGCTCAGGTTGGTCGTTCGTTGACCATCTGCGTTCTCGCCAACGCGGCATGCTGTTACCGATCGGCTGGACAATCTCGATGCCCACCATCACTGGGTTCTACCATTCCTGCGGAAAGTCTGTGCGGATATCACTTGCTCGGAGCACTCGCCTGATTTGGTCGTGTTTGTCTTCGGTTTCTTCGTCTAGATAATCCGCGTTGTCCGCTGCTCGCCTCGCTTTACCCACTTCGGCAACCGCCGCAATCGCACGAATTATTTCCGGTGCGATATCGGCTTTCGATGCATCTTCGACGGTATCGAGTACGTCATTAATGAAGTCGAGATAGTTGTCATTTGCGGCTCTTCGAAGTTCAGGGGTCCCGCTGGGCGGACGGATGCCTCTCATGCGAATGTAAAGCGTTCGCAACCGTTTGTAGAACTCATAGTCCGTGTCATTGTCGATGTTAAACTCTTGATTCGTGTCGAGCGCAAAGCTCGGCTGGAGCGTTTCAGGAGTCGAGGGGGTAAGCGGCTCGGTTGTTGGTCCGCCGTTTGGCGGAACCAAATGCGCGACAACATCCGGACGCAGATAGATGGTGGTGCCAATTGCCAGGATTGAACAGATGATCAGGCAGCCGACGAGGTTGGCGATCACGGCGTAACTGTGGAGTCGATCGACTTTGTCGGAGAGCTTTGTGACTTGCTGCGAGATCTTGAGCTGCTCGTTCAACAGTTCTCTGGACGTGATCGGCCGTGCTTGCTCTGCTGAAAACGCCTCGCTCGACTCGCGGCTGCTCGGCAAATTTCGCCCGTCGATTGCTGCAAGAAAGGAACGCTCTTTTTTCGATTCGCTGTCCGTTGGTATTCCGCGTTCTTGTGTGCCATCTTCGGGAGCTCCCTGTCCCGGAGTACCTGCTGCAGGGCCATTCGGCGTTTTATGCTTATCAGGCAAGGTTGCAGCCTCGTTGATGTTTTGGAAATCGGATCCGGAGCGGTTCGGCATGCATTGGGCCGCTAATTCAGGGTACCATATGTTCTTCGATGCAGATGTGATGATCCGGCATCGCCGTGATTTTCAGCACCGAGTTCGATGTCTGGTTTGGTTGTTGGTGACCGAGCGTTTGGGCAGCTCTGCAGGGTCGTCGCGTGAGGAACAGGCAACGTCTCGAACCGATTGGAAACTGCGATGGATGATCCAGATTATGAGGTGCACCCGCTCGATCGCGATTATTCCGAGGTGGAGTCAGTGTCCCGTCCGATGCTTAAAATGCCTGAGGGCAACGTTCATCGAGCGGGGATTTTTATTTTCTTAACCGGCTTTGTGACTCTGCTTGTGACTGCCGGACTGCTTGGGGTTTTCCGCGGTTCGGGCCCGCTTGAGACGATTGGTAGCTACGGGCATCGGCTCGCTATGCTCATGATTCTTGGCGGCGGGATTTTGATTCTGATTGGTTTGAGAATTCGGTCTATGAAGTTGTTCAAACACCGCAAAGGGGCGGGTGTCACGTCTCGCATTGCCGCACTGGCGATTTTGTTGGCGGTCAATGTGGTGGTGTTGGTCCTCGTTTACGTGGTGAACAATCTGTTCAGAGTCAACATCACCCGAACCAGTTTGCCCGTGTATTCAGCGATTAACACAGTTTTCCTGGCGTTGATGGCCATGGTGGCGGTTTATCACCGAGGGATGATGCGTGGTTTCGCGATTGGCGTGCTCACTGCGGCCTTTCTTGGCTCAAACGGCTTCAGTGACTACTCCATCTATACCTTCGGCGGCTCAAGACCTTCGGGGGCCTTTTCCTATTTGTTCCCGCGTTTGTTGATGCTTCAGTTCTGCGGCATGTTGTGTGCTTGTTATGCGGCGTTTGCTGACCGTGAGAGGGATTCACGCGATGAATCGGCGGATTCTTAAGCCAGCAAGTCATCGTGTTGCTCGTGAATTCAGGCCACGTGAAAAAGTCGTGACCCCAAGGCAGGGTGATGTCTAATCGATGGGATGGGATGGGATGGGGCGATCCACACACGGCTGTCCTGTTGAATAGCTCTGGGCTTCAATAGGCTCTGGGCTTGATCAGCTCTGGGCTT
>JARGNK010000087.1:7759-30268 GCA_029213145.1 Rubripirellula sp. | reverse complement strand
CCTGTTGAATAGCTCTGGGCTTCAATAGGCTCTGGGCTTGATCAGCTCTGGGCTTGATCAGCTGGTTTGAGCGTGCCTGCCGGATTATCTCGACGACTCGGAATTAATCTAGTTTTAAAGTCGCATCGTGAAGTTGCGTTAAGGCGTTTAGCAATTCTTGTCGCTGGTCCTCATGGATCAACAAAGCGCGATGATCCAAGACGAATAGTCGCTCTCCAAGGATCTGTGAATTTCGTGCTTCCGCTGGTTTACGGCAGCGCCGCGAGCTGCATCGGGACGCGGAGCGAAAGCCAGCACCGATCGGTAGGTTTCGATCTTTGGCTGTTTGGATGATGCTCGTGCGGTGCGTCTCGCTGTCAGCGATCCAGGCCGTTTTGTAGTGGGCCGGGGTTGTCTGGGGCTGGGGATTTTCGATCATCTGCCAGTGCGGCATCGCCGATTGGTGTTTTTTCAGCCATGCGGCATTTGCTGCCCTGCGTTGGTTGAGTTCAGCCAGCCGATCGAGTTGGGGGGGAATGGTTGCTGCCTGCAAGGGAGAAAGTGGAAAGGCTTCACCGGGACGGTCTAATATCGGTCCAAGTCGGGCTGCCAGTCGTTAGGATTTTGTTAGCAACGCTCCACCGCAGCCGGCCGAGATCAACTTGCTGCCGCCAAAGCTGAGGGTCGCTAAGTCGCCGAATGAGCCGGCTGGCTGGCTGGCGATTGTCATTCCCATGGCCTGGCAGGCATCTTCAATCAGGAGCCAGTCATGTTGATCGCAAATCAGCCGAATCGCCTCGATTTCGGCAGGTTGCCCATACAGGTGGGTGACGATCACTGCCCGTACCAACGGGCTGGCTGCCGCTTCTAGTAGGTTCGGGTCGAGCGAAGCGTTTTTGGGGGACACATCGACTAAGACCGGGCGAGCTCCGACCAATTCGACTGTTCGAAAGTTACCTGGATAGTCGTAGGCCGCGAGGATGACTTCGTCACCTGGTCCGATCTGTTGGGTACGGAGCGCGATTTCGAGTGCAGCAGTGCCACTGCAGCAGAGGCGTGCGATGGGTGTTTTGAAATGTTGGGCAAGTCGTTTCTCTAGCTGCTTGCAGGTTTCGCTGTGATATTGGCCCCATTCCCCGGACTGCAAAACGGATTCAACGGCTTGGCCTATTTCGGGCCAATCGGGGGGCCAGCTCGGACATTCAAAGGTCACTTTGACACTCCATTTCCGTTTGATTGTTGGCAAAAAACGGGCCATTGAGGACGTTTTTTATCGCAAGTGCTGGAAACTGCTGGGCTTGTGACGTTTTTTGCCCTTCCATATCATGCTCCATTCAATGCACCCCTGAGTTTTCGGCCAACCCCGGCCGTAGGGACACCCGCCTTAGATGCGGAAGGTTTTCTGTTGATCTTCGAAGACTACGCTGCCCGAGCGGCTGATTTAACGAGCGGCTGGAGCATCCTGGCTCTTGCGGCGGATGATCCGCAGCCGACCAGTACGATCGGCCAAATCCTAAATAATCCGCTCACGCCGATTGTCGGCTTGTTTTTGTTGTTCTACTTCATCTTCATCATGCCAGAACGCCGTCGCAAGGCGGAAGAAACGCAAAGGATGTCGAGTTTGAAGAAGAATGATCGGATCGTCACGATCGGCGGGATCCATGGGATGATTGTCGCCGCACCTCAGGACAGCAAGATAATCACGATCAAGATCGACGAAGCCGGGAATACGCGGGTGAAGATTAATCGCTCAGCGATTGCCGCGGTCGTCTCAGACAAGGGTGACGAATCCGGTGCGACAGCGAGTACGGAGCTCGCTGCGGAGACGAAGAAGAATTAACCAAAATCATCAAGCGGCCGACCGCTTTGAAGGATCATTCGATCCCAAGCTCCCAAGGCTTGATATCCTCAGAAACCACGAATCCCCGATTCAGAAATAACGATGGACTGCTCTTTCTTTCAATCTGCGATGCTTGACTACTTCTCGCTCGCCCAAACTAGTGCGGGAGCCGTCTCGAGCGGGATTTCCGGCTCGCAGTATTTGGCGGTGTTTGTCGTCTTGCTCATTCTGGTGGTGCCGTTTGTTGTCGGCGGCTTGCTTGCCAAGTCGCTGAAGATGCCTAACGCAAGCACCCGGCTAGGTTGGTTGCTCCTGGCACTGGTGGCGAGTGCAGCGGTGCTATTTACTGCTTGGCCCAAGCTAGGTGTCGATCTTCGTGGGGGGACCATCTTGGTCTACGAAATCGATGCCGAGAAACTCCGGGACATCGACGAAGAGGGCGGGCAGCGCATCACATCCGATGATTTGATCGGTCCTCTAACTAGGCGGATCAATCCGAGTGGAACTCAGGAAATTATCCTGAGGCCCTACGGCGAGTCGCAGGTCGAGATCATCGTTCCGGAGGTCGATCAGAGTGAGGTCGACCGGATCAAGAACCTCGTTGCTGAGGCGGGCATCTTACGTTTTGCGATCCTCGCAAACCTGTCAGATCACGCAACGCAATACAGCCTCGCGGTGGAGCAGGCACGCCCGGAAAATAGCCTAGGGCTGCGAACAAGCCCGAACGTCAAAAACGCGGCTGGCCAAATCGTCGCTTTCTGGGCCAATATTGACCGCGAAGCCGACGCAGACGGTAATCGTTCGGGGCCGCTGCGTGTGGATGTTTCTACCGCAATCGTCCGCAATCCGGACACCGGGGAAATTCTTGAGCTCCCGGCTCTGTCGGAAGCCGCGATGGCGGAATACATTGACGAGCAAGGGATGTCAGGGCTCGAAACGCTGATGATTTTGAGTCCCGAAGAAGAATTGAATGTGAAGGGGAGCGACTTAGCGTTCGCAGCCAGCACTTTTGATCAGAATGGCGCGCCAGCGGTTGCTTTCACGTTGACCACCCGGGGGTCCGGTAAGTTCTATGAGCTCACCAGCGATAATAGCCCGGATCGCACTCGGCAGCGGCGGCTAGGCATTGTGCTGGATGATAATCTGCTTTCCGCGCCGAATATCCTTCAGGCGATTCGAAAAGAAGGCCGTATCACCGGGCGGTTCACTCGAGCCGAGGTGCAGCAACTAGTCGCCGTTTTGAAGGCGGGGCAGTTGCCAACTGCACTCACGAAAGAACCCATCGCAGAAAACCAAATTGGTGCCACCCTCGGCGCGGACACCATCGAAAGCGGTTACCGAGCAATTGGTGTTTCGCTCCTCTTGGTGCTCTTGTTTATCCTGGTCTATTACCGTTTTGCTGGCATCATTGCCTGCATCGCTCTGGCGATGAACTTGGCGATGATCTTGGCAACGATGGTTTTGATTAACCAGCCGTTAACGCTGCCCGGATTAGCTGGCTTGGTTTTGACGGTCGGGATGTCGGTCGACGCAAACGTGCTGATTTTTGAAAGGATTCGCGAGGAACTGAAAAAAGGTGCGGCGGCGAGAATGGCAATCCGCAACGGATTCGGGAAGGCAACTGTAACCATCATCGATGCCAACCTAACCACGCTGATCACTGCGATCGTGCTTTATGCGATCGGGACGGATCAGATTCGTGGCTTTGCCGTCACGCTGATTCTGGGCATTTTGTTCTCGATGTTTACCGCGATTTACGTCTCGCGAACTCTGTTTGACATTGCCGAGCGGCACGGTTTCCTTTCACTGGGGATGTCCGACGGCGTGAATGCGGTAAAGAGCATGATTGCGGGCGAGTCTGGGCTCGATTTTATCAGTAAAGGCAAGTTCACTGTTGTGATGTCGGGCGTGTTGGTCGTCGTCGGACTCGGGGCGCTCGTGTCTCGCGGGAAAGGCATCCTTGACATCGACTTTGCCGGCGGTGCCTCGGTTCAGTTCAGGCTGTCTGAGTCACAGCAAGCCAGCGACGTTCGTAAGACCATCGCAACGCAAATGACAAATAAAGATACCGGTGAAGAGGTTGTCTTCACGGTCAACGGTGTCAGCATGCAGGGCGTGCCCGACGGTACGGTTTACAAAGTCGATGTCTCAAGTGCGCTCGGCAATGAGAAAGAGGATGCCTTAGCGGCCTTGAAGACAGCGATTACCGAGGCCTACAAGGAATCCAATGTTAAACTGGTTACATACCACCTTGATCAGTCGCCTGCAGGGGATGCGCGTCGCCGGTCTGTTCTTGATTCAAACGGAGTCCTGTTGACGGCCGCTCGACCGCAAGAGGATGTCGCAGCGGAGTCGGATGAGGTCGAAACCGTTGTCGACGTTGAGGCTGAATCTCCTGCTGCTAATGATCAGGCTGCTGGTGCGGACGCTGAAGTCGACATCGCTGAAGTCGACATCGCTGACGCGATCGCTGGGCCTGACGCAAGGGTTTCACGCATTCTTGAACTCAGTCTCGAGGTTCAAGGAGATAGCGAGCCGGCCACAATGGGTGGCATTAGCTTGAAGGATGCACTTGTTTCCGCAGCAGCCAGCCTCACCGGTCAGGATGGCAATTCGATTGTGCTCAATCCACGGGTGATCGAGTTGGAGCCACTGTCATCTTATGACAAAGCGGACGCCGGTTATGATGCGGCCAAGGCTGAAAAAGAGGCCAAGTCCATCGGTGAATGGAACCCGGAGTCCTCTCTTGGCTTTACGAAGTGGAAGGTCGAGTTACCGCTCGATGCTGCCGATGCGGATGCCGTGATCGGGGCGCTCAAAAACAACATCGAAGCGGAGCCAGTCTGGATTAGTAGCAGCAGTGTTGGTGCTCGTGTCGCTGGGGACATGATCGGACGAGCGTTCGGTGCGTTGTTCGCCTCGCTGTTGTGCATCATTGGATACATTTGGTTCCGATTTCAGCGGGTAATGTACGGATTTGCTGCTGTCGCGGCTTTGTTGCATGATGTGTTGATCACCCTCGGTGCAATCGCCGTCAGTGCTTTTGTGGCCGACGCGTTGGGCTTCTTGCTGATCGATCCCTTTAAAATCAGTTTGACCGTTGTCGCCGCGATCCTGACGATCATCGGTTACTCACTGAACGACACGATTGTTGTCTTTGATAGGATTCGCGAGACCAAGGGAAAGGCACCTCGGCTAACTGGCGAAATGATCAACACCAGCATCAATCAGACACTCAGCCGAACCTTGTTGACGTCATTGACGACGTTGATCGTTGTGTTGTTGTTGTACTGGTTCGGTGGGGATGGCATTCATGCCTTCGCTTTTGCGTTGGTCGTTGGCGTGATTGTTGGGACCTACAGTTCGATCTTTATCGCAAGCCCGATCCTGTTGTGGTTGATCCAGTGGGGAGAAGATGCTCCTTCCACGGAGTGATATTTGCATCATCATTCGGTCGTGGCCTCTTTTAAAGGTACTTGCGAACGCACAACTGCTGAGCGAGTACTTGCAAGGGATGCCGCGGTCAGAAAAACTGCATCCGCCCAGAAGGGCGAAAGAAAGTCGGTCAGGACTTTATGCAACCGGGATGGCGATCGTAGCCGTGATTTTAGTGAAGTTGTTTGGGGGTTCTCTGGCCCTCTCGCTTCGAGAGCCACTGGTCTTTCCGGGAAGATAAACTGGGATGAGTTTCGATTCTCACCCGCCTCGCTTGTTTCGTCCTTGTGGTTGTGACCCGTTCGGTCGCCGCCCAGGAAACCAATCCAACTGAAAATCACGCCAGTCTAAGCCCAGTCCGGTGTGAAAAATTATCCTGTCTGAACTGGACCCCGCTCTATGAACCATTCAAGGATTCTGTTGTTCGCTGCACTCGTCTTTTTGGCCACTGGATTGGTCGACGGCGACTCGCCGTCGGGCGATGCGAGTTTGCGAGCCGACCTCAAGTATCTGAGCAGCGAAGAACTGCGGGGCCGCAGCGTTACAGACGACACGATTCGTGTGGCGGCCGAATACGTTGCCAATCGAATGAAGGAAATCGGGCTGAAGACTGATCTGGTGGATGGGACGCCGTTTCAACCAGTCGAGGTCATGCTGCAGCCACAGGTTGGCTCGGCTGAGAGCAACAAAGTTGTGTTTCGGAGTAATGAGGCCAAAGATCAGCCCATTCTGCTCGGCTTGACCGATGGCATGAGTCCGCTGGCGATCGGGGCGGAGAATGGTCAGGTCCAGGGGCGATTGGTTTTTGTTGGATACGGCATCACCGCACCCAAGCTGAGTTTTGACGATTACGAAGGTGTTGACGTAGCTGGTGCGACAGTCATCGTCATTCGAAAAGAGCCTCGGCTTTCAGATCCAGATAGTCCCTTTGATGGGACGCGAAGTAGTCGCCACGCTTACTTTGCAACTAAAATTAATAACGCAATCCAGCATGGTGCTGCGGCCATCATCTTGGTCAATGATCCTCAAAGTGTGTCCGCAGCAGTCAAAGAAGTTGGCAACCGGATTGATCGAGAAAAACAACGTCTTGAAAAGACGCTTGAGCAGATCAAGCTCCTGCCGGAGGCTGCGGAAAATAGTCGTAAAGCTCTTGAACAGCGCGTGACGTTGATCTCCAAGACAGTGGAGAGCCTGCAGCAAGAGCTCGTTACCGCGAAGCAGGGTGTGATGGGGCTTGCCGTTGCCGGGCCAGGGAATCCTAGCCAGAAGTCGATTCCCGTCGTTTCTGTGTCGAGGGACGCTGTCAGCAATCTATTGAAATCTGAAAGTGGTCAATCCTTGGCTGAAATCGAAGCCCAGATTGATGATACGACTGCTCCCGCCAGTTTCGAGCTCGCCAACCATGCGGTCGACCTGCAGATTGAAATTAAGCCGACGGTCGCAGATACCGGCAACGTCGTGGGCACGATTCCGGGGCGCGGTGAATTGGCGGACCAAACAATCGTCGTCGGGGCACATTACGATCATGTTGGCATGGGGGGCTATGGCTCGTTGGCGCCTGGAACGGTCGCTATTCATAACGGAGCGGATGATAACGCCAGCGGAACTGTCACGATGCTCCAGATTGCTGAGCGAATGACGAAGGCATTAAGCGAGGTCGATTCGCATCGGCGAGTGTTGTTTATCGGTTTTACCGGTGAAGAGCGAGGCCTGATTGGTAGCAAGCACTACGTTGATAATCCCATTTTTCCGCTAGCAAATACGACGGCGATGGTGAACCTTGATATGGTAGGACGGCTGCGTGATAACGAGCTGACGGTTTATGGAACAGGGAGTGCGACCGGGTTTGATTCGTTAGTCGATGCCGCCAATGAGCAGGGCCAGTTTGATCTGCTGAAGGTTGCGAGCGGATATGGGCCGAGCGATCATCAGTCGTTTTATCAGGCTGGCGTACCCGTTTTGTTTTTCTTTACGGGGCTCCACAACGATTATCATCGCCCAACTGATGATTTCGACAAAATCAATTTTAATGGCATGACCCGGATAACCGATATAGTTTCCGAGGTCACGCTGGATTTGGCGACTGACCCGCAACGTCCCGAGTACGCTGAAACAGAGAAAAGTGTCCAGATTCGCCGTCAAATGACTGCTTACTTGGGAGTTTCTTTGAAAAATGAGGGCGATCACGTGGTCCTGTCCGGACTGGTTGCGGGAGGTGCTGCCGAGAAGGCTGGCCTGAAAACCGGAGATCAATTGGAAAAACTCGGCAAACGTGATATCGCGACGGCGGAGGATGTCCTCATTTTCATGAGAACTCGTTCGCCAGGCCAAGAGGTCAAAGTTCGCGTGCTACGCGAGGGAAAGACGGTTGAGCTGACGGTTCGGTTGGAATCTCGACCTGATGGTTGAGAGAATTCGAAGATTTTTTGACCGGACAGCGGGTTCGGTCAAATTCAATCTTTACGGCAAAGCCCAGGGGTGCCACAATCCGCGACGAATCGAATCTGCCCAACGGTGGTAGATCGACGTGAGTGTCTCGGTTCAGGCGTAGGACGCCTGTAAACGCTGAGAGTAATCACGAGCGTCATTTGATGCGCACCCACAACGCAAGGAGAGCGGACGTGCGATTTATCGGCAAAGCGGCCATCGCGGCCATCGTAAGTTTATCTGCATTGGCGCCTGTTTCGGTGTCGGCCCAAGAGTATCACCGCGTCGCAGTCGTCGATGTGGCATACATTTTTAAGAATCATCCCGGCATCAAAGCCCAGGTTGAAAAGGTGGAGGCCAATTTGAAGGCCTATGATGCCCAGCTCAAAGCAAAGCGGGAAGAGTTGCAGCAAGCGGCTGAGCAACTGAAAACCTTCAAAGTTGGATCGCCAGATTATTCCGCACAGGAAGAACGGGTTGCTTCGCTCGAGTCAAAGCTGCGTTTGGACATGCAACGCAAGCGTCAAGAATTGGCTGAGAAAGAAGCAAAGATTTATTACGAAAATTACAAGTTGATCGGTGAAGGCGTTAAGTTTTTGGCCGGTCATTACAAGATCAACCTCGTGCTTCGATATAACAGCGAAGACATGAACAAGGAGGTTGGTGAATCGGTGATTCGCGGTGTCATGAAGAACATCGTTTATCATGACGAGTCGCTCGATATGACCAAGGGTGTGATGCAGTTCTTGGACCAGCGTATGGCTACGCAGACCGCCCGCGCGCCTGGTACCACGAATAAGTAGTTGCGAATTGGTGGTTTTGAATTGGCACGTTAGGGCCAGCTTTGCCGGGCCCTGATGTTGCCGCTGGTGGAAATGATTGTCTCGACCATGAGATGGTTTTGTATCTCGGCTACGCTGGGCCGAGTTGATCAAGTTGTACACCCGGGACTTGGTTTCTTGGGTAACTGCCTCGCAGAAGGATCTGCGAGCACAAGGTAGGGAGGCCGTCGCGTGAATCCATCGCGCCACGAACATACGATCGCTGGTTCCTGTCAAGTCACAGGGCGTGGATACTGGACTGGACAAGCCGTGACCGTTGAGATGCATCCGGCCGCCTGCGGGTCGGGGATTCGAATGATCCGGTCCGACCTGCCATCGCAGCCAGAGTGTCCTGCGAATCTGCAGTACCGCGAAGCCGTTGCGATGAGAACCAACCTGATTAAGGGTGAAGCCCGGTTTCAGATGGTCGAACACCTGATGGCTGCCTTGGCCGGTATGGAGATCGATAACTGCATTGTCGAAGTCAACGGCGAGGAATTGCCCGGCTTGGACGGAAGTAGCCTCGGTTACGTCGAGCAGTTGGCGACTGCCGGACTGGTTATCCAGGCACAGGCACGTAAGCATCTTGTGATTCGAGAGCGTTATCGGATCGGACAGCCCGAAAGTTGGATTGAGTTCTCGCCGTCATTGCGTGGCGAAAGTTGCTTCGAATATCAGCTTAGTTTCGATGATGAGACGCCCATCGTTCCGCAGGCGTTTCAGGTTGAGCTGACACCAGATCGCTTTATGCGGGAAATTGCATCGGCTCGAACCTTTGTCACGATGCAGCAGGCTGAGGAAATTCGTGCGGCAGGCGTGGGCTCCCACGTGACCAATCAAGATTTGCTCGTCATTGGTGAAGATGGTCCGATTGATAACCATTTTCGGTTCACCAACGAATGTGCACGACACAAGACACTCGATCTGATCGGTGACCTCGCCTTAGCGGGCGTCGATATCGTTGGACGTGTTACATCGTTTCGTGGCGGTCATCGGTTGAATGCCGAGGCTGCGGCGCGTATTTCGGAGCTTTTCGTTTCCGAATCGGCTCACGCAGATTCACAACCAAACAACAGGATTCAACGTCCGGAGGCGGCGTAGCGACGCCCCGTTATTGGAGCAGCCATGAGCACTGTTATTGCCCAGACCGCAGTGGTCGACCCGAGAGCCAAGTTAGGCAAGAACGTCCGTATCGGTCACTTTTGCGTGATCGGAGCTGATGTGTCCATTGGCGACGACACGTTGGTTGAAGACCATGTGGTGGTTTCCGGCGTGACCAGTATTGGGGAAGGGAATCACATCTTCCCTGGTGTCGTAATTGGGGCTCATCCCCAGGATACGGGTTATCGTGATTCACCAACTCGCGTTGAGATTGGCGATGGCAACACGTTTCGTGAACATTGCACGGTTAATCGCGCAAGTGAAAAGGAAGAAGGGGTCACTCGGATCGGCAATGACAATTTCTTCATGATCGGCTCGCATGTTGCCCATGATTGTTGTTTGGGAGACCGAATCGTGCTCGCCAATAATTGCTTACTTGGTGGTCACGTGCACGTTGGGAACGACGTGACCTTGGCGGGTGGCGTTGCTGTCCATCACTTCGCTTCGATTGGCCAATTGGCTTTCGTCGGTGGAATGAGCCGTGTTCTTCAAGACATCCCTCCCTATATGCTGACCGACGGTTCGCCGGCTCGGCCCCGTTCCTGCAACGTGGTTGGTTTGAAACGCCATGACTATCCGCGTGAAGATATCGAAATTTTGACCAAAGCCTACAAGTTGCTGTATCGGCGGCGCGTTGGGATTGAGGTTGCCAGAACAGAATTGTTGGGGATGGGCCCGATTCGGCCGGTTCTAAAACATCTATTTGATTTTATTGACCATTCCTGCGGCGGGCGAAATGGCCGTGGCCGCGATCGAAGAAAGGCTGCAGCGTGAGTAAGTTACGCATCGCCGTGATTGGCGCCGGACATTTAGGACGAATTCACGCGAAGTTGTTGGGCCAGGTTGACGGCGGTGAATTGGTCGCCGTCAGTGATCCTAGCGAGCAAGCCAGAGAAGCGGTTGCGAACCAGCATTCGGTTCCAGCGTTCGCTGATTATCGCCAATGTTTCGATCACATTGATGCAGCGGTTGTCGCGTCACCAACTGGAACGCACGCGGCAGTGGTCGGCGACTTACTTCGAGCCGGTAAACACGTCTTCGTTGAAAAACCATTAACGATTGAAACGGAAGAAGCAAAGCGTTTGGCGTTACTGGCTTCTGCTCGGCGTAAAACTTTGCAGGTCGGGCATGTTGAACGATTCAATCCAGCGTTCACCGCCTTGGACAATTTGAAAGTCGACGTGAAATACGTTGAAGCGGTGAGAGCATCCAGTTTTCCCGGCCGCTGCCTCGATGTTGGCGTGGTCATGGATTTGATGATTCACGATCTTGATCTTGTACTGTCGCTCACCGATTCGGCTGTGCGATCAATCTCGGGCAGCGGGTTGTCGGTGATTAGCGATCATGAAGACTTGGCGGAAACCCGGCTAGAATTTGAATGCGGATTGGTTGCCTGCTTGAAAGCATCGAGGATCAGCCCTGAGCCCTCGCGGCGAATGCAGTTGTACGGGAATAACGGTTACGCAGATATCGATTTCGGTGGCCCAGCGGTATCTGTCGTTCGTCCAAGTGCGAACGTGCGAGACCGAACCTTTGAACTATTTGCCGAGACGGATAATCCGCTGGAGTATGCCGGCCGCTTATTCAGTGAGCGACTTTGTTGCGAGACGCTGGAGCTAGAGCCGCGAAATGCGATCTTGGACGAGTTGCATGATTTTGTGATCAGTGTGCAAACCGGGATTTCGCCAACGGTCGACGGTGCTGCCGGAGCGTATGCGGTTGAGATTGCTCAGCGGGTTCTCGAAACGATGGATCAACGCTGCTGGTACTTTGAATCGAAGCTTTCGGAAATGGGGCCCCATGCGATGCCACGCGAGCGTATTGAAGAAGTCAGCCGCAGGCGTCGGGCTGCATAATTGGATTTTCGAAGCGCTGGCTTGCATCTTTACTGCTGGCATTGTGACCTTGGATTGTGTTCTCGGTCGGCTGTTTGAATCGAGCGGCGCCGAGTCTTGATGCTTAGGTCGCGGTGGTTGATGGCTTGATGGCTGGAACGACTTTTTCGTTCCCGATTGAGCGTCTGCACGGCTTGAATTCGTCCGCGATCAACTTTTTGTTCGCCTTTGCCAGATCGCTTCTGATTTGGACGATCGCAGTGGGACTGGTGTTTGAGGCGGGCATCCTGATCGAGACTGCCAATTGGGCCGTCGTCCCTGGCTTGGGCGTTGCGAATCGCGATGTCATTCAGAATTGATTGCGCCGGGTGCGTGAGCAGGATGGGGGATTGTGCGGGATTTGGCTGGTTACGTTGATAAAACCGCAGTTCAGGTCGTGGTGCGGCCTCCCGAAGCCGGGCTGGCTGGCTTAAAATTTCCGTCTGTTTGAACGACTTGTTTCCCTTTGAAATCGGGCCGGCACGATGACTGATACTTCTGGGCAGATTGATCACGTTCTCAATGAAGATCGCACTTTTCCGCCCCCTGCAGAGTTCACAGAGAAGGCGGTTTTCTCATCGAAGTCGCAGTATGACGAGGCCTGTAAGCGGGCGTCTGAGGATCGGGACGGTTTCTGGAAAGAAGAGGCCGAGAAGCATCTGCATTGGTTTGAACCATTCAATCAGGTGTGCCGTTGGGATGCGCCGAACGTGGAATGGTTTGTTGGTGGCAAGACGAACGCCAGTTACAACTGCCTCGATCGGCACGTGGAGGCCGGGCGAGGTGATCGGACCGCCATTTTGTGGGAGGGCGAGCCAGGTGATACCCGCTGCCTCTCCTACGCGGAGTTGCGAACCGAAGTTGCCAAGTGCGCCGCGGCACTGCAGGAGTTGGGGATCGGCACAGGTGATGTGGTCAGCGTTTACATGCCAATGACGCCAGAGCTGGCGATCATCATGCTTGCTTGTGCTCGGATTGGAGCCGTGCACTCGGTTATTTTTGCCGGGTTTAGTGCCGAATCGATCGCCGATCGAAATAATGATGCCAAGGCGAAGCTTGTCGTCACAGCCGACGGACTTCACCGTCGCGGCAAGGTGTTGCCGCTGAAAGAAACCGTGGACGAAGCGTTGGCGAAAAGCCCAACGGTCGAGAAATGTCTTGTACTGCGTCGGGTCGGCCAGGACGGGGTCGCGATGCAAGAGGGGCGTGATGTTTGGTGGCACGATGTCGTCGATAAGCAGTCGGGTGACTTACCAGCCAAACCGCTGGACAGTGAGACAACCCTTTTCATCCTCTATACCTCCGGCAGCACCGGTAAACCGAAGGGGATTCGTCACACGACAGCCGGATACAACCTGTGGGCGATGCGAACGTTTCAGTGGGTGTTTGATCATCGAGAAGAGGATGTTTATTGGTGCACCGCCGATTGCGGCTGGATCACTGGCCATAGCTATATCGTTTACGGTCCTTTGTCGGCAGGCGCGACATGCTTGATGTACGAAGGCGCACCAAACCATCCTGCCGAAGATCGGTTCTGGGACCTCGTTGAAAAATACAAAGTCACCACGCTGTATACCGCCCCCACCGCCATTCGTGCGTTCATCAAGTGGGGCGACGAGCATGTGGAAAAGCATGATTTGTCCAGTCTCCGTTTGCTCGGTAGCGTGGGTGAAGGAATCAATCCAGAGGCCTGGATGTGGTACCACGAAAAAATTGGCTATGAGAATTGCCCCATCGTCGATACTTGGTGGCAGACAGAAACTGGCGGAATCATGATGAGCCCCTTACCGGGGATCACCGCGACCAAACCAGGATCATGCACCACGCCGCTACCAGGAATTGTGCCGAAAATTGTTGATGAAGCTGGGAAACCGGTTCAGCAAAACAATGGCGGCATGCTGTGCATTGCCGAACCGTGGCCCGGAATGCTCCGTGGGATTTGGGGTGATGAAGAGCGTTTTGTCGAGCAATACTGGTCGACGGTCCCAGGAATGTATTTGACCGGCGACAACGCTCGGCAAGACGAGGATGGCTATTATTGGATCATGGGTCGCATTGATGACGTGAT
The DNA here is from genome assembly GCA_029213145.1 of Rubripirellula sp. Taxonomy (GTDB): domain Bacteria; phylum Planctomycetota; class Planctomycetia; order Pirellulales; family Pirellulaceae; genus Rubripirellula. Next base: position 16,663 of record JARGNK010000087.1, on the reverse strand, counting down.
CAATGTTTCGGGCCATCGGCTCAGTACCATTGAGGTCGAAAGCGCATTGGTCAGTCATGAAGCGGTTTGTGAAGCTGCTGTGGTAGGACGCCCGGATGATCTGAAGGGGCAAGCGATCGCAGCCTTCGTAACGATTCGAGACCGCGAACCAGATGACGCATTGCGAACTGAACTACGGCAGCATGTGCGAAAACAAATTGGTGCGTTGGCGCAACCCGATGATTTGCGGTTTGCAGCAACGCTGCCCAAAACTCGAAGCGGAAAAATCATGCGACGGCTGTTGCGTGATGTTGCCAGTGGGCGAGAAATTGGCGGCGATACTTCGACGCTGGAAGATTTCAGCGTGATCGCGAAACTCAGCGAAGACGAGTAAGAAAGGCAGCAGCAGCGGTTTCTGAAGCTGCAGTTTCTGAAGCTGTGGTCGGGCTTTGTTCCATCCGACCGATGTCATCGTATCAGTGGCATCGCGTTGGATGGAATTTAAGGCTTCGGGGACGACACTTGGGCGGGCAATAAGCCTGCTTGGCTAACGCACGCCTAGCTGCGTTCGTTGTTCTTTTTATCTCTTTGGGCACAAAAAAACCGGTCAGCAACCGTTAGGCCGCTGACCGGTAGTTTGTTTCAGTCTGTCGGCGGCAAAATGGAGCCGCTGGGAGAAACGCGGGAGCCTCAGCGTGCTACTGCACAAGCCTTTAAGTGACTCTAGCGAACCCTAAAAATGATCCCTCTGCCGAAAATTAGAAGACCGAAACAGATGTGGGCATATTCAATCCCACATCCGAATTTTAGACTTGCGTAAGCAGTCAGCAAGGTGGATCGGCAGGATAAACGCCGAATGTCCACTTCTTTTCCACCGATTTCAACGTCGGTAGCGCGTATGACTACTTCTTTTTCGATGTATCTGGCAGCCGACGGACCGAAATGTTTCGGAATTCAACGGGATCATTGTGCCCCGAGAAACCGACGTAGCCGGTGGTACGATCTTTGCCCGGATGGGGGCGATCCGCCATGTAATCGGTAACTTGATTCAAGTCGGTGTCGAGGATGACGTTTCCGTTAAGTTCTACGCGAATCTTACTTCCGTTCACCGTCACTTGCTCGAAATTCCACTGACCAGCTTCACGGAGGAAGCCTCGCGTTGCAGCCGCCATACCATAGGCACTGCCATGGTATTGGCGTTCGTCGAGTTTCGCGTACATGGGGTGCTCCGAATCAAGGATTTGCAGCTCGCACATCGCGGCGTAGGCAGGGTCACCCGTTCCAGGCGACCGAATGGCCAGGCCGTTGTTCCCACCGGGGGGCAGTCGGAAATCGAATCGCAAAATGAAGTTGGCGTACTCGTCTTTGGTCAGCAACATGCCGCCTTTGCCCTTCTTGCAGCGAATTAATTCGTCAACCACTTCGTAGTTGTCAACGCTTCCCTGCCAACCGGTCAGGTCTTTTCCGTTGAACAATGATTTGAATGCAGCCGATTCGTGGTTCTGTAACGACGCATTCGCCTCTTCGGGGCTTAGTTCTTTGACCCAAATATTTCGCCAGCGGATCTCACCGCCATGCGTCTGTAGTTCGATTGGTCCGGAGCGGAACAGTGGCGCCTTGCGATCCCAGTAATTTTCCATGATCGCGTTATCGACAACTAACTGGTCATTCAGGTAGATCGTGGTGCGGGCCCCGACCTGACGTACATGGAATTGATTCCACTCACCGAAACGTTTGTCTGCCATGACCAGCGGGTCTTTTCCGGCAGCACCGGCACTGTTGTTCCATAGTCCGCCACTTCCAAGATTGGCCCCGATCCCATATTTACCGGGATCGGTGTAGTCCCAGATTTGGACTTGAGGGGTCGCTTTCAAATAAATGCCGCTGTCGGCCCGTGCCACGGTTTTGAACTCGAGCATGAGTTCGTAATCAGTGAAGTCCTGGTTGGTGACGAGATAGGCTCCTTTTCCATCGTTGACGAGTTCACCATTTTCGATGGTCCAGTGTTGTTTGGCATCGGCCAGCCATTCCGCCATCTTGGCGGCGCGTTCATCTTCGGGCATTTCTGCCAATTTGATCGGATTGAAGTGTGGCCGGGCGTGCCAGCCATCCATCGTTTCACCGTCAAAAACGGGCTTAAATCCTTCAGGTGGTTGCTCGGCGCTCGCTGGCAGGGCCAAGGAGACGGCGACAGTGATCGTTAGCACGAAGGCAATCAAACGCTTCATTACAGGACCGGATTGGGGGGAAAGGGAAAGGTAGGAGATGACTGATTGTAGTCCAATTAGACTCCCGATTGGGTCGGTCTGGCGGTCAGCATGGCCCGTTTTTGGGTGCCCGCCGCATTTTTTTCCGGCTCGCAGGCAGCTAAAACCGTTTCGCCAGTTCGACGTTGAAACGTTTCGATTTTGACCTTTCAAGATTGAGTAGGATTGACTAGGCGCCCGTGGTCTGTCAGGCTTTTCGTTGTAGCGATTCACCACGTGGCCAGTAGCTAAGGGATCGGACCGTTTTCATCCTTTTGGTTGGCCATTGTTTGAGGCCCGTTGTCTCATTGGTGTAAGAGAGTAGGGTTAGTTTTGTGACGAATATTTATGTTGGGAACCTAGCGTTCACCGCGACTGACGAAGATTTGCGATCCGCATTCGAGCAATTCGGAGAAGTCACTTCGGTCAGTATCATCCAGGACCGTGAGACTGGACGATCAAGAGGCTTTGCGTTTGTCGAGATGGCAGACGGCGAGCAAGCGAAAGAGGCGATCGAGAACTTGGACGGCGCGGCAATCAGTGGCCGCAATGTCAAAGTAAACGAAGCCCGACCACGCGAACCACGTGGCGGCGGCGGCGGCGGTGGTGGCCGCGGCGGTTATGGCGGCGGAGGCGGCTACGGTGGTGGTGGCGGACGCGGAGGTGATCGCGGAGGCGATCGCGGCGGACGGTACTAGGCCCCAACCGATTGAAGATAAAAGACGACGGGACAAGCCTTGAAGCTTGTCCCGTTTTTTTTTAGCCGCGACCAGAGAACACTCGCCGGGCCATGGCTTGCCCGCAGTCTTCGCCACTGGTTCGTCTCTCTGCAGTTACCCATGGCGACTACCCATGGCCACTAAGCGAGCGACTCCATCAAAAACCTCAGTCCGACTCGCCTGGGCAGATCGATGACTCACGACCATGGCAACCGGCTCGCAGTCTTCGCGGTAACTGCGATTTGGGCGTGGACGGTGATGACCATGGCTCACGAATTAGGCCATGTGTTGGCTGGAATAGTCGGTGGAGGGAAACTGATCTACCTTGAATTGCGACCCTGGCATCTACCTGATAGTCAGTTCGTCGGCGACCCATTTCCGTGGGTGACGCTCTGGGCTGGACCGGTTCTAGGAAGTCTTGTCCCGCTGGGGATTGCCGTTTTGATCAAACGACCAGCCACTTGGTTCATTGCGTGGTTTTGCCTGCTCGCCAATGGGCTCTATTTGTTACTCGGGCTCTTGAGTGGTGGACCGGAGTTGGACACGAATAAGTTAATCCGTGCCGGTTCGTCGACCGCCGCCTTGGCGATCATTGCATTGATTGCCACAACCTTTGGCTATTGGAAGTTGCGCGGTGTCTGCCGCGTAATGTCGCGACCGGAGCCGGCGCCGGAATTCGGGGCCGCTTTGAGAAAAACCCCTTGCTGGATTTTTGCGGGCCTCGCTTGGGGGATCGCTAATTCTCTTTTGGCGTTTGCGCGGTGGCCGATCGGATGACGGTTACTGACTCGAATTCACGCCCATGTTGCAGCCAGCGTCTAGTTCGACTCGCGTCACAAGTCAGATGGCGTGATAGTTTGTGGCCGGTTCTAAGTTGTGCCCGTTGCTAACTATTCGCTGCCGCATAGGTTCGCATATCGCTTTCCAGCAGATCAATCCGCTGTTGAAGCATTTCATTGGCTTGATCCAGATCGGTCGATTCCGCAGGCGTCAGCCGGGTGAACACATAAAGTTTGATTTTGGGCTCGGTGCCGCTGGGCCGGACTGCGACGTAATTTCCCTCATCTGCCAGGTCCAGGATGATCAAATTGCCGCTGGGGCCATCGAGAGGGGATTCAGTTCCCGATTCGACGTCACGGATCGTTCCGTTGCCGTAGTCGCGAATGCGGACAATTTGGATTCCGGCGACAGCGGCAGGTGGCGACTGGCGAAACGATTGCATCAATCGCTGCATGGCCGCCATTCCTTCGCTGCCCTCCATCACTAGGTTGATCAGTGTTTCGCGGTGGCAGCCATGTTTGTGATGCAAGTCACACAACATATCGTGCATCGATTTGCCTTGGCTTTTGAGCTCCGCCGCCAATTCACCCATCAACATACACGCGACGGCGCCATCCTTATCGCGGCAGTATTGGCCGACTTGATAGCCATGCGACTCTTCGGTGCCAAACACATAATGGTCGGGGCCATCACGATCGATCACCGCAGCGATGTGTTTGAATCCCACCAGTAGATTGCCTTCGCAACGCACGTTGTAATCTTCAGTGATACGGCGGGTCAGTTCGGTGGTGACGAGCGTTTTGACCACAAAGTGATCTGGCGTCAATGTTTTTGCGGCGGCCCGCTTGGAAAGGATGAACTCCGTTAACAAAGCACCGATTTCATTTCCGCTAAAGGTCCGCCAGGGGCCTTTGGTGTCCAGTGTCATCGGGGCGGCACAGCCAATCCGGTCGCAATCTGGATCAGTAGCAAGAATCAAGTCAGCACCGGTCTGCTTGGCATGTTCGATCGGAGCGTCGAAGACGACTTTGTTTTCTGGGTTGGAAACGTGTCCAGGCACATTTGGAAAGTCACCGCTGGGTTCACTATGAGGACCATAGACTTCGACATTGGTGAAGCCATCGCGTTGCAGCAACGGTAGGACTGCGGCTGTTCCCACCCCATGCAGCGGTGTATAGAGAATCTTGGCATCGCGTGGGCCCTCAAACGCACAGGCTGCGGCTTCATCTGCAAAGGCTTGATCGATTTCAGCGGTGATTATCTCGACCCGTCCGTCCTTTAATGCCTCCGCAAAATCAGTGACCTTGATTTCCTGGCAATTCATCACGCGTTCGATGATTGCCTTGTCATGCGGCGGCAAGACTTGGGCACCACTCGACCAATAAACTTTGACAGCGTTATCGCTGGGGGGGTTATGGCTTGCCGTGACCATGATGCCGCAGTCGCAGTTTTTGTGCCGGACCGCGTAGGAGAGTTGTGGCGTGGCGCGATAATCATCCAAGAAATAGACCTTGAAACCGGCTGCTACCATAATTCCGGCGCAGAGTTCGGCGAAGTGCCGAGATTGGTGCCGGGTGTCATATGCGATGGCGCAGGACCGATCCGATTTTCCGTTACTAAATTCGACCACGTAGTCGGCCAGGCCTTGAGCACTTTCCCCAATCGTTCGATCGTTGATCGCGTTGGATCCAATCGGATACATGCGGCCACGACGGCCACCAGTCCCAAATGGAATAATCGTCCAAAATGCATCATCCAGTGCCTGCCATTGCGAGTCACGAATATGCTCAATTACCTGGACACGGTATCCCGCGTAGCGATCCTCGGTCAGCCAAGCGGCGATGTTTTTCGCAGCCGATTCGGTCAGTTTCTCGTGGTCAACGGCTTGCTGAACGGCGGCGAGTGCTTCTTGAGCAGATTCGACAATGGTCATAAATGATCAAATGGGTGTGCGAAACTCAACGAACGGAAGATGATTCTAAAATTTTTACGGCGAATCTACGGATGGATGCCGATTAACTTCCGCAGTCGCTTTGGATGACCCAAGCATTCTATTTCTTTAGGTCGCGGCCCCGCAACGAGGCTTCAAGCAGGTTTCTCGATGAGTGAATTAATTATTAGCGTGAGCGGATTGCGGGGGATCATTGGCACGACGCTGACACCCGTCATTGCTGGCAAATTTGTCGCCGCATTTTCCAAGCAACTGCCATCGGGTCCGATTTTGATTGGCCGTGATGGACGCAGCAGTGGTCCGATGCTCAAGCAAGCGATCATTGCCTCCTTGACTGCATCGGGACGTGATTGTGTTGATATGGATGTGGCAGCAACACCGACTGTGGGGGTTTTGGTCCGAAAGCGGGGAGCGGCAGGGGCGGTCCAGATTTCTGCCAGTCACAATCCGCCACCCTACAATGGCATCAAACTGTTTGGTGGAGCGGGTCGCGTGTTGGATGCCAAAACCGGTAGTGCCATCCGCGACGCCTACTTCGCGAACGAATCCGACTGGGCCCCTTTCGACCAGCTCGGAACGGCAACGGTTGAAGCTGATCCGCACGCGGCCCATTTGGAGGCGGTTCTCGCGACCGTCGATGTTGACGCAATTCGCAAAGCTGCGCCACGCGTCTTGCTCGATAGCAACCACGGTGCCGGAAGCATCCTTGGCAAACGATTGCTCGAATCACTTGGCTGCGAAGCGATTGTGGTCGGCGACCAACCTGATGGAAACTTTGCCCACGTGCCGGAGCCAACTGCAGAGAACCTCACTGGGATTGCCACCAAGGTTCGCGAGCACGGTTGTGCCGTCGGATTTTGTCAGGATCCCGATGCTGATCGATTGGCATTGGTCGATGGTGATGGACGCTACATCGGCGAAGAATTTACGCTCGCCTTGTGCGTGAAGCGGGCGATGGCCAGCGAGGCGACTCGAGGCCCAATCGTGATCAACGGTGCGACGAGTGGTATGAGTGAGCGATTGGCAGCGGAATATGAGGTGCCGGCTTACCGAAGTGCTGTTGGCGAAGCGAATGTTGCCGACATGATGATTGCAAAACAAGCGACCTATGGCGGTGAAGGAAATGGCGGACCGATCGATCCACGCGTCGGGTACGTTCGAGATAGCTTTGTCGGCATGGCTCAGGTGCTCGAGCTGATGGTTTCGTCCGGGCAATCACTGGCTGAACTTGCCAACGGTTTGCCTCAGCTGCACATTCATAAGACCAAGGCTTCCGTCGCCGCGGAACAACTGCCCTCGCTGTTCGAGGCACTGACTGAAAAGTTCCCGGAAGCAAATGCACAAACCGGTGATGGTTTACGTTTGGCCTGGGATGACAAGTGGTTGTTGGTCCGTGGCAGTAATACCGAGCCGATTGTTCGCTTGATCGCGGAAGCCGAGACAGAGGCGGAAGCGACAGCACTTTGCGATTCCGCCGCCGCGTTGATTAAGTAACTCGTTGAACGCGAATTCCACATGCTTTTGAAAACGATCAAGAGCGGTGGGTATGGGTAATCGAATTCGTACGGGGCACCGTTCAGTCTTGCGTTCCGTCGTGGACGACCACTTCGTCGATTCTTCCTTCCCAGTTGGAATCATTGTCGCTGCGGCCACCTACAAAGCAACTGGCGATTGTTGAGGCGGGAGCCTTCAGTTGCAGATCAATTTCAGGTTCGGTGGCATCATTGAGATAAACCCTCACACGGTTTTTTTCTCGCACCCATTTGATTCGGGTCCAAGTCCAACGTGGAATCACAGTATTGCCGATTTGTGGATCACCGGTTCCTTGCTGGAAAACTAGTTTCCCAGGTGCGGTGGCCGTGCCACCAATGCCCAGGTGTTGGCCAAATTCACTGATGCCGTGGGGGTGATCTCTGGAAAACAGCCAACCCGCTGTGCCACGCCCCTCATTCGGCATGCCGTTCCAAAATTCCATGGTAACGGTGAATTCATCGCCGAGGTCCGCTAATCGAGTTCGCATGCGACCACCAGCGAAATGAACTGCCCGATTGGTTTGGGTGGCCGGGACATAATTGCCTTCGGGGCCCTCGAGAAAGAAGCAAACGCCACCTTCGTAGACGCCAGCGTGTTGGTTGCCCGAGGCATCTGCGGCGGGCGATCGTTCCAGTTCGGACATCCGCCAATAGGCAAGTGGTTTGGACTGAAGGATCTCGTTTGCCGCTTTGCCAAATGGTTCTTGATAAGGGCGGCGAGGTTTCCCGGTGATTTTTTCCAGCAAGGCTAAATCGGCCGCGACGATTCGAGGTTCAGCTGTCACTTCCAAACCAGCCGATCTTGCGGCCCATGTGTTGTAGCCGCCAAGTTCATGCTGCTCGGGCGGTGGTATGTATCCATCGGCTCCGTTGGCTAATTCGATTACCATCGTTTTAGACAATGGGCTTTGCAGCTTGAGTTTGTAGCCAGTTAATGCATAGGTTTCATTGGGAGTCGTGGCGATCGCAATGTCACCGATTCGAATGCCCTGCAAGACGATTTCAGTCGATTGCATTTGGTGCAGTAGAATCTGTTCGCGAGCATAAACTTCTAGCCGATCTTTCGGGGTTGGCGTTTCCATCGCGTCGACAATTTTTTGCGCCCACTGCAAACGCTGTTGATCGGGCAGTCGATAATTCATGGTCAACCTTGTCTCTGCCATCGCCAGATCAGCGTCGTCTTGATAATCGATTGAATCGTAAATCTCGGCTGCGATTTCAAATAAGCCTTGTGCGTAATTTTCGATCGTGGTGTCTTTGCCGTCCCAATTCATGTAGTCACGCCGCCAAATATCTCCGCTACAGCCATGCGAAAGCACGGCGACTAAATCCGATCCAGGGGATTTCTCTGCTGCCCGCTTTTGTAATGCATCGCAAAACAAGCCGAAGTAATCCGCACTGATAGGCTGATCACCGAAATAGTGCATCGAAAAATTCGCGAGAGCCGCAATCGGTTCACCGTTGGTAGATTGGAAAGCGATGATCGACAACTCAGGGTCCTCGGGGCCAGACTCACCCGTAACATCATCCTTGTTTTTCGCTGCGTGCATGTTGGCTCGCACCGTAGGGTTTCCAAACGGATCGTCCTCCAAACGGCCAGGTCGCCGCACCCATCGCCTCAACGCAGTGAATTCATCAGCTCGGCCCGATCCCCAACCGACCCGCGCTGGTTGCAAACGCTGTTCTGCAGCCACCAA
>JARGNK010000087.1:0-7749 GCA_029213145.1 Rubripirellula sp. | reverse complement strand
GCAGAAAAGGGACGTACGATGGATCGGGGTCGGTCCCCAACGCTCCAAATGAACTGGGGGCGGTGTGTGTGTGTGTCGCCGACACCATGATATTTTCCGGGCGGAGTTTGGTCCGCGCAGCCGCACGATGTTTGGCGTCGTCTAGAAGCACTTGCGGCACCATGCAGGAATCAACCACAACCAATCCAATTTCCGTTTTTCCATCGCTCAACACGATGGCCCTGGCATTGATGCGAGTTTTGATTTCGTTGGCGGATCGAGTGAGCATGCCCCCGTTGATCAAGACTGGAAGTTGGTTCGGTGTGACGTCGACGACGGCCGCACCAGCCATTAATTCGGCATGTGAGATTTGGCAGTCGCTCGAGATTACCAAAAACATTGCAATGGTCGCGGCTAAGATGCCGTCGATGCTTGATCGAATCATGGATGCGTCTCGCGAACGTGGGGGCGGCAAAGAGGACCAATTTAACGCAATCTTGTTAGGGAGGTGGGCCATTTCCCGATTTGACTGCCAGTCTTGGGAAGGCCCAATCACCCAGCCGCAAGGTGATGTCTGTCAAACCGTTTAACTGCTTACAAACCGTTAGATCGCGGCTGCATCCAAGTCGAGGGCTGCATCCAAGTCGAGGGCTGCATCCAAGTCTAGGATCAGAGACCGGATGGCATCGGCAGCGATTTCATGGAGTGAGGTTCCAGATTGATGTAGATGGCTGCGTGATAGGCTGTGAAGCCGAACTTGCCAAAACGAGGGTTCGCCGTTGCTGGAGCTGCCCGATCGAAGATCGCGCGGAATTGAGTCTTCCGCTGCACCGGATGGTTCACCTTGACATAGCTCATTGGACTTTCGAGGGATACAGTCTGGTAAGAATGAGGGACTAATGAGGCGCCAAGGATTGTTCAGAATGTCACGCCCAATCGGCGCTGCGGAGGGAACTGCTTACAATCCGTTTTTTCACCGCCCCCTTCGGATTATCGTATGTCCACCCGCCGCCGTGCTCGAGAGATCGTATTGCAACTGCTGTACGAAGCGGACTTGAACGATTTCCGTGATACCGAAGCGGCACGCGGTTTCATTAAATCTCGAATGCAGGGTCGGCGTGCACTTACCGATTTTGCTCACCATTTGCTTTCGGGAACCCTTGATCATCGCGATGAGATCGACACGCGTCTTGGTGAATTGTCGGCTCATTGGACAGTTCAGCGAATGGCGGTTGTCGATCGTAATATCCTGCGACTCGGCGGATATGAAATCATGCACGGTGGGACGCCGGGACCTGTAGCGGTCAACGAAGCGGTGGTGCTCGCGAAACGATACGGTGATAAAAATAGTCCACGATTTGTGAACGGAGTGCTCGACAAGCTCGCAAAGACCCAGGAAGCCTGAGCGATCGCCCGGACCTCGTGGGGTTCTAGACAGCTGTAGCGTTGGTTAAGCGGGGCTATTCAAGCTGGAATGGGTTTTCAGCATCGAGCTTTTGCTTGATGTACAACTTGTCCGCTTCGCTCAGCTTGTCCAAGGGTAGGGGAGCGATCATCCGGCCATCGGCACGTTTGAGTCGAACTTTTCCATCGACTAGATCGACGAAGCTGGCCTCGATTTTAAATCGTCCCGTCGCGTCACTCCAGGTCCGCACCCCTTCGCCCGTCGTTGTTGTCTGTGAGGTTGGCGTCGCTGTCGCAGGCATTTGGACTTTCGGTTGTTCGATATTGGGTTGAACGAGTTCCGGCGGGGCTAGCTGAATGCTGCGTCTTGCAACAGCGACATTGTCTCGTTCGTTTTCCTTTCCCCAAGTCAGGAAAGCCAATTTTACTTTGCCATCGGGCAGGAGTTCCTTGACTCTTGCGGCACGCCAGAAAGATCCTCGTTGTGGTCGCTGTGCCTGGACTAATTGTCCGACCATAAGCGGTGTCGTCGATTCAACGACTAAGCCGGTTGATTTAACGGGAGAGGGACCCTGGTAAGCTTTCTCTAGTTTCTTTTGGGCGACGTAAGAACTCGACCATTGGCGTAAGGCCTTGTCCGCCGCGCTGACGACCTTTTTGTCAGGGTGTTTTAGTAGCGATTCGATCGCGTTTGAAATTTGCGGATCGGTATCGATGAGTGATTTACCCGCAAGTTGATTGAGTGTTTCAATCTGAGTGGTGACAACACCAGAACTCAACGCAGCCAACGCCTGTGATTTTTCGGAACTCGTCAGAGGCGTTTCAGCGATTGCTTTCTTTTCGGCTGCCATTTTCGCCGCTTCAGCGGCTTGCTGTTTTGCCTTGGCGGCCATCTCAGCCAAGGCCGCTGGCGAAATCCGAGAGTATTTGATGGTGATTGGTATTGTCGTGGTGCTATTGCCCGATGCAATCGCAAGCGAGAGCTTCATGTCACAGGCATGCGGAACGCGATCCCGAGAATCGAAGGTCCATGTCCCTTGACCTTCCATTTTGAAAACATTGTTATCTTCGGTTTTCGGGGTGTTCAGATAATAGGTTTTAGCGATCGTGACGAGGTTCTTGTCGGTTCGTTGAATCGTGTAGCTGCCACCTTCTCCAGCCGCTTGGACATTTTCCGTTTCTTGTTGACCAAACGGTCCAAAGCGACCTCGCGGCCCGAAGGGGCCAAAGGATTGATCCGATTCATTTTTTTCGGTGATGGAGATACCGCTGTCGTACTTCCAAGTGCGTTTCCCTGATTTGGGAAGTGGTTCAAATGGCAGCAACGAAACATTTCCCAGCAGGTAGGGCAATTGTGAGTCGCCTTCGAGTGCGAGAACTTCACCACGTGTCGACAGCGTGATTCGATTACTGGTCTGGGTCTTGCCGGCGAAGTTCGGACGAGAAAATGGGCTGGGAGGTCCACCAAAACCCCGCGGCCCACCAAAGCCTGGCGGCCCACCAAAGCCTGGAAAACCGCGAGGTCCTCGACGCGAATTACTCTGCTTGGTCCGCTTTGATTCGCTGAGACCACCGCGGTAGCTGAGCACGCTCTGCGTTTCGTTACCTGAGTCAACGGTGTAATTGGTCATGCCCTTGTAGGTGATCGTCTCTTTGTCGGTGTCGACGACGATCTCGATGTTGTAAGAGAACTTTTGTCCCTTCTCCAACTGATAGGCAAGCTGTTGTCCGAATGCCCTTGGTGACATCATCTCGAGCGTGAAGGCCAGCATGCAAAGGGCAAGCGAGACTCTGACCGGAAACAGATGACGACGCATTGGCTAATCCCTCAGGCAAAGAACATTCCCAACTCAGAGCCGACTCGCGTACCAAGTGGCGGTCACGGGCCGGCGTGGTTGACTAGAATTTAGTCGCTTAGAATCCGCCGGGGAAGCCACCATCGGGAGCACCACCTGGTCCACCGGGGAAGCCACCGCCGTCGCCACCCCCACCAAACATGGCAGCGAGTCCCATCAATTGCATGATTGCGGCATCAAATTCCTGCTGGCTTGTCGCATTTAGCATTGGGTCAAGCATTCCGCCTGCGGTCGTGGTGATCATTCCGATCATCATAGTAGCCTGCGGTGTTTGTTCTTCAGCGAGTGCCATCGCGCCCTGCACCGATTCGATCAGAGAACCTTTCATCTGGTCCCATTCGGTCGCGAGCTCGGCTGGAATCCAGCGGTCCTCATAGCGAACCATTGGAGTCACTTCCTCACCCTCTTCAGACGGAATCGTCATCGTGCCTGAATTCGCGTCGGTTTGCGTGACTTGGATCTGACCCATCGCTTGGTCAAGCATTCCTGGTGGAAGCATGGGCATCAGGCCCTGCATATGGCCGCCGATCCGTGGACCGTGATAGTCAACCATATCGGTGAATGTTTGAGAGCCGGTTTTTTGAACGGCGAACTGAATTGCAACCAATTCTGACAGAATGCCAACGGCAGGGTCATACGCTTGTTGAACCATCGGCATCATCGGTGGCGGGACCTGTGATTTTACCATTTCCGAGTTAAGTACAAAATTCTTCTGTTTTACCAGGATCTGGACCACTTTTTTCATCAGCACTTCAACAGGTTTGGTCACCTGCATTTGCTTTTGAATCATTGGTTGCATGGTCTGGCGTAACTCATCACTGTCCAATTCCGTCCGCATGGAAGTGGGCAGGGCATACCAGATCACCTCCGGATGCCCAGCAATGATTTGATCGCGAATGTGATCAACGGTTTGCTGCAGTGAGGCATCTGCAGGGAATGGTTCCATCGGCTTAACGGCGGCGGGCTCAGGCATCGCGACCCCGAATTCAATCGCGGCCGCTGGCATATTGGCAGCACCACCGGCGTTAGCTGCGGGGGCAGCAGCTTCTCCCGGGTCTGCAACACTTGCTGGTGGCGCCTTGGGCGCGGGGTTGGCGTTCGATTTCGCAGCTTCGTAAAGTTTTTTAGCTTGAGCACGGCTGGCGGCACTCAATTTTGCGATCGGTACCGTTAATTCGCGTCCATCGCTCTTTCGGAGCACGACCGACCGGCCTTCAACGCGAACGTATTCCGCTTCAACGGTGAACTGCCCCGAGAGGTCGCTCCATGTTTCCGCCCTGCAATTGGCTGCGACCAGCGCCGTCATCAAGCCGACGGCCAGCCCTAATCGAGTTGTAAAAATCATTGAATGAATCCATTGGAGGTGAAATTTCAAACAGGTAGCCTACGTCAAGTCAGGGCTAAGATCCAGCTTTGGCCGGGCGCAGCGGGGATGTGATTTTTAGGATTTTTGCATAGGGTTTAGCTACAATTCAGACTTTTATTGCGGAGTCTTCTGATGTTTCGAACCCTAATTGCCTTGGTTTTTCTCTCGATCGGCGCGCCACTGGTCGCCGTTTCTGCTGATCCCCCGCCGAATCCGCTGACGGCGAGCGCTGATGCCCAAGGGGTACTCGTGCGACAGGGGGAGAAGCCCGTGCTGTTTTTTCAACGCGAGCTGATGTCGAAGTCGGGCCGCTGGCCCCGGGCCAATTACATCCACCCCTTGTATGACATCGAGGGACGACAGGTGATCACCGAGGATTTTCCGGAGGATCACGGGCATCATCGTGGGCTCTTCTGGGCGTGGCATCAGGTTCGCGTAAACGGCAACAAGCTCGGTGACGCTTGGGTGTGTGAAAATTTCGTATGGGACGTGCGTTCGGTTGAGTTTCAGTCCCCCGCCTCCCCGCTGCGACTGAAGACCATAACTCACTGGAAGTCGCCAGATCTTCTCGATGAACGCGAGGAAATGATTTCGGTGGTTGAGGAACGGGTGATCATCAGCGTTCACGGACAAGAAGACAATAGTCGTTTGATCGAATTTGAGATCACGCTGCTTGCCTTGGTGCCTGGGGTAGAAGTTGGAGGGAGCGAGGATCGAAAAGGGTACGGTGGGTTTTCCCCCCGGCTGAAGCTATCTCCCGATCAATCGTTCATGGCAGCCGATGGTGTGGTCGAACCGCAAGTCACCGCGGTTGACGTGGGTGATTGGGTCGAACTGGTTGGTAATTCGTTCCGCGTGAAGATGATGGCCGATCCGAATAACCCGCCGCCTGCCGGATTGCCAGCGCCAACACATTGGATTCTTCGCCGCAAGCGGAGTATGCAAAATGCTGTTTATCCCGGACGAAACTTGGTGCCACTGAGTACGCAGACGCCAACCGTGTTGCGTTACAGTTTGCTGATTCGCTGATAATTCAAAGCTGATGGTGTGCCGGCCAACCAATGGCCCTTTTTTCTCGACTTCTTTCTCGCTCACCCTCATTCCGCTCTTGGACGCGGTCACGCAAAGCTGGATGCGATAGGTTCGTAATCGGTTTACGTCGATTAGCTTGTGTCTTCACGAATGATAAATCGTTAAGAACGAGTCCGTTCGCTTGCCGCACTTGCCCGAATCTTGATTGCAACTTCAGGGTCGCACATCACGGCCGTCGCCAGTTGGCACGCTTCGGCGCCTGCGTCGAGGTAGTCTTGCACGTCACGAAAGGTGTCGATACCGCCAACACCAATCCACCGAAGTTGTTGTTTGGTGTCCGCTTGGATGCGATCGACCCTTCGGACTTGTGCAACGGAGGCCTGATGGATTGCCTTACCACATATGCCTCGTTTTTGACCTTCGAACAAGGGGCGTTCATCACTTGGGCCAACGGTCGTGGCGATGCTATTGGTCATTGCCAACGCGGTTGCATGGTCTCCAACGCTTGCTAACAAATTGTGGATCTCAGCTTTGTCCGTTGAATGCCCTATTTTGATGACCAGCGGAACACTGCCGATCGCTGCTCGGACGGTTTGAGCGACCAGTCTCGCACCGTTGGCGTTTTGAAATAATTGGCCATCGCAGGTGTCGACGTTGGGGCAGGAGAAGTTTGTTTCGACAACATCCGCTCCACTTTCGATGGCCCACTTCGCACAGATCGCATAGTCATCCGCCAGTTGCTGCATCGACCAATCAGGTTGAACGGTGCCAACGACTGAAACACAAAGACGTTTGTTGGCAGGAAGTCGGTCTCGAGTCCACTCGATGTCACGACGCCAGATTTCTGGGTCCGCTGAAGGCATGCCAAACGATACTGCCCAAGATCCCTGCATGTTCTTGCTAACCTGCAAACGTGATTCACTGCCATCGAGCGAACCGCATTCGACCGGCAATAAGTTTGGCGGAGGATAACACCCGCGGCGGGCGCTTCGCACGGTTTTGTAAGTTAAGGTGTCGAAGCCGAGGGATGCGTAATAGAGACACCACTTACCGTTCAATAGTGGGCCGGCTGCGATTCCCAGTGGTGAATCAACTTTCAAGCCGCAGAAAGTCCAGTTGCCTGGAATCGCTGGTATCTCCCGCTCGACCGGATCCGGCGCGTGATCGTAATTCCAGCGATAGCTTCGACTAGCGTTGTAACGGGGCAACACGGTGAATGATGCTTGGTGAAGAGTAAAGCGAGGATCGGGAAGAGTGACGAAATATGAATCGACTATTCGATTTCAACGGTCATGGCAACGATGATTGGTGCCGTCGGGTCATTTGCTTTGACCAGTTCAATCCGTTCAATTTTCTGATCCGTCATTGGTTCGATCGTGATCAAACGTAACTGCTGGCCGCGCACCATCATGGCGAATTCCGATCCTGGAACATCGACTCGGCGAATGTAGTCCGCGAAGTGAACTCCATTTTTAAGGGCGTGATCTTCGGTGGTTCCATCGGCCAAGTTCAGGCGAACAATGAGTGAAACTGTTTTGCCGCTGTGAGCTGGGAAACCCCATCCACTGACACCACTTAATAAGTGGATTTTTTTTGCCGCCGTGTTGCAAGGGACCTCCACCATTTTTGGCATTTGGGGCGGCATTGATCCTTGTGGCCCGTACAGCAAAACAATGTTCGGAACCCGTTTGCCTTGCGGATCGATCAATAGAAACGGGATGTTCTTTACAAATTTTGCTGACCAATCGTTGAACACTAAGCGGTCGGCACCCTGGTCACCTGAATGAAACATGCCTTTGGTGCTCACTGCCGTTGCCGCTTTATCGAGCGGCAAAGGTAAGAATTTGCCTTTTTGCGTCAAGAACTCCAGCAGGTCGGTCAGGCCTGCGGAGTCAATTTGTTTCTCGAAACCTTCGGGCATCACTGATTTCGTCGAGGCCACCAACTGTTCGATATCGTCACGCAGGACCACTTTCTTTTTTCCTTGAGCGTCGAAGATCTCAATCGCTGTTTGCGTCTCGGATGCCAACATTCCATTGATTACAAGTCCGTCGAGAGTTAAGACTGCATAAGTACGGTAATTACCTTCCACGCTGCGACTTGGATCGAGAA
>JARGNK010000086.1:16431-32990 GCA_029213145.1 Rubripirellula sp. | reverse complement strand
TCTTCATCAACATCAATTTCCCGTATCAAACCAATTCAATTTTCAATTTCGTAAGCAACAGTCACCAGCTGCCGGCACGAGGCAGCAGGATCGAATCAAATCCTTTGCGAGGGGCAGCGCAACCGAAGTGTCCCGCACCAGGTTTCACGGACTCGCAACGGCAGTCGCCCAGCCATGGCCAGCGGGTATGATCGGCTTGCTTGTGGGGACGGTGGGAATTTCACCCAGTGGTGCCAATGTCTTCACCCACGCATCGTGTTGCGATGACAACCGCTTGACAACATCAGGATGCCTTGCTGAGAGATCACGTTCTTCGCGTGGGTCCTTGCTTAAATCAAATAGCTGCCAAGGATCCTTCTCGTATTTTTTGTATAGACGCCAATCCTGCCAACGCACAGCGATCAGGTGCCTTCGCACCGCATCATCGGGTTGATTGTTCAACCAGAATAGATAGTCGTGGGCATCACCCGACTGCTGGCCCATGAGAAATGGAAAAAGGTCAACACCATCGCAGTGCTTTGGAATCCCTTGTTCGGTCCTTGCAGCGATTGTCGAGTAGAAATCGAAATTGGCGATCAAACCGTCGTACTGTGTCCCAGCAGGCAATTTACCCGGCATTGAAAAGATCGTTGGCACCCTCACCCAGCCCTCTTTTTGAGTCCCGGCCCCTTTGCCGCCGGTATACGGAGTCGCAGTGCCACCCTCGGCTGGATTTCCGCCGTTGTCACTGGAAAAAATCACGAGCGTATTGTCGCGCAAATCGAGCCTTTCCAACGTTTCAATCAGCTTGCCAATCTGGTCATCCACCGAAACGATTGCCCCGGCAAGCAAACGCCGTTTTCCCGTCGCGGAAGTGCGGCGACTCAGTTCTTTTGGCACCTCCGTGTTAAAGGAGTGAATCGCTTCCGGCGACCAATAAAGAAAGAACGGTTCGGACCGGTGACGTTCGATAAAATTGACAATAGAGTCTCCGTCGTAATCAGTCAGCCACTGCGTCTGCCCTTTTTCATTGAGGCAAAAATACTTCGAAGCACCATTCTTTTTTTTCAGCTGCTGACGGAGTGCCGGTGATGCAGCGGCGAGCTCCTTCTGCGTGTAAACCTTTCGAGGTGGATTCTTCGCAACCTCGACAAATCCCGACATCAGCGGTCCCTGAAGCCTCGTACCGATGTCCCATTTTCCGATCTGACCGGTGACATAACCCTGAGTGCGCAGAAACTCTGCCATGGTGGGTCGATCCTCCGGAATCGGCAAACCACGCGACATGCCGTATTTCCCAAACCGCTGCCCATACTGCCCCATCATCAAGCTACAACGACTTGGACAACACGGCGGATTGGTGATGTACGAGGCGGTGCAACGAACACCTTCCCTTGCCAATCGATCGATGTGGGGTGTTGGTGTGTCGTCCGCTCCATAGGAACCCAGGTCGCCATATCCCAGATCATCGATGTAAACCAGCACGATATTCGGCTTCGCCGCTTTGGCAGATCCCGACACGCCAAGCATTCCGAATAATGCCAACAAGCCAAGCAACCGCAGCAAGGCTGTATTCCGAGGCAATTCAAAACGAATAGAAACAGGATCGAGGAAACTCATAAAAATCGGAATCCGTAGTGTTGATTGATCGGACGCAAGCGATGGTCGCAACACGTGATTCGCCCTCACCGTTACCGAGCAAATCGAAACCGGCGAGTCTCGTAATTCGCGACACTTCGTCGTTATCGTAACTCATCCAATGATAATTCGTTGCAATTGCCCGGTTCCAATCGACGGGATCGACCAAATTGCCCAAGGTTCCTCGACCTTTCACTTCACCCGCCCGCTGCGATTTCAGTGTTAGTTCCCCTTCGCTCGCCCACAATCACTGCTGGCCCACAATCGCTGAGTAAGCGAATTAGAAAGAAATTGGCGGGATCGATTTACCAGCAGGACGAGCCAATCCGGAGAAGCAACGCTCCCCAGATCACAAACAGAATCGGTCGTTCAAACACTGCACAGCGGCCTGGGAAGAAAGCAAAACGGAGCAACTGCTGCGTGACCGACGGACAGATTCGTGCATAATAGGGGGTACAGGATTAAAAAAAGGGACTCCGGTTCCGACCGCACCGCCATCGCCCCACCCATTTGCCATCGCCCCACCCATTTGCCAGGCTCATCGGAATGCTGCATTCTCGCATCGCCACTCTGGTTTTGCTGCTCGCCACCCCAACCCTATCGCTGGCCAGCGATGGCGAAGAAAAACGCGGGACAGAGCAAAGTCAGATTGCTTCATTCATTCGAAGTTTTTGCTTCGAATGTCATGGAGATGGAAATTCGGAAGGAGAGATCGATCTTGCGGAGCTCAATGCTGAGACGCTGCGCGGTGACGCGGATCTTGCTCGTGAATTGATTCAGGTTTTGGATAACCGGGAGATGCCGCCAGAGGACGAACCGCAACCGACTGCGGAGCAGAGAGAGCAAATACTCGCAACCCTGCATCCGATTCTGCAACAAGCAGTCGCCAGTTCGCGACCGCGGGAAACAGTATCGATCCGGCGGATGAATCGTTTTCAATACAACAACGCTGTGATCGATCTGTTCGATTTAAAGTGCATTGTCTTTACGCTCCCTGAACGAGCAATGCGAATCCACAAAGACTACTTCAATCCGCAAACAGGCAAGATGCCCGAAACGGTAACAGTCGGCAATCGACCACTCGGCAAATCACAGATGATCGAACCTCGGTTGGCCGGGGTCGCCGCATTCCCGCAGGATTTGCGTGCCGAACATGGCTACGACACGCAAGGTGACCATTTATCTCTTTCCCCGCTACTGATGGATGAGTTTTTAAAACTTGGCCAATCGATCACACAAAGCCCCGATTTCAATCCCAAGCGGGTCGGGATCTGGAACTCGTTTTTTCAGCCGCCGGCGAAGGACGTCGATATCGAATCAAGCGTCAGAGATCGTATCCAGGGTTTTCTGACCCGAGCATTTCGTCGCCCCGCAAATCCTGACGAGGTTGAGCGATATTCTCAGTTTGTAATCGATTCGATCAAGCGAGAAATCGACTTCACCGAAGCGATGAAATCAGTTGCAGCAGCAACTATCGCGTCGCCCCGTTTTCTGTACTTGTACGACCATCAAAAATCGGCCCCAAGCGATAGCGCGACCGCCACGGATGATTCCAACCGTTTTGGAACAAGCGACGGGAACCCTCAAACGATTGACGACATTGAACTCGCTTCGCGACTCTCCTTTTTCTTGTGGGGCAGCTTACCGGACGAAACACTATTGTCGCTGGCTTCGGCAGGAAAACTCAGCCAACCTGACGTTCTGAACGAACAAATTGACCGCTTGCTGAAAGACAAGAAACTGAAACGTTTCTGTGACAGTTTTCCCTCGCAATGGTTGCAACTCGACCGAATTATCTCCTCGGTGCCGAACCGAGAAAAATTTGCTGACTTCTACTTCTCTAAGTACCGCGTCAGCATGCACATGATGATGGAACCACTGCTACTGTTTGAAACGGTTCTCATCGAAAACCTGCCCATTACCCAGCTTATTGACTCTGACTTTACCTACCGCTCAGGAAAACTTGATACCGCCTACGGTTCACTCAAGAGTGGGTCGACGAAACAGTCTGGTGGCGGCGTGACGGTTTTGAACTTTCATCGTGTACCAGTAACGGATCGCCGCGTCGGTGGTGTGATCACCAACGCGGCAGTCATGACAATGACGTCGGGACCTGAACGAACTCAGCCAATCACACGGGGTGCATGGGTCGCCGGTGTCATCTTCAATGATCCCCCGGATCCGCCCCCAGCGGATGTTCCCCCGCTCGCAGAAAAACCATCCGGCGGTGAAGAAAAACTGACACTTCGGCAGCGTTTGGCTGCCCATCGGGAGCGATCAGACTGCCGCGGTTGTCACGAGCAAATCGATCCGCTCGGATTTGCCCTCGAAAATTTTGATCCCGTCGGTAAATGGCGGGAAGCTTATGAAAACGGTGCCAAAATTGACATGGCGGGAGAATTGTTTCGACAGTATCCGTTTACGGATGTCGTCGAGTTCAAGGATGCGGTGCTTGCGAATCAGGATCGTTTCTGCCGGGCGTTGGCAGGACACCTACTCTCCTTCGCTTTGGCGAGAGAGCTTCGCCCGGCCGATTACTTGGTTATCGATCAGATCGCCGACGCTGTGGCGGCCGACGATTACAAAATGCAAACGCTGATTCGCCAGATCATCCTCTGCGAGAGTTTTAGAACAAGATCATGAGTACCTCACGACGGCAGTTTTTACGTGGCATTGGCGGTACGACACTCGCCCTGCCGTGGCTTGAAAGCTTGGCCAGCGCCGGTGACCGCCAGCAACCAAACGCGCCGGCCATTCGAATGGCGCACTTTTACGTGCCGATCGGCGTTGTCCGCCGCGGTTTCTTTCCCGGGGAAGCGAACGATGTTATTCCCAAGGGGAACCTTGGCAACGTAATGAAGTCGCTTGGCAAACAAGATCCAAACCAAAGCGTCCGGCCGCTCGAAGATTTGACGCCGACGATGAAGCCGCTGGAAAATCTCAAGCAGCATATCAATCTGATTACCGGAATGGACCGGACGTTCCAGCAGGGAACCGACGTGCATGCCCAGTGTGCCTCCTGCTATCTCAGCAGTGCCAAAGCATTCACGATCGAAGGTTCGGCATGGCCACTCGATCGAACGCTCGATCAAATTGTCGCTGACGAAGTTGCCAAGACAACTCCCTTCCGAACCTTGGAATTTAGCTGCAATAGCCATCGCGACAACAAAGAATCGATTTACTTCGACAACATCTCCTGGTACGGCACCGGCCACCTCGCGCCCTCAATCCGTGATCCCAGAACGATGTATCGCCGTTTATTCTCCAACCAGGAAATCAGTCGATACCGTGACATCACAAGCCTCGTGCTTGAAGATGCCCGTTCGATGCAGCGAGATCTTGGCAAAGCAGACCGCGATAAGTTTTCGGAGTATTTCGAATCGATTCGAGCGATCGAGACACAAATGAATCGTTTGGAAGGAATGAAGGCGGAATTGTCCACCGTCGACTTTGAGGAACCAACCGAAGCTTATATGCCACGCGGAGACTACATCCGCTTGATGGGAGATTTAATGGTCACCGCCTTGCAGACGGGCCTGACCAACGTCGCGACTTTCATGGTTGGCCCAGAGCGTTGGGATACTCCCTACATGTTCGACGGACTGTTCGATAAACCGCGGAGCCACCATCAGATGTCACACAATCAAACGAAAATGATTGACGACTTGCTAAAAGTGGATGAGTTCCACATGCAGCAATTTGCTTACCTCGCCGAGAAAATGCAATCTATCGAGGAATCCGATGGCAGCACGTTGCTCGACAACACATTGTTCACCTACGGGTCGGGCCTCGGCGATGGCTCCACCCACCAATACAACGATCTGCCGATCATTACGGCTGGTGGCGGCAGCAGGCTGAAGTCAGGCTTGCACATCAACATGCCCGAAGGGACGCCCCTTGCAAACTTGTGGCTGACTCAGGCGAAGTTAATGGGACTCTCCATAGACGAATTCGCCGACAGCACCGGACAAATTCACGAAATCTTAGCGTGACCATCCGCAGGGGAGGACAAGTCTAGGAACCCAGATCCTGACACGAGCACACGCCAGCTGAAAGCTCGACTCAGCCCCCGACTCAAGCACTACAGCCGTTTCGAGATTTGACTGGCGTTTGAAGATTCAACTGGCGTTTCAAGATTCAACTGGCGAGCCCTCGATTCTCCGCCAACTAAATCCGATAACCGCCAACGGGCATTCTCGATTTGAAATAGAATCAGCGACTTAAGTCACTGTTTTTGGTCAACACGAGAAAAATCCATGGTGCTTCGCCAACTCAGTCTGATTCTGCTGCTGTCTGTTCTTCTTGCTGACCGTAGCATCGGCCAAGGTGAAAACGCACAGACACCCGATTCGCCAGGTGCAGAACGTCCCAACATTATCGTGATTCTCGCCGACGACCTGGGATATGGCGATACCAGCGTTTACGACGGTTGGGTCCAAACTCCGAATCTACAGCGAATGGCCGACGAAGGCCTCACCTTCACTGACTTTCATGCCAACAGCTCGGTCTGTAGCCCGACCCGCGCTGCGTTCCTCACTGGCCGCTATCAGCAGCGTGTCGGCATCGTTGATGTGATCGCTCGCCATCTTGATACGCCCCCGCTCAATCCCAATCAGCGAACCATCGCCCAGGTGCTCAAAACGCATGGATACCAGACAGCACTGTTTGGCAAATGGCATTTGGGAATGGAATCGTCCAGCAACCCAGTGCACTTCGGGTTCGACGAATTCCGCGGGTACCTCGATGGCTACATCGACTATCACAACCATGCCCGCCATTGGCATCACAATCTCAAAATTGAACCGCAGACCGGTTACTCAACTCACTTGATCACGCAAAACTCCGTTCGATTTATCAAGGAGAATTCGCACCAACCGTTTTTCTTGTATGTCTCTCACGAAGCGGTTCATCTGCCATTCCAAACTCCGGCTGACACGATGGAAGCGAGAAAGCCAGTCGCGAAAGAGGATCGCTGGAAACGAGAACGCATTCGTCCCAAGTACAAAGTGATGCTGGAAGAAATGGACAAGGGGATCGGAGAAATCTTCAGTGCGTTGCGTGACTCAGATATCGCGGACAGCACGTTGGTATTTTTTTTCTCGGACAATGGGGCGATTGCCGCTGGGTCGAATCAGCCGTTTCGAGGCGGCAAATTCAGTCACTATGAAGGAGGCCATCGTGTCCCGGCAATCGCGTGGTGGCCTGGCAAAATCCGTGCCGGTTCAAAGTGCGATGGGCTTGCAGTCGCGATGGATCTGCTCCCCACCTTCGCGGAAATCGCTGGCGTCAAACTTACGACTGCTGCCACATCAGGGGCAACGGCCAATGACCTCGAACCCGATGGGATTAGCCTGGCGAACGTTCTGCTATCCGGAGCCGCACCGCCCGATCGACAGGTCTTTTTTGGCTACGAACCAAAACTTGGCACCGCCATGCGTGATGGTCTCTGGAAAATGATTGTCAAAGAAGATCGCGCGCAACTCTTCCACCTGGGACGTGATTCGGGCGAACAAGACAATCTGGTGGAAAGCGAAAGCGAGCGTGCTGCATCGATGCGAGCCGCAATCGATCGCTGGAAAGAAGAAACCGCCTATCGTCCACCCAATCCCGCAGAAACGAATCCATAGAAACGTAGCGAGACCAACGATCGAACCGCGGCTCGCGCGGCCCGACATGGCACTCAACCTATCCTCGGCCAATCAACCGAACACTACTTGCTATCGGCATCTGATGCCTCTGCCTTGCGATTACCATTCACTGGTTCTAGCAATTCCAGGCCGAAATTCTTTCCCTTTTGCACCGCCGGGATACCGGCAGCCATCCACTCCGGTTCCGGCGCATCCAAAAGGTAGTGATCAAAGAATTGCTGCATGCGAATGGCAAAATCGCGGCGGTTATACTCATCCATCACCCAATGAGGTTCATCGTTGTAATTCAACATCCAGGCTGGTTTTTGCAACCGACGTAGCGCGACGAACAACTCAATTCCTTGATACCACGGCACCGCACCGTCTTGGTCATTGTGCAGAATCAACAGCGGTGTATTGATCTTGTCAGCAAAGAAAAGTGGTGAATTCGCAACATACTTCTCACGCGCCGACCAAAGATCCTCACCGATGCGGCTTTGAGTTCTCTCGTATTGAAACATTCGGCTCAGACCGCTGCTCCAGCGAATTCCACCGTACGCGCTCGTCATATTACTAACCGGTGCGCCAGCTTCCGCACAAGCAAACAGATCTGTTTGCGTCACCAGGTAAGATGCTTGGTAACCACCCCAACTGTGCCCCTGCATCCCAATTCGCTTCTTGTCGACAAATCCTTGCGCAATGAGATGTTCAACGCCCGGCAGAATCGCATTCGCGGCACTGGGTCCAGGTGCTCCCGTCTTATAGGGAATATCAGGAATGAACACCAAGTAGCCACGACTAACATAGAAACTGTGGCAGATGATTGATCGCCCAGCGGCGGGCGTGTAATACCGATGCAGATCGTCCGACTTCCGTTCATAAAAATAAACCATCATGGGATACTTCTTGGTTGCATCAAATCCATCTGGTTTCAGTAAAATCCCGTCAAGATCCTGCTTATCCGCCGCCTTCCAATGAACCAGTTCGGCGCTGCCCCATGAGTAGTCGTCTTGCTGAGGGTTGATCTCACTGATGCGATCAATGGTTTTGAATTCAAGGTTACTGGCCCACAGATCTGGGCAAGCGCGAAACGTACTGCGGGTAAAAATAACTTCGTCGCTATACTTCGCTTTCCGTAACCCAGCGAGCGCCTCTTCCAACATGATTAAGGGGCGGAGCTTGCGTTTGCTTGCCTTGCCTGGCTGTCGATTTTTCGCAACTCCGTCGCTTGCCTCAGTCAACGTATAAAACCCGCTCGCTTTCGTCACGCGATCGAACGCATCCAGGATCATCGGCATTTTGGGATCAATGGATTGCTGCTCTCGATCGAGCGCGCGGTAACGAAATCTCACGCGGCCTTTACGCCCAACTCCATTGGTAAGACAAACTGGTTTCACTTTTCCAAGCGGATCGAGTTGCCAGATGTCGAAACGATCGTAAACCAGAAAACCAAGATCCCCCTGAATCCAACCTGCAACTCCGTAAGCCGACGCAAGATTCGGTGTATCGTGCAACTCATCCTGTAGCGGATACCGAATTCCTCTGCTGATAGCAATCGGCTTCGATTTGGGGTTGGCAGTCGCCTTGGCAAACCATTGTTTTCGCTCACCGTCAAACCACGTAATGAACTTTCCTGTTGGTGAAATCGAAGCATTCCATTTCACCCTTTCGAGAATCAATTGTCGTTCACCGGTGTTTAGATTGACGAGATAAGCGTCCTGATAACCAGGGATGTCCCAAGACAGCATCCTGCGATAACGCATGTTGGTATTGGCAACTGCCAGCTCGGACGGGGAACGATAGTCAATGCGAATGTCCGGAATCTCGCGATTCGCCAGCTGCACGATCTGCTTTGATTTCAATCCATAGGCCGCCCGGTAATCTCGTTTTCTTTCTCTTTCGGCCTGCAGCAGTTGCTGCGGCTGCAATTGCGGGTCTTGCCAATGCCATAAATCAAGCTTGGCTTTCCCGTCTGCTTCATCCTCATCGACCTCTTCACTCTTTGCCTTCGCGATTCGCTCTTTCACGACATCGACCGGAACCGGCGCTGTGTCAAAATAGAGGCGTCGACCGTCATCGGAAAAACGCTGGTTCGACGAAGGAGAAATCCACCAACCTTCGGGGATGCCTTGATCACCTTCGCTAGCGACCGACACAGCCTCTTTCGATCGCGACTTCCATAGATAAACCGACCAAGCAGGTGTCTTAGATTCATAGTCATCTTTATTGGTAAGAAAACTGACATGCGAACCGTCCTCCGACAATGTCATGTTCTTATACTCGCCCGTGCCGCTGGCAAGCGAGATTCGCTGCTGGGTGTCAAGCTTGATCAGCTGCACGCCATCCACAACTTGCTCCTCGACATGGCCCGACCTGTCTTTCCCTTTCGGATTCGAATCAGAGCCTTCATCTCCCGAGAGCTTTACCGAGGTCGTGAACGCGAACACGTTTCCTTGCTTTGAAAAGCTGTACGAGACAACCGCCGGAAAGGTCTGGCGAATCCCAGTAGCAAGATTGATCAGCGTTAGAGGAACACCAGCATCTTTTTTCTTATTGCCAAATTCCTCATCCCGCTTGTCGGTGGCCTGCGACCTTGCAGGAGTGCTCTCTTTTGCAGGAGCGCTCTCTTGCTTCGACGACTGCCCCATCGTTTTCTGCTCTCCTCGCTCGCGAGCTAATTGCTCACGGCTTTTTAAACGCAACGTTTTCTCCGGTCGCCGAAGCCCTTGGCCCGTGATCTCATAACTCTCGCGAGCAGCTGTTTTTTTTTCATTCACTTCACTCGGCCCGGCAGGCTTTTCCATCAGACAAGCAATCCAGCCATTTCCCGCTTCAGGAATTTTGAACGAACGCACATTCTCCAACGTCGTCAGTTTTCCTGAATCGAGTTCTAAGATTTGGAGTTTCGCCCTGGGAAGTTCACTCGCATCTTTCTTGGCTTTGCGTAATTCCTTTATCTGTTTTTTCGGGGGTGTGATGCGGTAGATCGCAAACTGACTGTCGTCGGTCAACTGTGCCCCTGAACCACGCTCAATCACGTACTCACGAGCCGTTTTGACATGGCGAATGTGCAGCGTTTCTTCGCCGTCAATTGCACCACTCTGCACCTCATACATCACCCATTTTCCATCCCCAGAAATCATGGACCGCGACATCGTGTTCCAAACGTCGTAATCCGCGTGCTGCAACGGGCGACGCGAAATGTCCTGGCCGTGAACCGACACCTCCGCGAGGGCAAAAACCATCACGAACAAAGAAAAACAGGGCACGATATCGCGTATGGATCTGCGAACGCCAGAATTCATAAAAAGAAGCACAGTATTCATTCAAAGTTCAACGACGGGCAAAGAGGAAGGTCTCCGTCAAGGATAATCACTCGCCATGGCCTAGAGAAGCAACAGACAGTGCTGCGGCGAAATGGGTTTTCGTCGTACAAACCTGCTGGTCGTACAAACCTGTAGTGGTTATGCAAGACACCAGATCCAAATCTATGCCACTTGCGAGCGAAATCCGAGCAGACTTACCTCAATGGCAAACAGTCGCCCGATGCAATTGCAGCGGGAACAGAGATCGGCAAACGCTTGATGATGTATCGCAAAAGGGAATGACAATCCACCGCGCGACGAGCGGGCATCACAGCACAAGAATGCCCCGTCATCGCGATCGCCATGCCAGCTTCTCAATGGGATTCGCTCGATTGATTCGTGACTGACAGGTTGGTCACATGGACGGTAACATTTCCGTCGTATTTCGTATCGCAGCTTCAACACCAAGACGGCAAGGCGGCAAGACGGCGATCCCACGAAGAGAGGATCGCGCACTCGCAGCCTACTGAATGCTGCGATTTTCCATAACACGATCTCTGCGATCAGCCTTACGTGCTCGACGCCTTCCGCATGCGCCAAGGCCGATCAACCAAACCCATACTTTTGTAACTCTCGGCGCCTATCATCCGAAAGCTCAAGCGGTCAATTCACGCAGCACGATCGCAATGCGTATTACGAAAGGATTTTCGCAAAACCACACCAACAGAAACGCGGTATTCGAATGCAACAAGATAGGCAAACTGTAGGGATTCGTGAATCGAATACAACGGAATCGAAATCCCCAACGATCCATGACGCGCGAGAAATAAAAATACCGCTCTTACTTGCCATTCTTATAAGTTTGCGAGCGATGCCGCACCGCGAATAAAAAAATTTACTGCTTGGCTCGACTGCCCTTCCCCCTCCAGCAAACGAATCAGTGATAACCCGGAAAAACCCGTCATGATTCGCAAAGAACCAGGTGACCATCCATTCGCTGCTTGAATTGCTGGAATCGAGGCAAGTGATCTGTTAGAAACTTCTTACGGTATAGCATGCGGTGGGGCGACTCTTATCTTTTCTGGGGGTTCTTTGATGTATTCGACTAATCGAATCTTTCGTACTTTGACCGACAACAGCAAGGTTCATCGCTCGCAATCTTTAAGCAAGCGAAAAAAGCGTTTGCGACTTGAGTTGCTCGAGTCACGGTTGTTATTGCACGGGGGAGGCCCCGACGCTGACGGTGACATGGGTGTTTGTATGTGTGGTGTGTGTGCAGCATGCACCGGCCATCATGCTCACGGCGACCTACACGAAGCCCATGCGTTGTTTGCTCCGGGAACATCGCCAGAATATGTCGAACTCGTCGAAGCTCGTGCCCATGAACAGGCACATATCAACGAGGCGTTTTGGAAACAGCACAGTGAATCCCAGTTGGCGCCGATAGCGCATTTTCAATTCGATGATGGCAGCCGTTGGGATGGGACCACGCAAAGCGGTGGCGGCTTGGGCCAAGGCGATGTCACGTTGGTGACTTGGAGCATTGTTCCAGATGGCACGAACATCAATGGTTTTGCTGGCGAGGCAACATCGCCGAGCAACTTGGTTTCGACCTTTCGGGGTATCTATGGAATTGCCAACAACCCCGGAGATACAAACTACTTCGGCGAGGCTTGGTTTGAGGCAATTGCGTCGTCTTTCGATCGTTGGGGCGAGATTTCGGGGCTGTCTTATATTTACGAGCCAAACGATGACGGAGCGAACTTTGCCTACAACAACGGGGTCGCTGGCATTCGTGGGGACGTTCGAATTGGCGGGCACACAATTGATGGAAATTCAGGCACGTTGGCTTACAATTTTTTCCCAAACACTTCGGACATGGTGATCGACACCGCCGATAGTTTTTACTCGGTAACGACAGACAATTCGCTTCGTCTAAGAAACGTGATCATGCATGAGGCGGGGCATGGCCTAGGTATCTCACATGTCGAATCCAACAATGGCTCGTTCCTAATGGAGCCATTTATCAACCTAGGATTTGATGGCCCTCAATTCGATGACATTCTTGCATCCCATCGAGGCTACGGAGATGCCCTCGAGGGTAACGACACACCGAGCACCGCAACCAGCTTGGGCGTGATTGGCGATGGCCAATTGGTCACCATTGGCTCTGACGGAGTGGATCTATCTGTCAGCCCAACAGAACTCGATTTTGTCAGCATCGATGACAATTCAGATGTCGACTACTACAGCTTCACAGTAAGCGATAACGCCAGCGTTGATGTCCTGCTCGATCCGGTTGGGCCGACCTATAACCAGGGTAGCCAAGGTGGAACTCAATCCGTCTTTGTCGCCAGCGCTCAGAATGATCTTCGCATTGAGATACGCGACTCAAACGGCACGACGATCTTGGGACAAGCTGACAGTGGGGGCCTGGGTAGCAGCGAACTTCTGAATGATTTGTCGCTGCCTGGCGCTGGCCAATATTTCGTAGCTGTTCGCGGCGTGAACAATGCCGCCCAGATGTACCAATTGGAATTAGGCGTTACCAGCTCCGCACCAACACCGGGCGTTAGCATTGTGGAGTCGGGCGGTTCGACCGAGGTTACCGAAGACGGTGAAACGGATACCTACTCAATTGTCCTGAACGCTCCACCCACGTCGGACGTGATCATCTTCACCAACCCCGACGGACAGGTGAATGCTAATCCAACCTCGCTGACTTTCAACCAATCGAACTGGTCGAATCCTCAGACGGTCACTGTCAGCGGCGTAGATGATAGTGATGACGAAGGCCTCCATACAGGTGCCGTCAGCCATACTATCGCAAGTTCGGATGCGGCTTATCAGGGTATCAGCGTCGCGACCGTCGTCGTTAACATCACTGACAATGATGCGGCACCTCCGGCTGAAGAGCTTTATTTTTCACTGCAGCAGGGCAGCATCTTAGACGGCTTATCGGTGAGTGACGAAGACATCGTCGCATGGGACGGTTCAAATTTCAGAACGGTGTTCGATGGATCGGATGTCGGCCTGGCTGGTCTTGAGATTGATGCGTTCGATGTCATCAGCGATGTCGGAATTCTAATCTCGTTTTCGGGAGCATCAGGTGACGTCGACGATTCGGACATCCTTTATTTCGAGGCAACGAGTCTTGGACCAAATACGGCCGGAAGCTTTTACTGGTACCTAGATGGAAGCGATGTCGCCCTGACCCGCAACGGGGAGGACATCGATGGCATCACGCTGCTGAACGATGGTTCATTACTGCTTTCGACGTCCGGGGGCAGCCGCGTCTCAGGTCTCCGATTCAGAGATGAAGATGTTGTTCGTTTCGTGCCATCCCAACTGGGCAGCACAACGTCAGGAATATTCCAAGAATTCGTTGACGGAAGCGATTCGCAATTCGGCCTCGCTGATAGCAACGGCGAGGATATCGATGGTGTTGCGGTAAAGGACAGCAAACTCTTCCTGAGTACACGAGGAAACTTTGCGGTTCCGGGAGGAGCATCAGGAGCTGATGATGATGTTTTTGTCTTCGATACTCTTACAAACTCCTACGATTCCGAGAAGTTCTTGAATCTATCGGGTGACGACATTTCAGGGCTCGACTTCCCTGGCGTCGCCACAGCGTCATCGATTGGTATCGGCAATGCCGGTGCTTTCACCAACCCGTACGTCGATTATGACCAAGCTCCAGTCAAGATCGGCGGGCAGAGAGGAGGGGACAGCGGCGTCGATTCATCCTTCCTGAAGCCTGACCTGCTTCGTGGTAAAAATGCCGTTCAGGTTCCTCGATCCGTTTCGATCACAACGGCGGAGATAGCGACAGCGAGGGACTTTGATTCATTTCGAGACCTGTTCGCACGCCCGCGATCCCGCATGCTGACGGCATTCTCGGCGATCGACCGCATCCTCGGCGATACCACTGGAGGCAAAATTGACGAACTGACATCCGTGCTTGCCGAAAGCCGAAGCTCGACCCGAGGCGATGCTGCGGAAACTGGCGCACTGAAGGACCGCGCAATCCGAGAAGTCGTCGCGGAAATCCGCGGGATGCTCAGCTAGACACACCATTCCAATGCCAACAAGCAGGTAGATTTCCAATCCAGACAGAGGATAAATTTCTCCTGGATGGGGCCGCCCCTGCCAATCGAAAAAAGCCGCGTTCTCCAATCATGGGGATGCGGCTTTTTATCCTTACCACAGACATCGCTCGATCGACACCGGCGTTGGGCAAAATCTCTTTCGCCATCATCATCTCTTTCACCATCATCATCTCTTTCACCATCATCATCTCTTTCACCATCATCATCTCTTTCGCCATCATCGCCAAAATGAATCAAATCCAGTTCCGAACATTCAGTTGCTGCGACTCAGCGAATCGTCCCCTCCACTGCTTGTGGGGTGCTATTCATCCACTAACGGTGAATCGAACAAACGCATCCCAAGGGCCGCTCGGAGGCAAATGTCAAACCTGACATATCGGGAACTGGTTATACTGCCGCAACAGGTCAGAAACCAAGCTTCCTCTCTTTGAACATGTTATTTCATGCGCATCTTTACGATATTGATCGCGGTCTTCTTGCTAGGGTCAGAAGCGTTTTCGCTTGAGACCGCAGAAAAGCCTAACCTAGAAAGGCCTAACATCTTGTTCATCTTTGCGGATGACTGGGGCTGGGGAGACTTAAGTTGCCATGGTCATCCGTATGTCAAAACCCCAAATATCGATCGCCTTGCCAGGGAAGGCACCGATTTCCATCGCTTCACGGTAGCTAGTGGCGTTTGTTCACCCAGTCGTACCGCGGTCATGACGGGCCACTTTCCTGCGAGATACAACATCGATGGTCACTTTGCCTGGGTCCCCAGCAATGCCAAACGCAATATGCCTGACTGGCTGAATCCCAAGGCTCCACTGCTGCCTCGCTTCCTTCAGCAAGCCGGATATGCGACAGCCCACTTTGGTAAGTGGCACCTTGCCAATAACATGATTCCCGATTCGCCGCTGCCAAGCGAATACGGATACGATCGATATGGTGCTTTCAACTGCGCCGGTGAGCAGATCCCTGTTCATGAAGATGCCGACAGCGCGATCGAATTCATTGAAGCCTGTGATCGAGAAGAAAAGCCGTTCTTTATCAATCTCTGGATCCACGAACCCCACACCCCCTTTCACACCGTTCCAAAGTACCGCTGGCGATTCCGCGACCTTGAAGAACGCGACAACATTTATGCGTCTGTGCTCTCCCATGCGGACGACCGAATTGGTGAAGTTCTCGATGCCCTCGACCGCCTAAAGCTAACCGACAATACGCTCGTCATCTTCAGTTCCGACAACGGGCCTGCGCGCGCCTCGCGTCCAACGGAATTGACCTTGATGCATGACACTGCGACCGGAGCCGGTTACGGCATCGCCGGCGCCCGGGGTATCACGGGGGGGCGAAAGGCTACAAGGCAGCCTTATTTGAGGGAGGCATTGGAGTTCCTTTCATCGCACGTTGGCCCGGTAAAATTGCGGCCGGGCAGATCGATGATGAATCAATGATTTCCGCTGTCGATCTGTTGCCAACGTTTTGCGAACTCGCCAACGCTAAACTCCCGGATGACTATCAACCAGACGGCATTAGCCAAGTCAACACTCTGCTGGGAAAAACACAACCGCTGCGGTCCAAACCACTGTTCTGGAAAATGCAGGCACCTTGGCCAGCACAAAAAAGCAAACCATTTCACTGGGTTTCGTACGCCATCGTACACAACCAATGGAAACTACTTGCCAACCGTGATCAAAGCTATTGTGAACTCTATGATCTCAGCAATGATCCCCTCGAAAAATCTGATCTCCAAGAGAGCAAACCGAACATTGCCAGTCAGCTAAAACAAAAACTATCGCAATGGAAAGCGACCTTACCCAAAGGCCCGACTGGAGCCGTGTTCTCTGCCGAACGCGAACAACTGACAACTGACAACTGACAACTGACAACTGACAACTGACAACTGACAACTGACAACT
>JARGNK010000086.1:4194-16331 GCA_029213145.1 Rubripirellula sp. | reverse complement strand
GGTTTTGCCAGGATCATGCTCACCCTTAGCAACGCTTCTTAGCCCAACCTCGCAGTGGACCAACCTGGCAATCAAATAATTGCAGCTCACGGATACGACGTTATCTCATTCGGTCCAATCGATTGAGTCGTGAACCGCAAGTGCCAAACAAGACACTAAAATCGACAAGTCGATCTGACGTTCATGTTCGATGAGAGCGACCAAGAAGTGTTCAATCACGCCAGTGAATCTGGCAGTCCAACGTGCAGCCAACTAGACCGAACGATACCCCTCGAGTTTTAAAATCGGCTGCAACACATGAAATGCATCATCACGTTGCGTTGGGCGCTTGCTATTGAATCACGAGTGCCGGCGAATCTTGGAGAAATCCAAGAAGATCAGCGACCTCTGCTGCGGCCTAACCTTACAGTAGGTTCTCTGGCACAACGTTTCGCTGGAGCCCCTCGAGGGCGGCAGGTGGCACGTCTAATGAAAGAGCTCAATCTACCTGTTCCACGTGCCGGTGTTCATGTTTATCTAAGAGTTGATTCCGAGTCACGCTCGCGAGCCGACACGGACCTTCGCTGATTACAGAGTTTTTTTCGGTCAAATTTCAACCGTTTGATGCCAGCCTATCTCGGCTTCTCTACGTTGATATGCTTTGGCAAAGCGGCCTGCAGTCAGATCATGCACGTTGACAACCGGGTCGCACCATTCTCCGACTACCTGCTGGTTTTAACCCAGCCACATAGTTCGTTTTGCGCCTACCTTTGCTGCATTTATATCCTGTTCCTTTTTTACGCGGCAGCACGCCATGCTTAACACCTGACAAACGAGCGAATTTACTTGCTACTGCCTAGATGCCTCGCAGTGCATTTCATGGATATGACGCTCAACTTCTCGTTTTCAAGCATTGCCAAGTATGCATTCGTGCTCACGCTGGGCTATTTGGCGGGTAATAATTACCAATGCTATTCCGTATCGCTGGATCGTTACCGTGCAATTTTTGTCGCTCCATTGTTAGCCCGAATTGCCTTCGCCGGTCCCTGGCGCGTGCCAAAATTCAGCTTGGACGTAATCTCGATTCCTGCTTGTCACGCGATGTTTCGAATGAACTCAGCTGAGTTTTCGGGAGTATTTCTAACAACCGGTAAATCCACTTTTCCGATCTACCTCATGAATACAGCCTTCATTGGGTTATCGAAAGGCGTCATGCTTCGGTTCGAACCCTGGGATCTCGCAAACTTCTTTTGGTTCGCGCCGATTCTATTACTGGTCGGCGTCGTTGGTCCCATTCTCGTCAAACGCTGGATCATCGCTCGTCGTAGTGTTCTTAACACGATTGTCGCGTGATTGGTAAGGCGTTGTCATCCAACAGCATAATTGACGTTCAAATCCCGCCGCTCCAAATCCCGCCGCTTCAAATCCCCAGCGACGCTGGATGTACTCGAAGCAACGTGAATAAACGCACAAATGGATGCGTGAATCTGATCGCGTGAAGCTAATCTTTCCCACAAAACAACTGCCCAACCGGCGCTTGCAAGTCTCTGCATAGGGATCAATTGGCCGCTCGCCCGAACCTACTTTCCGTTTTTGTTTCGACTAGCGTCACCCTTGCTGGTGTCTTTGCGAAACTGCAACGACTTGATCGCTTTGCCAGCAGGAGCCAAAGCCCTGCCGCTCAGACGATCGGTGTTTTCCGCGATGTCAAACCACTTCTTCGCCATCGCGTCAACACGCTCGGGGTATTTCGCGGCTAAGTCATTCAGTTCAGTGCGGTCCTCATCGAGGTTATAAAGTTCCCACCTACCGAGCTTAGCGGCAACAAGTTTCCATGGCCCCTGCCGTAGCGCGCGATCAGTTCCGAAATGGAAATAAAGATTTTCATGTGCCTGCCGCTCTGTTCCCTGCAGAATCGGCAACAGTGACTTGCCCTGAAGCGGATCGATGACTCGATTTCCAATTTGGGTCGGATAGTCAGCATCCGCCACATCCACAAACGTAGCCATGAAGTCAATTAGGTGGCCGGGCTGGTTGGTAATGGATCCTGGTTCGGCTTTGATGCCTCGCGGCCAGTGTGCGATCAGCGGTGATGAGATTCCCCCCTCATGCTGGTTTTGTTTGTACAGCCGAAAAGGTGTGTTGCCCGCATGAGCCCAACTTGCATCGTAGGTCCAATAGGAGTTTGGATCCCAAGGCTCAAGATATCGCCCGCGAGTTCGTTCAAACGGGCAGGCTCCATTATCAGAACAGAACAGAATCAGCGTATTGTCGTATACACCCTTTTGCTTCAAGAAGCTGACGAGCCGCCCGACGTTTTGATCCAACACATCAACCATGGCAGCGAAGACTTCCATTCGATCAGCTTCCCATTCACGTTCTTTTTTGCTTAAGCTTTTCCAAGCGGGAACATGATCGGGGCGGGGACTGAGCTTGTACTTTGCGGGTAGCAGGCCAGATTCAAGTTGCCGTTGGTGCCGCGAAACCCTCAGCTTATCCCACCCACCATCATAGACCCCATCATATTTACGCACGTCCTTTTCTGGTGCCTGCAATGGGTAGTGCGGTGCGTTGAATGCCGCATACAACAAGAATGGTTTTTCCCCCTCGGTTGCCTCCTCGAGAAAATCAATTGCAAAATCTGTAATCGCATGCGTCGTGTAAAAAGGACGACCATTTAGCTGCGCCGGCACTTCCCAAACTTCACCGTCCAGGCGGAACGTATCATCTCCGGTAAAGAAATTGGTTGCTCCAGAGAGGTGCCCCCAATAACGCTGAAAACCAAAGTCCGTTGGTTGTTTGTCAAGATGCCACTTTCCAGCCATCGAGGTCGAATAGCCTGCCTCCCCGAGCACCTCGGCAATGGTCGCCCCATGATTGAGCTTCGCTCCACCGGCTTGATCGCAGTAGAGACCTGTCAGTAACGACACACGAGACGAATGGCACTTCGCAGTATTGTAAAATTGACTAAACCGCATCCCCGAACTCGCGAGTGCGTCAAGATTTGGCGTTTCGATTTCAGACCCGTAACAGCCAAGGTCTGCAAACCCGAGATCGTCGGCCATGATCAACACAATGTTCGGCCGCTCGGCAAACGCCTTCTCCGAAGCTAGTGAAACCAAGCTGCAGATTGCCAAGCAAGCAATGATAGTGAATCCCCGCATCCAACTGCATGCCCGCGACAAACCATTGTCGACTGGTGTTACTGATTCGAATGAGAAGCACTGCGTCGCGTTCATAAACTTGGCCGATTGCGAAAGGTATCTTTTGGTATCGTGTCCATTATGACAGACCGAAGCGACGCAGATTTCAATTGACGACCACCAAAACCACTGCGAATACGGGAATGTGCTTCCAGACAGAGCCGCATTCTGAAGAAAAGACCTTACATTTGAGCCAGACCTACAAAGAAAACGTGTATTCCATGAACAACATTCATCCCTAACGCTAAAGAACATCGAGAATCAGAAGTGCCTTATCAAATTGCTGGCATCGGTGAAATCCTGTGGGACGTCTTCCCCGATGGCCCTCGATTCGGTGGTGCGCCCGCCAATTTTGCTTGCAGTGCAGCATCTTTGGCAGGAACGCAAGCCAATGTTTCGATGATCAGTGCGGTTGGCGATGACAGACTCGGGCAGCAGGCGATCGATGCCCTGCAGCAAAGAAAAGTCAAAACTGCAATGGTCCAGATCAGCCGACACCCGACAGGCCGTGTGCTGGTCGAGCTTGATAAGGCCGGGGTTGCCAGCTATCGATTTGACGAAGACTCAGCATGGGATCACCTGAACTGGATCGATGACCTGACAACATTCGCGGGAACATGTGACGCCGTCTGTTTCGGCACATTAGGCCAACGAAGCAAAACCTCGTTAAAAACGATCAACCGCCTCCTCGAGGAAGTTCCCGAATCCGCGTTGCGGATCCTAGACGTCAATCTGCGAGCACCATTTTTTGATGACGATTTAATTCTGGCATCCCTGTCCATGGCCAACGTGCTGAAACTGAACAGCGACGAACTTCCGTACGTTGCGAGGCTTCATAGTTTCACTGGCAGCGACCTTGACATCATGCAACGACTTGCGAGCACCTACCAGCTTCGTTGCGTCGCATTGACGCGTGGTGCCGAGGGTGCGGTCATCGCCGCCGGGGATGCAGTCAGCGAATTACCTGGGATGGTCGTCAATGTTGTTGACACCGTCGGAGCGGGTGATGCGTTCACCGCATCGCTGATGCTCGATTTGCTTACCGAACAATCAGTCGACACGATCAACCAGCGCGCCATTGCAACCGCATCGTATGCCTGCAGCATGCCGGGAGCCACCATGCCGTTTCCGCAACACCTGCGCCGCCCCTAATGTTTGGGACTGCATTAATAGCATCCCTTACCAATTTAAGGTGCTTTAAAAATCGAGGCGAATCACCTGAAGTGATGAA
Organism: Rubripirellula sp.; assembly: GCA_029213145.1. Classification (GTDB taxonomy): domain Bacteria; phylum Planctomycetota; class Planctomycetia; order Pirellulales; family Pirellulaceae; genus Rubripirellula. The sequence goes on along the minus strand of JARGNK010000086.1, from coordinate 11,918 downwards.
ACCGTTCCAACCACTCGGGAAAACATGCATGCGATTTGGTAACAAGGGTTGCGTAGAGCGACCTGCCAGGACAACTGGCCAAGTTCCGGCCTGTTGGAGCTCGCCGAAACAATGAGAAGCAATTCAAATCTAAAAATTGACTCTCGCAAGTGATCGGCGAACCAGATAGCAGAACATTCGCAGCGAAGCATGAGCAAAATGTAATCTCGCGCCACAAGCGAGTAAGTTTGTCGCAACCTATCCATACGGCATCGAGTTGAGTTTACAAAACGCCAGCGCCAGCACGGCATCCCCAAAACCATTTACCCATTGCTGTCCAAGCTAAATTTCCGCCCTTGCCAGCGGTCGGTGTTCACCCGAATCGTGATCAACATTCACTAACAAGACAGACGCGCAAAACTTGCTGATGAACGATCCCACCAACAACCCCTATCGCTCACCCGAAAGTGAACTCCCACCCGCAAAACGGATCTCCTTCGTTTACTTGTTCGCCTGCCTCGCTTGGTGTGGATTCACCCTCAAGATGGCGATACTCCGGCCGACTGCTGCTTCCTTTTTCGAAGAGTTCGGAATTGAATTACCCCTGCTAACTCAGTGGCTGCTCGGATGGGAGCAGACTGCATTCTTAGTGATCATCACACTGGGACTGCTAAGTAGTGGATTGCTGGTCAAAACGATGGAAGGACGAAACCGTCTCGGTTGGCGAGCGTTGGCAGTCGCGGTGGTTGTGCTGGTCATCAACGTGCTCGGAATTGGGGTGCCACTGATTAAGCTCGCACAAGCCCTTTCCTGATAGCTTGGGAACCCCTTTCCTGAAGGATTCGGGAACCGCTTTCATGAAGGATTGGATACCCGGCGACTTCGTTCTTACTTCGCCAAAGCATCGAGTTCGCTGAGCTTGAACCGAACGCTCAGAATGTATGGCTCTTGACCGGCCGACCAGTGTCCGTAGGTAGTAACGACGAAGGTATCATCAGGCAAAACTTCGACTCCGGGATAGGTTGTATCGTATCCCTTCGTGTTGTCTTTGAGTCGAACGGAATATTGACCGTTGCGTCCCTCAACGAGATCCTCCCAGGTTCCTACCCAACCGACCCAATCGCCTTCGAAGGGTCGCCCATCGATCTGCTGTTTTGGCGAACGACATCGAAAACTAATAAACAGCCGACCGTCTTGGCTGTACTTACCCGTGTGTCGATCGCCGGTCAGTGCAAGGGGCAGTTCCCTTGGCTTGCTCCAAGTTTTCCCTTCATCTTTGGAAAAAATCACATGCGAATTTTTGCGTCGCGCATTTTCTCGGAGCAACACGGCCAACGTCTTTCCATCCGGCGAACGAATGCACCCCGGTTCACAAAGGTGAATCTCAGATGACCTGTAAACCGACTTTGGAAAAGACCAAGTCAATCCGCCGTCGGTCGAAAGCGTTTGGTAAAGATCAAAGGTGACAGGCCGTTGGTTAACAGGCTGCCCATTGAAAAACCGTCCGTCGTCATGAAACATTGCCAAGTAGTGTCCTGGGCCGGTTTTCAGTGGTTCCACAAAACCCATCACGACGATCCCGCCCCAATCACCAGCTTTTTTCAACTCACTCCACGTGGAACCATCATCTTCCGAGACCGAGATCCTGGCAGGATAAAGTCCCGACCACATAATGACCCGCTTCTTACCGTCAGGACCAATCACGCGATGCAGTGTTGGGACTTCCTTGGATGTTCCCCAACTGGCGGGAGTTGGTAAACGGTCGCTCCAGGTCCGCCCACCATCCAGGCTACGCTTGTAAACAATCGTTCCGCGACCATGCCCCTGAGGGTAAACGCACAGGATTGTCTTCCCATCTTCGAGCAAGCACGTTGTCGGATGACCGAGATACTGACCAGCTTCGTGGTCAACGACAACCTGTCGATAAACTTGATCATTCAAGTCGATCGTCATTGGATAATCTGCCACCGGTTCATCTGCAAACGCGGTGCAAGAAAGAAGACAAAGTGATAGGGAAGCCAAACGCATGGACTGGTCTCCGTCTTGTTGGGCAGAACAATGATTGAGGCAAGATTGTTTTCATGAAACTCTCGGCCCCGGCGAACACCGGGATCTCGCAACAGCTTAGCCGAAAACACGCTCTGGTTTTCGGGAAGCCTCTATGAACGACCAGTGGGACCGACTTGCATTGTCCAAAAAACCGGTCGTTCCTCAGTTGCATCGCCTATGAAATAGGCGAGTTTTGGGCAACTTCAGCGGGCCCAAAATCGAATCGCGGGAATAGGAACAACGCGAGTCATCACGATTTGCTAAATTGGGTGCACACGAAAACTTTTGACCAACGGTGCCGCAATGCCAACCCTCCGCATCATTTTTTCTCTGGTCATCACTCAATGCTTGTGCATCCTTGCCTCTGGTGCGGATGCGAATCGCTTGACCTACCTCGATGAACCTTGTGACCCCGCCTATGTCGGCCGTGACTTTCCACGTCTTGAAACACCACAATGGGTGGGTGAACCGGGCGTAGAAGCAGTCGTTGTTTTGTCGATCGATGACATGCGCGATCCCGAAAAGTATGAAGCCTTCCTCCGACCGATTCTCGACCGACTAAAAAAAATCGACGGTCGCGCCCCGGTGAGCATTTTCACCAACTCGGTCGCACCTGAACATCCGCAACTGCAAAGCTGGATGGATGAAGGACTCAGCCTGGAAGTCCATACGATTGATCATCCATGCCCCTGCCTTGGCGGCGGTGATTTCGACGCGGCCCGCAGCACCTACGAGCGGTGCGTCGACTTGATGGCGTCGATTCCTGGCAACCAACCCGTGGCATTTCGGATGCCGTGCTGTGATTCAATCAATTCAACCAGCCCAAGATTCTGGACCGAGATCTTTCAGCAGACGACAAACGCGGGGAACTTTCTTCGCATTGACAGTTCGGTTTTTCACCTTTTCACGGCAAAAGACCCATCACTGCCACGCGAACTCGTCTTGCGGGAGGATGGCTCATCAAGGTTTCGCCACTATTTACCTTTTCCATCGTTCGTGAACACGATTGAAGATTACCCCTACCCGTATGTGATCAGTCAAGGCTGTTGGCAGTTCCCCTGCTCCGTGCCAAGCGACTGGGAAGCCCAGCACGTGCAATCCCCCAACAATCCCGAGACAGTCGAGGACATGAAACGGGCGCTCGATGCAACGGTCTTAAAGAAAGGGGTCTACACGCTTGTCTTCCATCCTCACAACTGGATTCGTAATGATCAAGTTGTCAGTTTGATCGAGCATGCTGTTCAAAAACACGGCAAGAAAGTCAAGTTCCTAAACTTTGCCGAATGTGCCAACCGGATTCGTGACAATTTATTAGCTGGCGAAACGCTTCGAACGAAGACTGGCGATGACAACGGTGTCCGTGTCCTGGATCTCAATGACGATGGATTCCTTGATGTCATCATCGGGAACGACCACCTGCAAAAAAGTCGCGTGTGGGAACCGGCAACAAACAAATGGGTTGAATCGGAATTCCCTGCACAATTGGTGACCAATAACGCTGGCATGCAACATACCGAAGGAGGTCAATTCTTCGTCACACAGCAAAATGGGAACGCGAGCCTGCTGATCCGTAATTCACGCGCACAAGGTGCCTGGCATTTTCAAGTCGGTGGATGGACTCGAGACGACACCATGCTGAACGGCCTGCAAACCAGTGGAAACGAAATCTTCACTGCAAGCAATCACCGCGACCTTGGTGTGCGACTAAGAGACCTTGATGGCGACGGAAAATGCGAATTGATTGAGGGTGGACCGAATGACAAAGGAGGACGCGTTTTCCGATGGAACGTCGAGGAAACCGCATGGCAATCTCTGCCTTTCCGACTGCCTGCCGGAACGGCAATCGTCGATGAACACGGCAAAGATGCAGGCCTACGTTTCGTTGACGTTGATGGCGACGCAAATGAAGACGTGCTTTTCTCTGATCACGACCGGTATTCGCTGCACTTGTTCTCTTCAATAGAAAAAGGTTGGGATCGGCAATGCCTCTGGGCGCTAAGGTCACAAAAAGATGAGATCCCAATGATTGTGCGAAATGGCACCAATAATGGTGCTTGGTTCGCCGACGGCCACCTCTGGGTTCAGAACGAGGACACCCAGAGGTTGCCCGCATTGGTCGACCGTCGTTCCTTTGATGAATTAATCGAAGACCTCCCACCGGCGCCAAAAAATCCGGACTTGTCATTGAAATCGCTAGATGTGCGCCCCGGATTTCATGTTGAGCTCATCGCATCCGAACCGATGGTAATGGACCCGGTCGCCTTTGATTGGGGAAGCGATGGACGCCTGTGGGTTGTCGAAATGGCCGACTACCCACTCGGCTTGGACGACCAAGGAGAGGTTGGCGGGCGTGTCCGGTATTTGCGGGATACCACTGGCGACGGCAAATACGATCAATCAACCCTCTTTGCCGACGGCATTGCCTATCCCACCGACGTAATGGCATGGCGAGAAGGTGTTTTAGTCACCGCGGCACCGAACATCTGGTATCTCGAGGATACGAATGGTGATGGTCGGGCTGATCGAAAAGAAGCCTGGTTCAGCGGATTCGGTGAAGGCAACCAGCAACATCGTGTCAATGGTCTTCGCTGGGGCTTGGATAATTGGGTTTATGTCGCCAATGGTGACAGTGGTGGCGTGATCCAATCCGCCAAGACAAATCAACGAGTCAACATCAGCGGACGCGATCTACGAATACGCCCCGACACGGGTGCAATGGATACAGCAAGCGGCCGAACCCAGCATGGTCGCGGACGAGATGACGTTGGCAATTGGTGGGGAGCCAACAATATCTCGCCGATGTTTCAATACGTTTTGAACGATCACTATCTACGCCGCAACCCGCACGTCGCTTCCCCAGACCCGCGATGGCCTGTCGCAACGCTACAAGATTCTCCTCTTTTTCCTATCAGCCGGATAATGAGCCATTGGAGCGGATATCAACCACCCGCACCGGGCGAACCCAGCCGTTTTACTTCGGCCTGTGGCACGATTGTCTATCGAGACAACCTGTTCGGCGAGGCCTTTCGCGGTGACATGTTCGTAAGTGAGCCGGTCCATAACCTAATCCACCGACGAAAAGTTGAGACCCAAGGCATCACGATGGTTTCCAGCAAGCCTCAAGATGAAGCGGGGCGTGAATTTTTGCGGAGCCGTGATAGCTGGTTCCGCCCGACCATGCTGCGCACGGGACCCGATGGTTGCTTATGGGTCGCCGACATGTACCGCCTTGTGATTGAACATCCCGAATGGATCGACGATACACGCGAACAGAGTCTTGACCTACGTGCGGGCCATGAACGTGGAAGAATCTATCGAGTCGTCCCTGATAACATCACACCAAGATCAATCCCACGTCTGGCCGAATCGAGTGGACAACACCTTGTCGATGCATTGGCAAGCCCCTCCGGCACGACACGTGACCTCGCGCACAGGATGCTGTTGTGGCATCAAGATAAATCGATCGCAGATTTGCTCAGCAGAGCCTCCAGAAGCAGCAATCCAATGCAACGCCTGCATGCGTTGTGCGTCCTCGCGGGAAGAACGGAAATCCAACCCGAATGGTTGATCGAGGCGATGCAAGATGATTCACCTGCCATTCGTCGTCACGCAGTTCGCATTGCCGAGCATTTCGCAAAGCCAACCAGCAACGAAGCTGTTGTCAATGCGATGGCTGAACTTGGCCAGCATGAACGTGATCCGCAGGTCATTCTGCAACTTGCCTACACGCTGGGGGAATTTAACGATGCAAAGAGCGGACGTGCCTTGGGAGCATTGTTAGCCCGCAACCGAAATTCACCCTTCATCACCGCTGCCGCTATCAGCGGCAGCAGCACTCGCCTCGAAGATGTGATTTTGGGGATAGTTAACTCGCTCGAATCGCCACCCGAAATCGCATCGCTGATACCGCCAATCCTCGCGACCGCATTGGGAAACAATGATCACCAATCAACGGGTTTGCTGATGCAGGCGATCATTCCGAGCGATAGCGAGGCGATCACCGCTTGGCAACTCACGGCCTTAGCAAATTTGGCCGAAGAAATCCGCAAACGTGGAAAATCGCTCGACCAATTTGCCGAGGCAAGCAACACTGCAATTCGTATCGAGCCAATCCTGACAGCAGCCCGCGGTATCCTTGTCGATTCGGAGACCCCGCTCGAATTGCGCAGCGATGCATTGAAACTGCTCGCGAGTAATTCTCGCGTCAGCGAAGAAGATATTGAGACGTGGACGTCTCTTCTGCTTCCACAAACCCCGCGAAACATTCAGCAGACAACGATCGCTTTAGTCACCGAACCCCGTCACAAAGCAATCTTGCGTGCAGTGCTTGCCAGATGGCGTTCATTCGGCCCACTCACTCGCGATCGGCTCGTCGAAGCGATGCTTCAGCGATCTTTGTCGACGCACCTCTTACTGGATGCCCTGGAATCAGCCGTGCTTGATGAGTCTGACATCAGCACTTCTCATCGCCAATTGATGATCCATCACCGTGATCGCGAGATTGCATCAAAAGCAGGTAAATTCCTGCCGACCAAGGTCCCGCTGGACCGTCAACGGGTTATTGATCGTTATCTGCCCGTTGTTCGATCAGGAGGCGATCCCGTACGTGGGCGGACACACTTCCAGAAAAACTGTGGCCAATGCCATCGACTCGGCGAGGTCGGACACACCGTTGGACCTGACTTGGGAGCACTTGTCAATCTATCGGCAGAATTCCTGACAACACATATCCTGGATCCTCATCGCGCGGTGGAAGACAAATATCGCAACTACCTGCTGGTCACCGTCGATGGGCGCCAGTTCAACGGGATTCTGCATTCAGAAACCGCTACCAGCGTGACTTTGATGGGACAAAACAACGAAACCTATATCGTTCTAAAACGCGACATCGAAGACGAAGGATTCAAACGGAGCCAACTCTCGATGATGCCTCACGGTCTGGAAGCAAATCTTGATCCCCCCGCGATGGCCGATGTTGTCGCCTTCATCGCTGCTAACCAACTTCCCCCCAAATCTTTTGAGGGTAATCAGCCACGAACGGTCAAGGCACTTGAGCCATCAGGATCGCTGAGGCTTCGTGCAGCCGACGCCGCGTTATATGGCCCTTCGATCGTTTTCGAATCGAAATATGGGAACGTGGGCTTTTGGCAGAGCGTGGAAGATCGCGTTCAGTGGCGTTTTGACGTACCCATTGCTGGTGAATACGACCTCTACCTGGACTGGGCCTTGGCCGTCAAAACGGCCAATCAGACCTTTAACTTCAAAGTGGGTGATCAGCAGGTTAGTGCCCCGACCAAAGAAACAGGAAGCTGGGATCAATACCAGCAGATGAAAATCGGAACCCTTTATCTATCGCAAGGTTCGCAACTCGCCGTCATGCGCGCCACCCCGCCCCTGGACAACTTCCTGATCGATCTTCGAGAGGTTTGCCTGACCCCAACTGGCGAAAAACCACCATCGCCGTTTTCGGGTGGGGAATAACTTTTTGCCTGGCGAGTGAAACCAGCGAGTGAAACCAGCGAGTGAAACCAGCTGCGGCGTGTTTGAGATCGCCGTGCAACGACCACTGTGCGCACATCAGCCTAATTTACGGTCTCACTTGCTGAGCAAGTCTAATCGACACTCGCATGCCAAGTTCCCGCGCATGCCAAGTTCCCGCGCATGCCAAGTTCCCGCGCATGCCAAGTTCCCGCGCA
>JARGNK010000086.1:0-4094 GCA_029213145.1 Rubripirellula sp. | reverse complement strand
TGGCGAGTTCCCGCGAATGACGAGTTCCCGCATACGGCGAGTTCAGATCGATCAATTCGATCGGATTACTGCGTCTCCTTAAGATGCAAGTTACCCGCCAAGCGATACCTAATTGTCCGTGGGCAATCACCTTTTCCATGAGCCCTCATTGCGCCAACCTGTTCCTGCTGATTTTCTTCGCTTGCGGTCAGCCCAGGGTAAAATCCTCACCTCTCGGCAAATTACTCACGTTTCGGCTAATCTAAGTGGATCGTTCAGTTGGTGTACCAGGACCACAACGAACCTCCTATGGCGATCGAACGAACTGACGTTCGTCAAAATCACGGACCGCCTCGTTTTTTTCCGATGCTTTACATTTGTCGATGAAATCTTTTGTGCTTCGAAGTCACTATTTATTGGCCTTGGTGTTTGCTTGGCTTTTGTCATCAAGTTTTTTGGCTGCCTCCGAGAAACCAAATGTAATTTTGATTCTCTGCGACGACCTGAATGATTACGTCGAAGGATTTGGCGGCCACCCACAGGCAGAGACGCCCAACCTCAAACGGCTCGCACAGGGTGGCGTCCGCTTCACTCAGGCACACTGCAACATCCCGATTTGCGGCCCGTCGCGCGCGAGTTTGTTTACAGGCGTCTACCCGCATCACTCGGGCTGCTTCGGATTTACGAAATGGGATGGCTACGAGGTTCTGAAGAACTCGCGAACAATGATGGATCACTTTCGTGCCGAGGGTTACGACACACTCGGCACTGGAAAACTGATGCATCATATGGTCAAGAGGGAGTGGCAAAAGTACGGAAACCCGGCAGATTACGGCCCCTTCGCTTTCGACGGCGAGAACAAAATTGCTCATCCAGACGTGCCCCTACCCTATTCGGAGATTGGTGCCGTGGATGGATCGTTTGGCCCGTTGGTAAATCTAGCCGGCAGGACGACCCCCGAAGGAAAACTGATTCGTTGGCAAACGGGCGGTTGGGCCCAACAGCGGCCGTTGCGAGTCGATTCCCAAAATGATCGCGACCTGACAGCAGATGAACTGAATGGACAATGGGCGGTTGACCAACTAAAAGCTCGCGCAAATAAACCTGGACAACAACCATTCTTCATGGGTGTTGGTTTTATCCGCCCGCATACCCCACTGATCGTGCCAAAACGATTCTTCGATCAATTCCCTCTCGATTCCATTGAACTACCTGTCATCCGTCCCGGTGACGTAGCCGATACCCATGCTCGTTCTGTCCGCGGAATCCCAAGTGGTGCGGATGGGCCGCGCAGTGAAGATATGGGTACCCGCTTATTCAATACTCTTGTTGAATCTTATCCGTCGCAAGATTCTGCACTCCGTCATTTCATCCAAGCTTATCTTGCTAGCGTGGCATCCGTTGATGAGCAAATCGGGCGGATCCTGGATGTTGTTGAAAACTCGCCTCTGCACGACAACACAATCATTGTTCTGTCGAGTGATCACGGCTGGGGAATGGGTGAAAAAGACTACTTGTACAAGAACTCGCTCTGGCAAGAGAGCACACGAGTGCCGCTGATCATTCGAGCACCGGGCGTCAGTAAATCTGATGGCGTATCAATGCAACCAGTCTCCTTGATTGACATCTACCCAACGCTGGTTGACCTTTGCGATCTGTCGCAGCAAACGACGAAGAATGAGAAAGGCCATTCGCTGGATGGACACAGTTTGAAACCGTTGCTGCAATCCCCCGAACGCGGTCAATGGAGCGGGCCAGATGCTGCTTTGACTGCACTTTACAAATGGCGCACGAAATATGATCCCGCCAAGGAAAGCTATTCGTTACGAGCAAAGGAATGGCGCTACATCCGCTACGAAAATGGTCGGGAAGAACTTTATCACACGACGGAGGATCCGCATGAGTGGACGAATTTGGCGGACGATCCCAAGCACCAAGAAACACTCCAGAATTTTCGTGAACAATTAAATTCAAGAATTCCCGAAAGTGGCTCACCAATCCCACCACAACCGCCCTTCAAACCCAAGAAAGCAACTGCCGTCAAACCTGCGGTAAAATCGGATGCGGAAGCATGGAAGCGTCAATACTTCTCCAAACATCCGGCCGCGGATACCGATCAGGATGGCACGCTTACTTGGCCGGAATATCAAGCGTACCGAGCGAAGTTCGACCCACCAACCAAGCCAAATTCTTCAAAGACCGACAAGTAGCAGAATCTAGAGCTGCCCAAGTTGCAACGTCACCGGTTGCTTTCATGTCGACCTGCCCGACCTTTCTTCAACAACCCAACGTTGATTCGCGTCTTAGAGCAAGGCATTGTTCGCACTCGATGAATCAAACAATAAAGAGTATGAAAATCATGAGCATCCACTTCATACGATTTGTCACCCTATTCGCATTCGGTGCATGGTCAGTCTCGGCCGCAGGATCTGCCGCTGAAGTTGATTTCGAACGCGACGTGTTTCCAATCTTAGAAGAGCACTGCCTGCATTGTCACGGTGAAGATGAGCAAGAATCGGGCTTACGACTCGACCTTCGCCCAACGATGCTGAAAGGTGGTGATTCGGGTCTCGCTGCGGTCGTGCCCAACCATCCTGAAAAAAGTTACTTGATTGAAGTGATCAATCACGTCGACGAGGAAATGGCGATGCCTCCCGACGAAGACAAGATTCCAGCGGAAGAGATTGCACTGTTGGATCAGTGGGTTAAAGAAGGTGCCATCTGGCCAGGTCAGATGGATGCCAGCATCGAAGAGAAATCAGATCATTGGTCGTTTCAACCAATCGTACGGCCATCGGTTCCAGCCATCGCCTCACCCTCAGACAACCCTGTCGATGCATTCTTGACACGCTCACTAAAAACACACGATTTAACGTTCTCCGAACCCGCAGATCCGCGATCTTTGATTCGGCGTGTCTCACTTGTCTTGACGGGATTGCCACCAACGACGGCAGAGACCGAGGAATTCCTTGACGCGTATGCCATCGATCCAAATTCGGCCTATACCCAATGTGTCGATCGCCTGCTCGAGTCGCCACATTTCGGGGAGCGTTGGGCGCAACATTGGCTCGATGTGATTCGCTGGGCTGAAACCAATGGCAGCGAAAGCAACATGTACCGCAAGAATGCTTGGATCTATCGCGACTATGTCATTCGCGCGTTCAACGAGGACAAACCGTACGATCAGTTTCTGTTCGAACAAATTGCTGGCGACACGGTTGGCCAAGGCGACGCCACAGGCTACCTGGTATCAGGGCCTCACGTCCCTGTTGCAACCGTCGGCCAAGAGCCGGCCGCGCGACGACAAGCGCGGGCAGATCGAATGGATGAGATACTTCAAACGGTGGGCGCATCGGCGATGGGTGTGACGATTGGTTGCGCACGTTGCCACAATCACAAATTCGATCCAATCTCGATTCGTGATTACTACTCCATGTCGGCCGTCTTTCAGGATGTCGAATTCGGCGGGCGTTTTCCCGAACTCGCAGAAGATCATCCTCGACGGATTCGTGGCAAGCAGCTGTACGGACAAATCGACAAACTTCATCGACAACTCATCAAAATTGGACCATGGGAAGAAGACTGGGTCGGATACAAGGAACTCCATTTCGCACCAACCACAACCCAGAAAGTTAGAATCACTTTTAATTGGGGTGGAGTTCGGTTGGACGAAATCGAAATTTTCGGCGATCAGAATCGACGCCAAAATTTGGCCCTCGCAAGTGTCGGCACCAAAGCGTTCAGCCCGCCCCAGATGGCAGTTGCCCGCGCCAGCATCAGCAATGTCAACGACGGACAGTTTGGAACCCAAGCCTGGGGATCCAAGGCGCCCAAGGAAAGCAAAGAAAAACCGTGGATCGAATTCACATTCCAGCAGCCTCACGAAATCAACCGAATCCGGTTAAGCACCAACCGTGAAGATTTCCTTGAAACGGACTATCTGGAAGGATTGAACAAATTCAACTTCGGTGGCTACCGCGTCGAGGTACAGAGCATTGACTCACAGGGCATTGACTCGCAGGGCAATGACTCACAGGACGATGATTCACAGGACGTGGAGGGGCCTTGGAACCAAGTGGCGTCGACGATGGATTTCGCGGGCTTGAACAAACAGC
>JARGNK010000085.1 GCA_029213145.1 Rubripirellula sp. | reverse complement strand
GATCCGCCCCAGCGTTTGAATTGAAGCGAAGAGAACATCTGCTTCAGGCGCTTTCTCTTTCCCAGTGTAGAGACCGAGTCTCGCGTGCGGCCGAATTCGCCGAAACGTTTGCATCGCTTGGGTAAGAATCTCTTCCCGATGGGCGACGAACAGAACATTTGGGAACTCTTCGGACGCCGAATCAAAGGCGGCCAGCCAGGTCTTTCCAAGCCCGGTGGCCAGTACGACCAGTCCTGCTTCATTTCCAGATCGTCGTGTCGCACTCAGTGCTGCCAAAGCCTCCTCTTGAATCGCATGTGGTTTGGGTGGAGGCTCGGGTGATTCCTCCACGACCTCGACAATACGTCGTGTGGTAACCTCAGCACGCCGATCTCAATAGAACGATGTGTGCCTGCTGCGCGGTGCCGCCGTTTTGTCTCTATTTTCAGCCAACGCCGCTGTGTCTTGACTCAATCCCAACCGAAAATGGGACGCCATTCACTGATGCAACTTTGAATTTCGCCAGCCGAAATGTTCGTTTCAATATTTTGATCAGACAGGCAGAAACATTTAGAGCCTATCCGAAAACCTGAGCTTTACGGAGTGTGAAGTACGCACAGGCCAGATGTAACGCTGCTACGTGAACCTCAATCTTCTTTTCCTATCGTACCAGGATTGCACGAAAGCGGTTGAACCAACTGTGGGTTCGTTCGACGACCCAGCGTCTCGGCCGTTCACCTCGTTTTCGAATCTTGACTTCACGCTCCTCGCCACAAGATCGAACGTGGGCTGTGTATTGAAAAACGCTTTCTACCAGGTCCTTCAGTGCCGCTGACTGGTAGCCCTTGTCCAAGCACAAATGCTCATCGAGTTCACCGTAGTCACCTGGCCAGCGATCGAGGCAGTGTTCGATCGTCGCCTGAAGCAGCTTGATATCGTGCGTATTTACCCCATCAACGATCACGGAAACCGGAATGCCTGCCGCTTCGGTCATTAACGATCTTTTGGTTCCCAGTTTTCCTCTGTCCGTTGGGTTTATTCCCGTGGCTTCGCCACCGAGCGGCGCTTTGGTCATTGCTCCATCGACACTCTGCCACGTCCAATCCAGGCCGACCACATCGTCGTACTCCGTCAACGCAGCCTGCCAAAGCCCGTCGAACACACCATCGTCCACCCATTGCTGGAAATACTCGTGAGCCGTGCTTCCAGGAGCCAGTTCAGGTGGAATCGCTTTCCATTGACAGCCAGTCCGCATTCGATAGAAGTTGGCATCTGCCACACGACGGAGATCTTTTCGAGGGCGTCCCCCCCGCGGGGCTCGATTCGTATTCGGGCAGTAGTGGCTTGAGTTGTTCCCACATCGCGTCGGGCATTCGATGTTCGTCAAACGAACGATTTCCATCCATGGTGAACCCTCCTTGGCTTGTGAAAGTGTGCAAACTCTCAATGCCAAGGTTGGTTCACTTTTTTCAAGACTGAATGGTTTTCGGATAGGCGCTTAGGTAGCGACATGAATATACTGCGCTACGATGCACTTCCCCCACCCCGCCTCCCCCCCCGATATTTCTCAGGTGCATCGCCGTCTCAGCTTAGTGTCCTCTGGTTGAGCGGGTGCTTAACACAGGGCACGACCACTGAATTTTGACTGGATGATCAGCCGTGGTCGGAATGGTGTTTCTTGCTTTGCTGGGCGAGTCGACCTTTTCTTTGTTAAGACGATTGAAACTAGCACCCCACCAAATTTTCTCATGAGACTCAGGCTTTCTCGGTTCTCAATCTCTGCCGAAAGTGTTGTTTTGATGCACGATACTTCGGAACATTGAAAGGTAGTGCTCAATGGCTCGAACTTCTCGCGGCAACGCTCGTCTCGGTCAATTATATGGAATGGCATTGAGGCGTTGTCGTTGGCTCAACGCGCTTGCGGAGCATGGTGTTCGACGACCAGATTTTCAAACGCAACGCCGGAGCAAGGGGAACACCATTCGCCGCGTCCTCGGCGTCGCAGAACAACTGGAACCTCGACTGTTGCTGGCGTCAGATTACAGCTTTGAATACGACGGCTCTGCGCTTGAAGCTGGATTTGCTTACGAATTGGTCGCGGATGATACGAGTGGGCATCCGGTCTTGCGTGATGTTGAAAATGAAGTCTTGATTCCCTGGACTTCTGAGTCGAGCCAAGCGAGCAATCTCGATACCTTTGCGGTCACGATCACTGGGTCCATGAATCAGGACTCACTGCTGATCGACGCATCCGCATCAAGTTTTATAACGACATTCGATGGTGGCGAGGACGTCGATGAACTACTTGGGCCCGAGATTGACAACTCATGGCGAATTACCGCAGAAGACGTGGGATCCCTGAACTCCACGCTCATGTTTGCGTCCATCGAGAATCTAGTGGGTGCCGTCGGTTACACGGATTCATTTGTGATTGAAGATGGAGGCAGCATCAGCGGATTGATCACTGGAAGCCCAGAAGATGCTGATCAGATTTCCGTCGTGTTACAGGCGACCGTTCTTCCCGGGGAGGATGAATACCGCAGCCTACAATATTTGGAAACTTATGATTCCGAGAACGTGGAGGTCATTGGCAACTCCACGATTGTGGATGACGTCACGATCGCAGCCTATGAAGGCATCACGAACTTCGATCAGTTGACGATCGTTCTTCCCGATGATGGAACGAATCAGCAAGTCATTTTATCGGATGACACGGCTGATCGCTATGAAGGCTGGCTTCGCCTCGCCAGCGATGCTTCCTCCCCGACATTCTCACCAATCGATTTCAGTCAACCCATCGGGCAACTGACCCTGCGATTTGGTGCGGGGGACGACACGTTTTCCTTTGCTGCCGGAGCACCGACTCCGTCTCTGCGGTTGTTGGTGGATGCTGGTGAGGGATCGGACACGATCGTCGCGCCGGATCTTGAAAATCGCTTTTCGATCACGGGTGAAAACGAGGGTGTCTTCAATGATTTGTTGAAGTTTACTCAGGTTGAGAACCTCGTAGGTGCCGGTGGTTTTGCCGATACCTTTACTTTCGAAGCTGATGGCGTTTTGACGGGATCCTTGCAGGGGCAATCGGACATCAATGCAGCCGATCGGATTGAAGTCGAACTGAACCTCAGTGCTGACCCGCAGACGCTAGAACGCGATGTCGTCAGTGATTCCGGCGTCATCACGCGCAATGGCGTTCCGGTCGCCACGTTCGCAGGTATCGACGATTCGTCGAATGTTCGGATTCTTGGTACTGATTTCGATGATCAAATTCGAGTCGATGGTGATTCCTCCGGCATCGCGTTGACCGGTGGCAACTTGGAGGGCAGCTTTGGTCATATTTCACTGGATACTCCCGAGGGCTCTTTGGAGATTTTGCCGGGTCTAGGCGACGACGACGTAACGATCGCATCACCCGCAATGTTGATTCCAATAACGGTCGACGACTTCTGGGGATTCTCAGATCGCCTGACGCTCGAGATTGCGGCGGGTCAGGAATCCATCGACATTGGTTTCCAGCCTGATGAGGAAGCGGGCCGCGAGACCGATGGCAGCATCCAACTCACCTCATCGATGCAGGAGATTCAGTATCGCGGAATCGAAAGTTCACAAAATGTTGTGATCGTGGGCACGGCAATGAGCGAAACACTGCAGCTGTCTGATTTAATTCCGGGCAGGCTGCAGGTCACCAGTGAGGGAGCCAGTGCGACGTTTCAGCCGATTCGGTTTGATGCACCGGAAGGATCGATCACCCTGGACGCTGCGGGTGGCGACGATCGGATCAGTATCTTGGCCGATGAAGTGGTTGCACCACTATCGATTCGAGGTGGCGCGGATTGGGACATTCTGGACTTCGGAGCAGGTCAGAGCAGCGTTGCTCAGCTAGTGCTCGACACCACGGTGGAGGAGGTAGCGGGAAACGTCTCGATCGACAGGCTGGTTTTCGAAACCACCGCGGGGCCGGATGACATCCAATTGACTGTTCCACAAGATGGGCAGATTCTTCTCTCCAGCAATGACGGTGGGTTTCAGCCGCTGCAGATCGCGACTCCTCACGAGTCGGTCTCTATCCTGTCAGGTGCGGGTGACGACAGCATTGACGTTGCCGTTGATACGTTTCAACCCCAGCTATTCCTCAGCGGGCAAGGCGATGACGATAGGGCCATCATTCGTGGTGGAGCCTTCACGAATCTTATTTTCGATGTGGAGGAAATCGACAACCAGGCGGATTCCTTCGATAACTCAACTTACACTTATTCGAATGAATTAGCCGAGCTAAGACGCAATGCGATTGGCGAACTCTTGTTGGTGGATGGCGGAAACAGCCATGTCATTCCGGAACCGACGGGATCGGACAATACACTGACGTTCGTCGGCGGTTCGGATGATGATCAAACGATTGCGATTCATGCGTTGTCAACCACCTACAACTTAGTAGTGGATGGAGCTGCGGGACGCGATATCATTCGCGTCGAAGGTCCCCTGCAGTTGCAGGGGAAGAGCCTCAGTCTGTATGGCGAAGATCTATCGGTCGCAGAGGGAGTAACAATCTCGACCCGCCATGAAAATGCAGATGGTCAGACTATCGGAGACTCGGGGCATCTCTCTTTCGAAGCCATCAGTGGTTACGACACTGTGGACTTGGGTTTTGCCGGGTCATTCAGCAGTATCTCGGCAAATAGTGGAGATGTCGCCATCTCCATTGGCGATCAAGCCAAGTTGGTCACCAATGTTGATTCGGATGCTTACGCTGCGGGGTCAATCACCCTGGAGGCTCGGGAAGATGAGAAGCCGATTTTTCCGTTTTGGGTGCAAATTGCGGAATCCGCTGCAACGATTGCATTGAGCAATGCCAGTTTGCTTGGTGGTGACATCAAGCTTGCGGCAACCAGTATCAGCGATACTTTTTTCACGGGGGACGGCGTTGTCGGCGCCACTGAAGTGTTGTTTGAAAAAACCGTTTTAGCAAACAATATTGTCTTCTTCGCTGTTTCGACTTCCGAAGCGACTGCTGCGATTTACGTGGAACCGGGTACGACACTCGCGGGTGACAACGTCACGATCGCCTCCAGAGCTAAGACCACCTCCGATTCCGAGGCCGTGAACTCAACACTGGCGTTCGCGTATGCCTCCTCTGATCCGATCGCTCGTGTGCTCATCGATGAAGATGTTTCCATTCAATCCAATGGGGATGTGTTGATCAGTTCGCTGGTGGAAAACACATTGGAGTCAACGGCTAAATCTTCGGTGCTGGGGCCCACCAGCAGTGATTCCCGTGGTGCACTGACATTCGCTTTTGGAGAGACGAATGCGGAAACGACAACAGCCATCAATCCTGGTGCCCGAATCGATGCTCAGGGCGACGTGGACATTCGATCACGGATTGAAAAATCGAACAACGTTAATTCGGCTGCTGCTGCCTATGACAACGGCGAACTCGGTGCGGCATTCGTGATTTCGCTGCTGGAGGCTGATTCGAATGTTTGGATGGGTGGAACGATCGTAGCAGGTGGTGCCGTCAAACTTGATTCAACGATTGATACCACCAGGAACGATACGGCGGCTAAGTCCGGTGTTGGGATTGGAGAGGGCGGCAAGTTTTTTCAGCCCGCCACCAGTGCTGTTCAAGATTCCGCTAACCAAGCAGGGAGTCTTTGGTCATCCATTTTCACCCGCTCCAAACCTGAGCATTCACGCTCGAACGCGGTGACTGAATTCAAGGGGACCGCCAAGAAATATGGGATCTCGGGTGCCATCGCCTTTGCCGATCACGCCACTTCCGCGACTGCTGTGGTTGGTGACTCTGGCGTCATTGTTGCGTCGGGTTCCGTTTCTCTCTCATCCTTGAACGTCGATTTCCCTGAAACGAGTGCGATCTCCATTGTCGCTTCTGACACGAAAACCGATTTTCAACGACCAAACAACGCAAGACAGAATTCGCTCGCGCTGGCTGTCAATATAGGTCTGTTTGAAAACATCGCCACCACTTCGGTCGGTTCAGATCAATCAGTCGAAGTATTCGGGCCTGAACCCAGAACAATCTCTTTAGACCAGGGCGACGGCGCGATCGTCAACGCGAGTGGCCGTATCGAACTGAATTCCCAAACATTCCAGCCCTACGATATTCAATGGTTTCAATTCAACGAATACGACGACATCGTTGATAAAGTTAATTCGAACGGTGGGATTCAGAACGGATTTTTTAACTCTTACGCGCAGACACAGGCGAAGGGTACCGAGAATGCATATGGAGGATCGGTAAATCTATTCCTGGTTGATAACATCAGTAAGGCGTTCGTTGATCACGATGCACACATCAATGAGTTTGTTTTCGATCCGAAGGTCAATATTGACGCAAATCACCAGGGTCTTGCTTTTGGCGACTTGGCACAGTTTCAATTTGGTGACGAGATCGTGTACGACGCGGTCAATGTTGCCGCGTTACCTAATCTGATCAGTGGAAATCGCTACCTCATCACGCCGGTTCCGAGCGATCCAAATCTATTTCGGCTGGCAGATTTGGCGGGCAACATTATTTTGTTGGACCCTCTCGCCGTTTCACAGGCAGGGCACTCGATCCGCCTTGCAGAACCCCTCGCAGCGCAGGACGTGGTGGTTCGCGCTTCCACGGAAACAGAAACGGCAAATGTCAGTGGGGTTTTTGGATGGGACATCAGGGATCTCACGAGCGGGGGTGGTCGCGCCAGTCAATCAGGAGTTGGTGGTGCCTACCTGCAGACGACTTTTTTCAACGACGTCACTGCGGAAATTCGGGGGCAATCTCGCGTCCACTCAGACACGCTTACGGTTCGAGCGGATACGGACTTCCTTGACATCGCATTTTCAGAAGCCGCGGGAAAAGGTGGCCAGCAAGGATTCGCAGGCAGTGGATCTTTAATCACGGTCGACAACACAACCATCGCTCGTATTGCCGATGGAGCCACGGTCAATGTTGGTAGCGGGTTGATCGAGATTCCGCGAGAATTGCGACCGATTTTTGGTGATTTTAACCAATCGAAATTTATCGATCTTGCGGATGGGATTTTCGAGGTTCCTTATCAGCTTGCTGATTTTGTGACGGAAGACGTTTCCGGTTTATCGGAAACAATTGATGTCGGGGAGGCGTGGAATACTCTCCAAACGGGAGACCAATTCATCTACGCACATACGGGCGGGTCGCCGATTGGCGGGTTGATCGAATACGACCCGTACTATGTGATCATAGAAAAAATCTCTTTCGAGGGAAGTCAAGTCGATGTTGTTAGCAACGCAATTGACCTAGGCGCGGATTATGAGTTGAGCACGGGCGATGCGATCACCTGGACGGATGAAACGAGTGGTTCAAACCTGTCTAGCGTGGTTTATGCGGTCGTCGATGAAAGCCAACCAAACCTGCTGAGACTTTCCGCCAGCCTTGAAGATGCGACGGCAGATGAGCCAGTTTTCTTGTCTCTATCGGCTCATCCAGGTTCCCTTGAACCCCACGGTCGCATTCAGATCGCTAAAACCGCAGCGGATGCAAGGAACCAGCAAGCGATCAGCTTGGATCCAACACTTGCCTCACAAGAGGCTGAGCATTACTTACTGGAGCCAGATGGCTTTAGCGATGCCGTGATCGAAGTTTTTCCGCAGGCGCTTGATAGTAACGGCGACCGAGTTGTCGACGCGGAAGACGATGTGATTGGTGAAGTGCGCGATGATTCATTCGTGACGAATCAAAGTTTGCTGGTGATGGCTTATGACAATAGTGTGGCGGTCAATGGCCTTGGGGCGTTTAGCAAATCAGGCGGGACAGGGTTTGGTTTAACCATCGGTGTCAATGTCGTTTCGCGTGACACTCAGGCCTACATCGGCGCGGACCATGAACAGGGGGATGCAGCGTCCGAGACGGCCGTGGACTCCATTGGCAATGTCACTGTTGCGGCAAGAAACATCGGAATCGGCGTAGCGAGTTCGATTGCTAACTCCGCTGCCGAGGCAAGTGCGGAGCAGGTCAATCAATTCAACACCCGTCAACGGTCCAGTCAAGGTAGTAGTCCAACACTCCCGATTTCTGAATCGGGAAATCAAATCCAATCAGCTTCCGACCCCCGGTCCGGCGCAGCCTACGCGGGCGTCGTTGGCATGGCGTTGATGACGGACGATGTCAAAGCGTACGTTCGCCATTCGGAGAAATTAAACACAGCGGATCTGAACATCGTAAGCGGAAATCAAACGATCCTGGCAACGCTCGCCATTTCCAATTCGTCCGCGGAGGGTTCAACGACCGGGAATTTTGCCAGGTCGGGCTCCATCAGCTACAACGAAATTGATGGCGAAACGTTGGCCTATCTTGATTCAGCGGCGAATGCGAGCACCGACAATCTGCAAGTCAAGGCAGACCAGGCGGGTTACATAGGATCAATCACGGTCGGTGTGGGCAAAGCTTCTGACGGCCCCAATTCTTCTGCCATTGCTGGTTCTGTTTCAGTCAATCAAATCGACCATGATGTATCGGCTTGGATTCAAGATTCGGTAATCACGATTGATGGTGATGCCTCGGTCGAGGCAATCGAAAAATCTTTGATCGCGTCTTTCGCTGGTGGCATCGGTACAGTCGGCAAGACAGCTGGTGCTTCCAGTAAGGGAATCGGTGTTTCGCTGGCCTTGAATTTGATGGGGCAGGAATCGGATCCCACGGTCACGCATGCGACCATTGAAAGATCCAGTCTGTTGATGTCAGGCGGAACGCTCGACGTTTCTGCCTCAAACGCGCAGCCTGGTTCAGATCCGCGTATCTATGCTTTGGCTGTTTCGTACGGCGGAAGCGAAGCGATGCAAGGGACGGCCATCGGCGGGACCATCGGCGTCAACCTGATTCATCACGACACGCTTGCCCACTTGGCAGAGGTTAATCTGGTGGACTTGGCCGATGACAATCCGGTCAATGTTCACCTCAATGCTTACGATAACTCAGGGATCGTTGCCGTTTCAGGCGGCTGGGGCAGCAGCAACAGCGGCGGTGGCTACGGCATCGCCATTGGCTATAACGAAGTTTTGTCTGCGACGACCGCATCCATCCAAGAATCGAGCGAAGTTGATGTCAGCGGTTCGGTCACGGTGGAAGCGGAGAACAAGTCTGTCATCGGTGCTGGTTCGCTTGGGTTCGCCAGTGGTAGCGGCGTGACGGGTTGGCGGGTGGCGGGATCGTCTTCGATTGCGATCATTTCCAATTCGGCGACTGCTTCGATTGCAGATTCAACGGTCAACGCCGTCGGGCTGATCAAGGTGATGGCGGTTGACACCTCTTACTTGGTCTCCGGCGCAGGCGGTGTTGCCAGGGGAGGAAGCACCGCAGTCGGAGCTTCGATTGCCTATCATCGAATCAGTAACGCGGCCGTTGCCTTTATCAATGATTCCAGGGTGAAGTCGTCGTCCAGTGATGTTCAGGTGCTTGCCTCTTCCCAGCCGCTGCTGATCGGAATTGGCCTAGCAGGCAGTAGTGGACAGAGTTTTGGTGGTGCTGGCGCACTGCTTGTCAATTCGATCGCAAACACAGTGATTGCTTCGGTTAGTGATTCGACTGTCGCAGCGCATCGTGATGTCGTGGTCAATGCATTCGAATCAGCCGCGCTGTACGCGGGTGCGTTGGGTGTCGGCTTGTCGTCGACTGGCAATGGGGTTGGTGCGGCGATTGCCTACAACTATGTCGGTGGTAATTTTGATTTGGCCGACCCTAATGTGATTTCCGCGAATGACGGAGTCGATGGAATGCCCTCGGCCGAAGTCAGCGGCGTGGATACCACCAGCAACGTGGCTGCCTTGATATCTGACTCGGAAGTCACCGCCGAGACGGGAAGGATTGCTGTACTGTCCGGTTTTCGCGATCCGTTTGAGTTGGCTGAACCGGGACCTTTGGTGGAGCGAGTTGAAGCATTTGATCCAACGGTCGCTGTGACGGTGAGCGGCGACCTGATTCGAATACCAGCACATGGTTTCGAATTGGGACAGCGGATCTTCTACGACAATGGCGGCCAGGCTTCGATCGGTGGACTTGAACACGATCGCAGCTACTTCGTCATCGTTGTCAATGCCGACATGATTCAATTAGCTGATTCCATTGAGGATGTAGGTGCTGGCATCGCCGTGCAGTTGACCAGCCAAGGAATGGGGTCAGGGCATGGGCTGACTCCGGTAGCACTCGGAGAGGCTGTTTCGTTTACGGCATCCGATTCCATCCTTATAAATAATCAGATCGCTTATGGTGAGTCGCACGGACTCACTGATTTAAGTCGCGTGGTTTACGACGACGGCGGCAGCGAGACGATCGTCGGATTAGAAAACGGCGAAACATACTGGGTCATTCGAGTCAATGCCGAGACGATTCGGTTGGCGAGTTCGTTTACTGATGCCCAACAAGGCAATGGCTTGGCAGTTTCAGGTGGTAGCGGCGATGGACACAGGTTGATTTCCGAAGATGCTGCGAGCACTCGAGTGGGATTGGATCCGACCGTTGCCGTGGACACCCATGTGAGCCTGGGAAGCACTTTGGCGTTCGCGGCCGATCATGATCTGAACACAGGTGATGCCGTCGTCTATCGCAGCGGTTCGTCACCCGACAACGCGATTGGCGGATTGGTCGACGGCGAGACCTATTTTGTAATCGCTACGGATGCGAGCCGTATTCGCCTTGCCAAAACGCTTGTTGACACGGAAGCAGCGCTGCCCAAAGAGATCGTATTTACTTCGATGGGTGTTGGTGATATTCATCAGTTGCTCGTCAAGCGACGTGCCGTGGAGGTCGGTGGTGAAACCATTGACTTGCCCGGTCCCATTTCGGGACAAATGACGACGGTCACGCTTGCAGGCGCCAAAGGCACCACTTCATCCGGTGCTGGTGCATTGTCGATTAACTACATTCGGTCGGATGTCCTTGCACAGATTCAGACGACTGACTTGGCGGACGTTCCCGCCACCGCGGGAACAAGAGTGACCGTCGCCTACGGGGACATCCAAGTGAATGCCCGGGATGGATCACAGATCAATACTGGGACGGGACAATTGACCTCCGGTGGCGGTGCGTCTGGGGGGGCCGCGATCGGTGTCACGGATGTCAAGAATGCGGTGACGGCATCCATTGCAGGGGCGAAGGTCCGTTCGGATGACGGTGACGTAGAAGTGGTGGCAAGAGAGGAGGCTCGCATCATCAATGCGGCGGCGGGCCTCGTTGCCGGGTCGGGGAGTTGGGCAGTTGCCGGATCGGTCGTTGCCAACAAAATCGAGAACACCGTGGATGCGAGTATCACATCCAATGACCATGGCCCCGCTGACGTGTCGGCCTATCAATCAGTCGAGGTGGAAGCGAAGGATGTGGCGTCGATCGCAGCCTACGCAGGAACGATCGCCGCCGGAGGAAAGTTCTCCGTCGGGGCTGCCATTGCAGTCAACGAAATTCGCGATTCGGTGGTGGCAACGATCGATGGATCGGTTGTGATCGCATCGCAGGGTGACATCACCGTGGACGCGGGATTTGAAGAACCTGAAGCGTTGCCGCCGGGGTTGGATTCGCAGATTGCTGCCTTCGCTCTGAGTGGTGGACTGTCTGATGATTTTGTGTTGGCTGGCTCCGTCGCGGTGAACCAGATTCAGAATCAGGTGGAAGCAACGATCGTCAACATCGGGGATCTGAATCTTGATGAGAGTCGTGTTTCAGGAGCGGAGATCTACGCTGGAGGGACGCTCCGGGTCAAAGCACGCGATGCATCAACGAGCAATTCCATTGCCGGGGTAGGAAGTATCGGCGGCAAGGCCGGCGTCGGTGCTTCGGTTGCCTACAGCTTTCTAGGCGCTGATTCAAACGAGGAGAACGAGGCAGGTGCAAGCGGCGTGCGTGCCTTGATCAAGAATTTAAGTGGCACGATCATCGCAGCAGGAATCGAGGTCGACGCAATCTACGTTGGCAAGATCGGTAATATCACGCTGGCGGGATCGACCGGAGGGAATTTTTCGCTCGGAGCGGCGGTTTCGATCAACCGAATTCGAATGAACATGGAGGCCAAGGTTTCCGGTACTGGCTCAATTCAGGCGGGGGCAGGAGGTGTACAAGTCAGTTCGGACAACGACTCTGAAATTCAGGCCGACGCTGGTGCCGCAAGTCTTGCGGCTAAGTCGGGCGGCGTAGGCGCCGCATTCGGTATCACTCATGCCGAAAACGACATCGTTGTTGACAATATCGCGGAAGTGGATGGCGTCGCGATCGTTGCAGAGGGCGACATCGTCGTTGATGCTGAATCACGTGAGAGCATTCGTGCGTTTGCACTCGCTGCGGCAATTAGCTTGACTGGAGGGGCGAGCGGCTCCGTCAGTGGAGCTGGTGCGGATAATTTGGTCCAAAGCACCACCAAGGCGACGATCAAGAACCGGCGGAAACAGAACTCAAGTGAAAAATCGCCGATTCGGAGTTCGGCTGGGTCAGTGCTCGTCAATGCAAACGACAACGCGATCATTGACGCAACCGCAATTGGAGCCTCGGTGGCGTACGTTAGTGGCGGCCTGAATGTTAGCTTTTCGCTCGCTGTTTCTAGTGCCCGAAACGAAATCGACAGCAACGTCGATGCAGCGATTGAAGCTGCCGATGTGGAGTCGTTTCTCGACACCAGGGTTCAAAGCAATGCCTTGATTGATGATGGTTTGGCTGGCCGTGATATCAATGCTGTCGCAGCTGCCGCGTCCATTGCAATTTCAGGTGGGGTGGGACCAAGTCTGGCCATCAGTGGAGCTGGTGCCGAAGCGATCAATGTGGTGCAAGGTGGTGCGACCGCAACGGTAAATCAGGCATCCATCACGAGCGGCCGTGATGTGCACATTAACGCGTTGGATCAATCGACCATCGATGCCGAAGTGATTGCCGTGTCAGTCGGTGCGTTGTCGATCGGAGCGGCTGTTTCCGAAAACTTCATCGGTTTTGATCGCGAAGGAGACCGCGTTGGGTTGCCGATCAAAGCCTCGCTAGTTGGTTCCGACGTCACCGCTCTCGCCGGTGATTTGCATCAAACCGCCAGGTCAGTGCAGGACATCGGCGCGGTGATCGGTGTCGGCTCAATTGCCGCCTCCAAGGGAACTGGCAACGCGGTTTCATTGGGAGGTGCTGGTTATCGCGCCGGAAATCATGTGGATGTGGATATCGAAGCATTCATCGACGGCGGTAGCGATGCAAACATCAATGTGACGGACCTCTCGCTCAGTGCAGCGGATACTTCCACGATCACCGTCTATGGGGGCGCTGGATCTCTGGCAGCTTCGCTGGCTGGATCTGGAGCGGGAGTCTCTGTTTCCATCGGCGTTGCGTTGGCTGAAAATATGATCAGCAATGTGGTGAACGCCTATTTGATCAATACTCCGGACGTGCAAGTTGCGGGCGAATTGAGTGTCACTGCGTCGGAAGAGGCGACGGTGAGTGCAGAGACAGTTGCCGTGTCCTTGGCGGTTGGTGTTTCAGCGAGTGGGTTGGGGGTCGCTCTGAGTGGTGCGGGCGCCAATGCCACCAACGTGATCTCGAACCAAGTGCATGCCTATATCGCTAACTGCGTCGTGACGTCGGCCGGGAATGTTTCCATCGATGCGACAAGTTCGGCAACGATCACGTCACTGGTGGGTGCCGCGTCCGCTGCCGGTGCGGGGGGAGCAGCGGGTGGTGCGGCCGGTGCGATCGGCGTTTCGCTGTCACGCAACCTGATTGGATTTAATTCATACGAAGACGGGACCCCACTGCAAAGTGAAGTGCTGGCCTACGTCACGTCCTCGGCCCTCACGTCCAACACGGGCACCATCGATATTTTGGCAAAAGCCACCGATCGGGTGACGGTCGATGCGTTTGCCGGTTCGGTTGCCATTGCGGGTGGAGCCGTAGCAGGCTCGGCCGCAGGTGCGGGGGTAGAGGTCACCAACCAACTCGCCACAAAAATCGAAGCATATATCCGTAACTCTGACATCACTGCGACGGATGGTGACTTAATCGTTCACGCGATTTCAGACAGTCAGATTTTGCGAGCGAATGCGACCGGTGTTGCCGTCGCACTGAGCTTGGCACCCAGCGGAGGTGCGTTGTCGATCGCCGCGTCAATCATCGACAACGATATTTTCAACACCGTCAATGCTTATGCGATTGGGGACGCATCTCATCAGCTTACAACCGGTGGTAAGATCGACATCAAAGCAGATGCAGAGCATGCGAAAATTTCCAATACTGCTGCCGTTACCGCGTCTGTGTCAGCGGGAGTGGTTGGTGCCAGTGGTGGCGGCGTGGATCTATCGAATGTCGTGTCCAATACGATCGAAGCAAAGATTGATCAGGGATTGACGATCGATGCCGGCGGGCGATTGATCGTCAAGGCAAATGAGAATGCATCTGTGACAGCGGAATCCAAAGGCGTTTCGGTCAGTGTTAGCATTGGAGCAGCCTTTGGTGTTTCAATTGTCGAAAACGTTATCGACAGCTCGATCACAGCAAATATTCTTGACGCCAATGTGATTGATTCTGCTGGCGTGACCGTTCGGGCAAATTCAATCGCGAACATCGTGAAGACTCGCTCGCTTGTCGTGACGGCCGCATTGTTGGGCGTTGGAAGTAATGAGGCCGATGCTCAGATTGGTACGACGGTCAAGGCGGATCTGTTGGGATCCGATATTAAATCCAGGGGCCAAGTGTCGGTGATCGCCAATAGCGATTCCGATGCAAACGCGGAAGGCAACGGAGTGACCGGTGGCGTCATCGGCGTTGGTGTGGTGGATACCGATGCTGTCATTCTGGGAAACACAACCGCCTCGGTCGGCGGACACATCCAAGCGTCCGGCTTATTGATTCGCGGAACTGGGACGGCCGATGCGACTGCCGAAACCTGGGCGGCAGTCGGCGGTGTTGGCAGTTCGACCGTCGGCGTCGCCGTCGCGATCAATTCTGCAACGACCGATGTTGCCCCATCATTCAAAGCCATCGTCGCCGAGAATGCTGAGGTTGAAGTAACGGGTGACATTGATATCCGGACCCAAGCCAGTCTGGGCGGTTCTGCCGATACGGTGGGAATCGATGCAGGGGTGGTGGGAGTCGGGAGTTCGGTGACGGAGGTGGCGTTGTCGCCAACCGTTCATGGGATGATCGGGGATGATGCACGCTTGGACGCCGGCGGGATGGTGACCATCTCCGCCGACCTTGCCAGGAATGACGGCGATGCAACGGCAACCGGTTCTTCAGGAAAATTCATTGGCTATACCCACACCGAAGCGACCGAAAACGTCGACGTGGATGTTCAAGCATTGATCGGGGATCGCGCCGTTGTGGTTGGGCTCGGTGGAATCGAGGTGACATCTGCTGCGGGCGAAACTGACCTGGAAACGATTTCCGAATTGATTGTCGGAGCCGCGTTCGCGGGACAAGATTCGCAGGCAAGTGAAATCATCAACACGACTGCGTTGACGAGTCTCGGATCCAACGCCCGACTGTTTTCATTGGAACACGTCAGCTTGGACTCGAACAATGCCGTGAACGTGACGTCGACCTCCGACACGCTTTTCGGAGGTCTCGGCAGCGGCAGCGTCGCCGTTTCCGAAACCACCGTCAACGGCTTCGACGCAATGCCGGAACTCGCAAAAACAGAAGTGAAGTCGAACGCCGAAATTCGCGCGGCGGTCCTGAATTTAACTGCGGACGTCAGTCAATTGTTGGTCGATTCAAATGCCTTCGGTGGACAATATTCCGCAGGGGGCTATATCAAGACCGAATCCGATGTGGATGTTGATTCCAATACTCTGATTGAAATCGCCGACGGTACCAGGTTGATCGCTGACCGGATTGATATCGACACGTCTCACCAAGGGACGGCGATCGACAGCTTCGGGAAGGGCACAGGATTCGGGATCGTACTCGCGCTTAATGGAATCGTCCGAGACGATGTCGTCTTGAATTCTAAGGTTCGCATCAACGAGGCGGCGGTTTTACGTGGCAATGAAATCGACATCACCGCCCAGGCATCGGATAGCGGTGACTACGTGACTCAGCGATTGGTTGATGACAGCTTTGGCATTGACCCCTATGCCGATACCTTTGAGCTTGAATTCAATGCGACGGCGGATATTCAAGTCGATGGCAAACTGATCCACGGAGCGAAAAATGCGGTTTTGGCGGTTGCCGAAGATGGCACCTTCACCTCCCGCGAACACGTCAATGCGGAACTGGATTCCGACAGTGGTGAAATTCACCTATTGAATCTCGATTCCGGCAGCAGCCCCTGGTCGATTTCAATCAATGCGGAAAGTGGTGCTGCCGCCATTCAAGGGTTGAAAAACGGGAACAATCGGTCCGCAGACCAATTTGACAGCTACCTGGATTCACAAACCAGTGCGGTGCGTTTTGGGGCGGAAGCTGGCACACAGGGAACGGACCGGTTTGAATCGGTCAGTGTGTTCAACTTGAGTGACAGGGATGTTCGTGTGATGGATCTGGACGTGCTTCACACGGCCTATTTGCAGGATCCTGACATCTCCATTTCGGCCCAGGAAATCAATGGCACAATGCCTGAGCTTGGCGTTGATTTCGACGGGACCACTCCCGTTCAAATGGTCAATTCAGGTGCGTCGGGCAATATCATTCTGGCAGGGCTGGTCAATAACCCCTCGGGTGACACTTCGATTTCTGTCGACAATGGATCGGTTCTGTCGGAGCACCCTGAGGCAAGGGTGGTGACCGCTGATCTCATGTTGAATGCACCGGCAGGGCAAGTGGGTTTGGCGGGGGCTGCGATCGCGGCTGATTTACAGGCGGGGAACAGCGGACAGACCGCCGCGCTGGAAATCCTGGCCCGCGAAGGGATCCGTTTGGATTTGGTCACGGCGAACATTCCGGAAAGCATCGAAGTCACCTCGTTGCTGACCGAACTAGATGATATTGAACTCGAATTTGGCGGCAATCTGCTCCAATTGCTCGGTCCTGTTCAAGCTGGGCATCACATCGCACTTGCCGGCGTGGAGGAACTTGTCGACGGCCACAGCGATGGCTCCGATTTCGTGGCGAACTCAATGAGCGTCACCAACAGTAACGAGATCGCCCAAAGTAGCAATCCGCTGGAAACCTATCTTGAGGAACTGGATGTTGAAGCGGATGGCAGCGTCTACGCCACCAACAGTCGTGGCTTGCGAATTACAACCAGTGGCATGAACCTTGGAGGGGATTTGTCGTTGGACGTGATGGATGCGATCCAAGTGGATGGTGAGATTCAGGCTGGTGGAACAGTTGTGATCAGCGCCCAGGGTGCGATCGAAATTGCACCCTCACAAAACGTGGTTTCCGGTGGTGACTTAATTCTGATCGCAGCAGATACGTCGATCAGTGAAATCGATGCGATTCTT
The DNA here is from genome assembly GCA_029213145.1 of Rubripirellula sp. GTDB lineage: Bacteria > Planctomycetota > Planctomycetia > Pirellulales > Pirellulaceae > Rubripirellula. The sequence continues at coordinate 15,730 of JARGNK010000085.1, read as the reverse complement.
CTCGGTGACGATGTCACGCTGCAGAGTAACACTGCAGACGTGAGCCTCTACTCGGGTGACGACTTTCCGTTAAATGCTACTCATCGTTTGATCACAGGAAATACTGGGACGCTGACCGTCACGCTCGATTACGGCAACGCTGATAATGGCGTCGGTGCGAGCTTTGGGATTGAGCGAACCTCAGGGATTTGGACTGGGCAGACCACCCTGCCAATTGCCGCCGAAGCCGTGATCCAGGCAGCAGATCTGCGAATTGTCGGAAACAGCGATAGCGAACAGTTGATCATCCCCGACCTCTTCTTGCCAGTCACCTTTGAAGCAGCCGGTGGTGATGACAGCGTCGATGCCACACTCTTGCAGAGTCTCTCGTCGGAGACGCGGTTGATCAACATCAATGTCGAAAGCATTGACTTCCTGCACGCTCCGGAATCCATCAGAGTATTTGATTGGACCTTGGATACCAATCCAGCCACCCTCGATCTGCCCGGAATTGGTACAGGATTCGATTCCATGCATCTGAGCGAGGGTGGAATTCGCATCCTGGAAAATCTGCATAACAACCCGGTTCAATTCGCTTCACTCGGTTTGAATTATCGATTTAGCGACGCGGTTGATCTGCTGTCGGTGTTGGCTCTTGAGCAATCGATGCAGATTGACCTGCAAGGCGGCGATGACCATGTCTCCGTTGGCGGATTACGTGATGGGGCACCGATCAGCCCAGCCGAGATCAAGCAAGCATTAAGCCTGATCGGTGGAGTTGGCTTCGATACGTTTGAATTGCGAGAGGAGCAATTGACCGATGCGATTGTTCCCATCGGTCGACTGGGATCCAAGAACGCGGATACAGGGGTCGTCAATGCCTACGGATCTTCAGAGTTCAGTCTTCTCGCCGAAGGTCAAGAGATTGAGTTCAAATCATTCGATGAAGTGGTCATCAATCTTGGCGTCACCGATTCCATTTTTGATATCAACGACACGCTGCTGCCCACCGTGGTCAATGCGGGCAGTGGCGATGATGTTGTCAATGTTCGCAATCTTTCCTCGCCTACGATCCTAAATCTTGAGGGCGGGGATGACACGGTCAATATCCAGGGTGGGGGTGAATTGCTGACAATTGATGGCGGCGGTTCCGTGCGGTCAATTGATCTGCCTGATGGTGGCGACCGGATCATCCTTGGCGCAACCCGTGGTTTCGATGCGAATTCGGTGAACGTGCTCGACGGCGTGAACGCCATTAAATTACGCGGCACCGGTTGGCAAACCGGGCAAGAGCTGAAATTCACCACGGACGGCATCGCGCCGATTGGTTTGCAGAATGGCAGCCTATATTACGCTGTGACGTTCGGTCGAGACATCATCCGGTTAGCGGAAACCCGCGAACAGGCTTTCGCGGCAGCCCCCAACAACGAGAACGACGAAAACCTGATTGCAATCGGCGATGGTGGGCAGGGTCAGCATCAATTGACACTGACAGTGAATGGTGTTGAGCGATGGCCTGTGATGACGGGAAGTTTGGCAGGCTCAGGATCCGACCCCCGATTGTTTTTCAATCAGCCGGGATCGGCTAGTAACGATCCCCTGAATGAAGTGGCTTACGCGGACATCGAAAAAATGAATGTCTTGCTGGGGCTCGGAGACGACTCCTTTTCAATCAATTATGTGTTGCCCGAATTGGATGTTGAACTTCGAGGTGGACCGGGCGATGACGAGTTTGTCCTTTACACAATTGGGAATGAAGCAGTTGTTCGTGGTGACAGCGGAGTCGATGATTCCCTACGCGTCGTGGTCGCCGGGAATCCTGCACCGGATCAGTTTGCGGATCTGCAGATCAGTGCCGGGATCGAGCGATTCGTGGTTGACAACGATGGCAATCCGAGCCGGGTCGATTGGCTCGTGTCGCAGGGCAAGCTTTACTTCGAAGATGGTGCTGCTGATGCGGTTACGTTGGGTAGTGATCTGGCGACATTTACTTACGATGCAAGTTCCATCGCGAACACGGCAGCTTCACAGTCGATCCTTGCCGTTGGGGATCGGGTGCGATTGACGACTGATGGCACGCTGCCCGCACCGTTAAATGCAAGCCAGTTCTATGTCATCAAAGCGGTGTCTGGCGATACCTTTCAGATTACCAATCCGCTTGATGACACGGTTTACCAATTCGATTCAGCAGGCAGTGGCAGTTTCAAATTGCATCGCGTCGCTTTCCTGGCCGGCCTTGAGGGAGCATCTCGTTCCGACGTGTTGGCCGGAATCGCCGGTGATGGCAAGGTGGTGGACACCCTGACGGTGATGTCGCCGCTGAGTACGACGGTTGATGTCGATCAGAACAATCTACGCATCATTGACGGATCTGTTGTTCTTGAGCACGAGACCAGTTTGTCCCGCAACAGTTTCCCCGCCTCTCGCGTGGATGGGTTGCTGGGCGTCCAAAGCGTTGTCGCCACGCAGAATTTTCCCTTCGTGTTTGCTGCCGGGACGGACGAGGACAAAATCGCCATGTTTGTTCGTCAGCCTGATGCTGACCGACCCGATCAATCACTACTCAAATGGACAGGCGCTTTCGGGATGCAGCAAGGCGTACCTGTCACGCCGTCAAAGCTCGTTTTGAGTCCTGATGACGCCTACCTGTACGTTGTTGGTGAGAGTGCGATCGCAGTCTACGGGATCACGGCAGCGGTGAATCAGGCCGACGGCAGGGTGACGCCAGAGCTGACGCTTGTGCAACGACTGGACAACGACGCCGTTCAGAGCATGGACAAATCAGCGAACTTACAGCTGACGTTCAATCATCCGACCGATCTACTGATCACTTCTTCTGGGGAAGAAGCGTATGTGACCGATAAGGGCGTCGCCGCGGGATTGGATTCTGACGATGGTGTGATTCGCTTTCAACGCGATGTCCTTACCGGAAAGTTTGTGAGAGCAAACCAAAAGCTAGACCGAGACAATTCCTTTGGAGCCAGTCTTAACGTTGGCCATGAAATCATCGATCGTGAATTCTCCGATGCAGGCCTCCAATCGGGTTCGGTCACTTGGCTTGATGAAGTCTTGACCGAATCGGTCAGCTCGGTTGGCGTGTTCAGTGTTTACGCGTCGGAGGGATCCATTGGTGGGACGATCACGCCCATCTTGCTGAAACCCACGACAGATGATGATGGGACCGCACCCGAACAAATCGAGTTTCAGGAAGTCGCTCGTGGTGCAACAAGAACGATTGAGTACGTCGGGACCAACCGCTTCGATTTTGATTGGGAATTCGGTTCGGGGATTGGTCAAGGACTGTATTTTGGCTGGGTTGCTGAGGGAGTCGGTATTCCTAATTCCATCGGCACATCCAGTAACACCTTTTTGGGGACACTTGACACGAACGGTTTGGCCACAACGACATCTCTCGCAACTGGTGTTGCGTTTTCAGTGAGTGCCGAATTCAAACGGGATGAGCCGCTGGGGCTTTCCGACCCTCAGACCCTCGTATTGGCTCCGGATGGCAGACGTCTCTTTACGGGTGATGCCTTGGGGAGCCTGGCGAGCTGGGAACGCAGCAGCTCAAACAACGATTTTCAGTTGGTGACAGCACCAAACTTTGAATTAATTGAATCGAAGCCAGCTACGGAGGGACAGGAGCGTGGTGTTGATATCTCCTTCACCGACGCCGGGTCTCGCACGCTGCGAATTGAAGGTGGTGACAAGACACGATGCAGCCCAGCATCCGCGGTGGACTATGCCGGGGACAGCAAAGTTTATCTGGGTTACGAATGCACCTACGCAACTGAAATCGGCGAGATTCAGTTCGCGTCGACTCTGTATTTTGGTGAACGTTCCTACTCGTTACCCAAGGTTGCCGTGAATGATTTTGATTCTCTGACAGAGGCGTTAGCTCTTGAAATCGAATTCCCCACAACAGTTGCCACCAATGGTGAATATGTTCTAGTGGGTGCACCATCGAGTGATCGGGATGCAAGCAACCGTCTGAGTGATGATCAAGCGGGAGCAGTGCTCGTTTATCGTGTCGTGGATGATGCGTTAGTGCCTGTAACGCGATCGTTACCTGTGACACAAGCCAGTGTGCCAATTGCGTTGTTGCAATCAACGACGGCAAACAACGGCGTCACTCGATTTGGCTCGACGATCGCGATGGATGGGAATCGCGCGGTGATCAGCTATGAAAAATCCGGCAGAGCATTTGTGCAGGTGTGGGATTTGGTAGATGATCGCTGGACAGCTCAGCAGGATATCAACCTCGGTACTGTTCCGGTGAATCAAGATTTTTCTTATGTCGAAAACGCGCTCATCTCCTTAGATCTCGATCGAGATACCTTCGTTGCAGGGATTGGTGGCAAGAACGTACAGATATGGCGAAACAATTCTGGCGTGTGGCAGCGAATCTCAAATTTTCCTGCGAATCCGGTATCGGTCACAATTGATGGGGACAACGCGTCTTTCGTTGACAACCAAAATTTTGATTATGAACTGCACTTCTTGCGTGAAGAGACCGAAGGCTGGGTTGATCAGCAGCAAACCGCGATCGAGCTTGGCAATTACGATTGGATCGTCGCAGGATACGATAATGATCCATACCTAGTGAAGGTTTCTTTCGACAAATTTTCGATCACCTCGGGAACAGGGGAAATTGGCACCGAGGATTACTATCTTTCGATTGGTGGAACTCGCACCACCGGTTTTTTCCGCCCCACGTTTTATTTTCCAGGTAATAAGACATGGACGGTCCACGACGGAACTGAATCGGGTGCTGCATCGATCAAATTCGATTTGTATGAAGATGATTCGAGTGAATTGTTTGGCGGCGCCGATGACTATATCGGTTCTGTTACGGTTTATGAAGATCAGCTAGGCCAATACGAAACGGACGCCTTAACAGGATCTGGTGCCCGGGCGTTTCTTACCTATACGGTTGAACGTGTGGGCGTCTATGGCAGTGATTATTTCTCGCTGATTGATATCGCGGATTCCGCGGGTAATCTCGTTGGTGTCAATGTCGGTGACGGTATCGATGTCTTTCAGGAATTGCATCGACAATCCGAGTTGTTCAGCGATTCCGATCTTGCCAGTTCGCTGAACAACGCGATTTCGGATCTGGCGATCAGTGCAGACGGAACAACTCTGGTTGCGACCAACGCGGCTGGCAGGGTGTACGCCTGGAACAATCAAGCTGGCGCTTCATTGGCTGGAACTCCTTCACAGACGCTGACGGATGGACCGGATGGGGATTTGCTGGGCGTTAACTCAGTCCACTTTAGTGGAGATGACACGTTTTTATATGTGGCGTCGAAGGATGCCGATGCGGTCACCGTTTACGAACGCGATGCCGTCAATCAGACGCTGATTCGACGTTCGGATGTCACGGTTTCAGGAGCCGCGCAAAGTGCCGAGGAAGGATTGTTCGATGCGAAACAGTTCGTGGTTTCGGCGGCCAGTGGTGACAGTGCGCTCGTGTCTTATTCGGTGGACGCAAGCGGCGCGTTGCAATTCCAGCAAGGTCGTAGCGCCGAGAGCCTTTCTGGCTTGGGTGATGGGGATCCCGTCGGTACGGTGACGGGTGTCCAGTCTTTGATCGCCAATCCGGTCCACGACGACGTGATGTACATGGTCGCCCCAGAAGACGATGTGCTGTATGTCCTGACAACTTCGATTTCTCAGTCTGGGAAACAGATGACGAGCGTTGTCCAGTTATTACAGGATGGGATCGTCGGCGCCTCCGGAACAACCGACTCGGATCTGTTGGGTGCGAAGGGATTGTCGGCAAGTCCAGATGGGGATTTTGTTTATGTCGCTGCTTCGGCGGCAAAGCATGCCAATGATGCTGGAAAGGGCCGAATCGCGGTCTACCGACGAATTTCGGTGGAGGGTATTGAGGGTGCCGCGGTCAATGGGCTTCGATATGTCGAGGGTGCCGACACCGGTATCTTTGATTCGATTGGACAGAGTAGCGATTCTGTCGTCTCCATGGCGGTTGATGCCACTCAGGTCTACGTGAGCGGACCGGCGGGCTTGGATGTGTTTGACCGTGACCAGCAATCGGGTTCGCTGACGTGGTTGCAAACGTTGAGTGGCATTTCCGCAGCAGACATGATTCTTAGTGAAGATGGTCTGCGTTTGTTTGCGGTTTTGCCTGCTGCCAAAGATGCTCAGGGAATGGTGACTGATTCTGGTCGCTTGGTTGTGCTTGGTCGACAGGCTGATGGTCGCTTAGCGGAGACTGAGATTGCGGGGTACGAATTGGGGCTAAGCGATCCGAGGTCTGTCAGTTTCAGTCCGCGTGACGAGTTGAGCAGCATTGATGCTGAACGGTTTGTCTACGTCGCATCGACAGGCAACAACGCGATCGCGGTGTTCGACGAACTGGGGGCTGAATCTGACATTGCAATCGATGGGAACCTGCAGCGATTGCAAGTCGTGCGTGAAGGAGTTGGAGGGGTGCGTGGTTTGCAAGGCGTTCGCGAGATCGCACTTAGCGCAGCGATTGAAGACAGTGTTCTCCGCCTGTCGGCAGATCAAGTCAGTCTCAGTAGCGGGATTTATAACGTTCCGGCTCATGGGCTGCTGACGGGGCAAAAGGTGTCTGTATTTGCTGCCGAGGCGGGAAATGTCATCCAGGACGGATCTGCTCTCTCGAACCAAGTGGATACGGACTACTACGTTCGAAAACTGGACTCCAATCGTTTCGAATTAGCGCTGACCAAGGTGGAATCTCAATCCGGCAGTTCGCTGGTCATCGTGGCAACCGACGATTCATCTGAATTGAGGTTGCACACCAGGATCCAGGCCGGCGCGTTTTTGTACGCCTTGGGATACGATGCGAATTCGATCTCCGTGTTTGCGCGGGACTTGGATCCGGCAAGCGATAGCCTTGGTCAACTCCGGTTCCTGCAAGTGATCCGAAATCGTGTTGGCAATGCCAGCGGTCTGTCCAATGACGGTTTGTTCCAACCGAATTCGATTGTGGTGCCGACAATCAATACCGCCAACGTGTTTGTTGGTTCCAGTTTTGATCCGTTGACGGATCAGGCTGCGGGTGGATTCGTGGGCCTGCATAACAACGCGGATGACAGCCCAGTAATCGCACCGATTCAGGTTGACTTGTCGTTTGGCAGCATGGCTGCGTTGAACGTCATCACCGGTTTCGGTGATGATTACGTCACCGTTTTTGAATCGCCGAACCAAGCTGCGCCGACCGATACCACAACCACAGAAAACGCGATCCCAATCGTGGTGCAGACTGGTGAGGGTGATGATTCACTCACATTGAACAATGTCATCGGTGCGATCACGGCCGACCTGGGCGAGGGGCAGGATGCACTGATCCTACGCAGTACGGTGGCGGGACTTGCCGACGGTTCGACCAATGCCAACATTGACACGGGACCTGGATCTGACCTGATTGTCATCGAGGCGGTCGGTCCAAATGTGATTGTCAATGTGAACAGCAATACGAGTCCCGGGGATGTGGCAGAGATTGATCTTGCGGGCATCGATCCCACCAGCACGGTGACGGTCGGTGTTGCACTTGGAGATAGCGCAAAGATCAAAGGCAATGTGGTCGAACAGCAACACAGCGCCGATAAGAAACAGTTTAAAGCTGATGTGTCGTTGCCAGGATATCATGTCCAGTTGGTCGATAGTTTCCAGCAGCAAGATACGGAATCGATTCTTCCTGACGATATCGTGATCGGTGATCCGGTCGTGGCGGATGCGGCGGGGTCCACCAAAAATCTTGCCGAGGGTGGGACTCTTCGCCTCGATGCTTCCAACAGCCAATTCAGTGACAACGCGTTGCTGGCCAGCCAAGTTGAATTGTCGCGACAATACGCGTGGGATCTCAATGGTGACGGACAATTCACCGAGTTGGTCACTGAACAAAGTGTCTTGAACCTCCCTTGGGTTGACGTAGTCGATTACGGGTTTTCACAGAGCGACGTGGTCGGGACGCTCTCGAAAAACATTCCGCTCCGCGTCACGCGATTCATTCAGGATGAAACAGGCGTCATCGAATACTTCAGTGACGTGAATCACGAGCTGACCGTTTCGGACACGCCACCGACTTTGATTGTTACGGCTGATTCGAGCACGGTGATGAGTTTGAGCGGCCTCCCCTACTCGATTGGTTTGGATGCCTATGATCCTGGCAATGATCACATCGATAGCTGGACGGTGTCTTGGGGTGATGGAGAGCAATCTGTCTTTGGTAGCGATCCCTATCCAAGCCATTTCTATCAGACTCCGGGAACCTATTCGCTGTTGATTTCGGCTGTTGATGATGAAGGGAACACGGTGCAAGCGGCCCCATTCGATGTCACGGTGGTTTTTGACGCCAGTTCGGTCAACGCTGGGCCGGATTACCAGATCGATGAAGGGAAAGGAGTGGTCTTGTCGGGCGTTGCATTTGGTCAAGTCGACGCTGACTCGTTCACTTGGTCGGTTAACCAGCAAGTTGTTCCACAGCAGGGTGATGCGATCCAGTTGAGTTGGGACGACCTTGGTGGTTACGGCATTGCAGACGATGGCGTTTTCGATGTGCAACTTGAAGTTACCTACAACCAAGGAAGCGACCTTGTCACTTCAGCACTCGGTTCATTGACGGTTGTCAACATTGCACCGACGGGTCTGTTTGGTAGCAACGGTCCAATCGACCAGGGCGATCTCGCGAGCGTTCGGTTCGAGAATGTCATTGACCCCGTCGATACACTCTTTTCGTTCAGCTATGACTTTGGCGACGGACAAGGATTTGTCGATGGATCTCAAGTACAGAGTCTGCCGGAATCGCTCTATCGTATCGCCGGAGAATATCCAATCAGCGGCCGGGTCTATGATGCCCCGAATCGAGGTGGGGATTACACCGAGTACCAAACCACGCTAGTGGTGCGAGATGTGCCGGTCGAATTGCGGACCGAAAACGATCAGCGATTTGTGATTGTCAACGAAGGAAGCGAAGCAAGCCTGAATGGAAGTTTTGAGAATCCTGGCGGCGCAGCAGTTACTTTGACTTCCTCGATTGGTGATCTTGTTGCTGATCAAGGTGGTAACGGAAATTGGCAGTGGACCTATACTCCCGCTGATGGAGTCAACGAGACTCAATTGGTCGACGTGATTGCTGTGGATCGTGATGGCACGACAACGGTATTCACTTTTGAGTTGTTGGTTGCGAATGTGGGGCCACTGGCCAGTTTTGCGGACGTCAGTATCGTCGAAGGCGGAACGGCAATTGTAAGACTTGCCAATCTGACGGATCCTTCCGTTGCGGACCAAGAGTCTGGCTTTGAGTACGCATTCAACTTTGGTGATGGCAATGGCTTTATTGCTGGTCAAACAACGCAAGTCAGTCCAACAGAGATCTCGGTCCAAGTGCCGGCCGAACTGACCGTCAATGATGGCGTGGTCCGTGTCATCGCACGTGTCACGGATAAAGATGGTGGTATCAGCTACTTCGACACACGCGTCGTCGTTGAGAATGCGGTTCCCAGCCTGACCAGTTTCTCGGCAACCGAGACCATCGATGAAAATGGTGTCGTGACGGTCAGTGGAAGTTTCACCGATGCCGGTGTAAAAGACACGCATCAAGTGTTGGTGCAGTGGGGTGACGGAACGGCGGTTGGAGCCGACGTTGACCCAATCACCAGGACGTTCACTGCGACTCACGTCTACCGAGACAATCCAATCACACCGACCGCGACCGCGCTGGGCGACTTCACAATCAACGTACAGTTGACCGACACCGAGGGAGCGGTTGTCGAACAGTCGGTGAATGTTCAGGTACGCAACTTGGCACCAACGCTAACGCCTCTCAGTGTCATTTCGGAAACCAACGAAGGAACGAGCGTGGTTCTGAGTGGTCAGTTGTCCGATCTCGGTGCTGACGACAGTCACATTCTGACGATTCAGTGGGGCGATGGCCAATCGGAGACGCTGCGACGCGGCGGGCGGCATCTAGTCGATTTGACAAGTCCTTTGCTCGACTTCAGCGGCGTTCAGTATTCAACGGCTAGCTTGGCAGATTCGACAGAATGGGATTTTGTCTTCGATCAGGGAGTGCGGATCGACTCGCTCGATTTGATTCACAATGATCAACTCGGTGGAAGTTACCAGTTGTACGATAGCTCCGGTCAGTTGATTGATGCTCTTCCCGTTCCAGCACCTGGCGATGATCTCGTGCAACGAGTGTTCATTGATGCCGGAGCGGACCAGAATGGAGTGAACTTGCTGCCGCCCATTGGGCGATTGGTATTGAGGCTGCCGAGTGAAAGTTTCCCGACGCAAATCGACTTTGTCGACCTGAACGTCGATCGCAGTTTTATCGTCGAGCATACCTATCTGGATGATCGAACCGGCGAGACGATTGAGCCTTACGAAATCATCGTTTCCGCTGTAGATGACGATGGGGCGGAAGCGCAAGTTGAGACGACGTTGATTGTCAAGAATGTGCTGCCCATGATCGATTCCCTCAGCAATAGTGCCGAGATCCCGGGGCAAGTTGTGCCACCCAATACGACGGTTACGTTGACCGGCGCCTTCACCGATCCCGGTGTTTTGGACGCACATACGTTGATGATCGATTGGGGCGATGGAACGCCACCGGAAACCCAGCGGCTGAACGAAAACGTCACGCCCGATTACAGCATCGCCGTCGAAGACTACGAGGTTGATCGCGACTTCGCTTACGAACACGACTACGGTCAGCCCGGCGTCTTTGAGATCACGGTCACGCTGATGGACGACGATTCGTCGGTCGTGTCCAGTGGCAACACCACCGCTTTCTTTTCTGGCATCTCGGTCTACGATGGCGTGTTGTATGTGATCGGTACACCAGCAGACAACTTTGTGCGGATCACCGAGTCCGACAGTGATCCTTCGGTCACAAGTGGAAAGTCGATCACGGTCGAGGCTGACTTCCCACTGGGCTATGAAGCTGGGTTTGAATTTGCTGGATCCCCCGCGGCAAGCGATCGCTTGCCGTATGTGTTTGACGCCGCCGATGTCGAAAGCATCTACCTGCGAATGATTGGTGACGACGATCACGATGTCGTGCAATGGATCGGCGGCGAGAACGATGATCGTTACATTGTGACCGACGAGACCGTTTTCGCTCGTGATCGCTCGGCATTGTTGTTCCCCGAAGAGCTGGAACGATTGCAGATCGATGGCGGTCAGGGCGGCGACGAATTCACCGTCTTCTCGAGCCATCCGCATACCACCGTCGATCTTTATGGTGGTGCTGACAGTGATACATTCAGCCTGGGCGGAGATGCCGGATCGACGGTCGTCGACGGAGTAGCCCAAGCTCCCAAAAGTGGTCCCCATCAATTAGAAGGTATTCAGGGTAGCTTGCTGGTCGATGGCGGTTCGCTCGTGCTGTTGCGGTCCAGTACGGAAGGGATTGCACCGCCCGTGGCCGATGACTCGACGATGATCAGTGTCGATACGCTTTCTATTAATGATCGTGACGATGCGACCGCCAATGTGGGAACGTTGACCGAGACCGGTTTGACCGGTTTTGGCATGGCGGATGGGGTCGGTTACCAAGGCTTTGAGAACCTGGAGTTATCCCTGGGCAGTGGTGGCAACACCATGGATGTGGAATCAACGATGACCCGCGAAGGCTACCGCGTCGTCACCGTTGTGAATTCCGGCAGTGGCGGCGATGATATCACCGTCGACCTGCAAGCCGGCAGTGACGGATTCTTTGCAATCAACGCCGAAGCCGGCAACGACACGATCGACACGTCGACTTCGACGCTGCCAGTGGTTGTGTTTGGTGGTGCGAACAACGACACGATTACGACTGGTTTGACATCAGACATCGTCTTTGGCGATCTGGGGATTGTCGATTACCGCGACACCAACGGAATGCTGATCACGCGTCTTGGCATTTCGCCCGAACAACGCAGTTTGATCGAAGTGCCACGGGACCAGACCGATGGGATGGCTTACCTGGTCGCAGAACTACGAACCCATAATCCTGAGGTGGGTGGAAACGATGTGATTGTGACCGGAAACGGTAACGACATTGTGTTGGCTGGACCTGCCGACGATGTCGTTGTCGCCGGGGGAATCGATTTCGCCTCGGACTACGTCCTCGGCGACAATGGTGTATTTCATTTTTCTGCCACGGGAACGATCGCAGAGATTAGCAGCTTGGATTCCGTGTTCGGTGGTGATGACCTGATCGCGACCGGATTGGGAACCGATTTTGTGATTGCGGGTGGCGAAGATAACGACGTGGACACCTCGAATGACATTGTTTTGGCTGGTGCAGGCAGAAACGCAGACGATTTGAATGAGACGCTTCAGATCCTAGAAGGTAGACGATTTGGGGAGCTGCATGATGGGGATGCCGCGTCAGACTATGTCGTTGGTGACCATGGGTATATGCGTTTCGACGAAAATGGTGATTTGGTCGAACTGAAATCGACGCACCAGGAAGCCGGTGGTAATGATGTTCTGGTCGGCGGCAACGGCGTCGACGTGTTGCTTGGTGGTGCAGGTGACGACGTTGTGATCGCGGGAGGTGCAGATCAAGCTCGGGATATCACCTTTGGCGACAATGGGCGGATGACCTTTGGTGGTAGCGAAGGGTTTGAGCCAGGGGAAGAATCCGCCACGCTCAGCGTTAACTTCCTTGGCAAAGCGGATGATAGTCAGGTGACTGGCGTGGCAGGCGCCGAACCAGCGAGTACGGCAGGATGGAATAATCTTGCCGGTGGTGGAGGAGCCACTTTCGGGGATGATCATGATGAACGTCTGATTTTTGATGACGGTTCCATGGCAGCCGGCGTCGGTCTGACCTGGGGACGTGATCTCGATTCGAATTCCAAGAATAAATCACTGTCCGAAGGTAAGCACAGCGGCATCGCTGCATCAGAAAACCAGGATGACCGTCTGTTCGAAGGATTCTTGTACCAGGATACGAAGCACACGGTTGGTGTGGACGTGACAGGTTTGGCTTCGCACTTCACCGACTACGATGTCTATGTGTACTTGGACCTGGAAGACAAGAAGAGTCAAAAGCGATCCTCCGTGCGACGGATCAGCGATGGCACGACCACCTTTTACTTAGATGACCCACGCGGAAATAGCTTTGTCGGTGAATTTCGGCAGGTGACTTCCAGCAGTCCCGAACATCCTCAGGTGGGCAACTATGTAGTGTTTTCGGGTGTTGTTGGCGATGAATTCTCGATTCGCATCGATGATGAGGGTGGCACGGGGGCGAACAAGCCAGGAATCACAGCGTTGCAAATTGTTGGACGCACACTTCCGGTCGACCGAATCGAAACGACGTCTCCCGCGATTGGTGGCGATGATTTGATACTGACCGGTGATGGATCCGACATCGCGTTTGGCGGTAGCGGGTCGGATGTGATTTCTTCCAGTCCACCCGAACACGATCGACGCTTGAATGACGATATCGTGCTGGGTGATCATGGTCGTGCGACATTGGTTTCTTGGGACGTTCGGCATGTGACGACCGAGGCGGTTGTTGGAATTTCTGAACTTCGCTTCGACGATGTGATTGTTACCGGTGGCGGGAACGATCTGGTGATTGGCGGCGACGGCCGCGATGTCGTTCACACGGGTGAGCGGGGGATGTTTGATTCGACTGACAGGCAACGGCTTCAGGAACAATTTCCCGATCGTGGGACGCTGTCAACATCGACTTCGGCGGAGTTGATTTCCTGGGCCGGGCAGTCAGAAATTTCATCATCAAGTGATTGGGAATTCGCGTCGATTTCACAATCAGAGAGTACTTTCAGTTCGAGCGGGACCGACACCAGCAATTCCTATGACACCAATGGTGATGGTGAAGTCACGCCTGCGGACTTGTTGATGATCATCAACTCGCTTGGCTCGTCTTCGACACACTCTGGCACGAGCGAACCCCATGATGATGGCCGAAGCGGGAATCCATTGGATGCCAATCGCGACAATCGCATCACCGCGCTGGACGCACTGTTGCTGATCAATTATTTCTCGGCTTGGCAATCGCAAGGAAGCAGTGATCACGATCGAGTGATTGGTGATCAGGGGAGTGCGCATTTGATTGCCGGTGAGGTGCGAGAAATTCGAAGTGCGGATGCGGCTGCAGTTGATGATCAGACGCAGGCGGATTGGATCGTCACCGGCAATGGTGAAGACATCGTGACCGGTGGCAACGGCGGAGACTATTTGCACGGAGGTAGCGGCGATGATTGGTTAATGGGGGACCACGCAGCGATTCAGATTTGGAATTCGCAAGTCAGTGGTTATCAATTCCTGGAATCCAGTATTGGGGGCGCAGATGTGCTTCAGGGTGGCGGGGGTGACGATTCGCTGTTCGGGCAATTCGGCAATGATCGTTATCTGTTTTCCGGGAATCAGCTAGGAACGGATTCCCTGGTTGAGGCTGGAGATGAGGAGGCCGCGTTCAATGACTTGCATGACTTGTTGGACTTGAGTCAATTCGGTGGCGAAGTCTCACTGGATCTTTCCAAGACAAAGAATCAAAGCTCGCCGAGACATTCCGAGGTTCATATATTCTTGGATGTCGTATTGTCTTCCGATTCTGCCTTTGAAGATGTCATCGGCGGTGTTCACGATGACAAAATCACGGGGAACAATCGCGACAATCTGATCTTTGGTGGTGAAGGCGATGATGACTTGACGGGGGCGTTGGGCCAGGACACGCTGTGGGGTGGTGATGGAAAAGACAAACTCGACGGTGGACGTGATTCTGACATTCTGCTTGGCGGTGCAGGCGATGACAATATCAAGGGTGGATCACAGGATGGATCGAACGACGTCTTGTCCGGCGGCGCGGGTGATGATGAACTGCAGGGCGGCAACGGAATGGATGTCCTGATTGGTGGTCAGGGGAAAGACAAAGCCAAAGGAAAAAGCAAACGTGGGTGGGGCGATCTGATGGTCACGGGTTCAACGCTCTACGATGATGATGTTCAAAAACTCGCCCAACTTCGGGAGATCTGGACCTCTGCCGACGACTATCAAGACGTGATCGATCAGTTGACCAATGGGCTGTTGCAGCAAGACAATTTGTCGGGAGACGGAGAAAAAGATGACTTCTCCGGTTACGATAAAGCCGTCGATTTGTTCTTTGCCGAAACACAGATTGATAAGCTCAAAGGAGACAAGGGCGATACCAAGATTGATCTCTAGAGCGACCAAGAATGGTGGCGACGTGTTGCGCAACCCGCTTGCTAGTTGACACTAGGGTTGTGGCGGGTTGAGCTTGATCAGCGACGGTGGTCCGATTAAATCGGTCAACGGTACGTCGGGCGGCATCAGCGTGTCGGCGGTCGTGCTTTCCAATCGAAAGAAGGCGATAGCTTCGTTTAGTAAGTCATGTTCATTCACGCCAATGAGGGCCACGAGCAGTTCATCCAGATCGCCCCGTGGGGTCAAAATACTCAGCCGAGCAACAAACATTGCGAAAACCGGGCTTTCAAGCGATGGTCATCGGTCGATCTCAGCCGAACTGATGTGCCGTCGACGTCGGCAATGTTTCCGCGATCGTTCTGATCGGAACGCCACAATCCTCGATCGCTCGCGGGCTTGACCACGCAGCTTTACATTCCGGTCGCCACCAATGAGCCTCTCGGGTTTTCGGAATCCCTGAGACGCCGATGAAATTCATTCTCGGGCCGTGGCAGTTGATGCTGATCATCCTTGCCGTCGCGGTAGGGACGCCGGTTACCCGGCGCCCCCCGCTCAGATCCCTGCGAGC
>JARGNK010000316.1:1507-3859 GCA_029213145.1 Rubripirellula sp. | reverse complement strand
TAGCGGGTCAGTCCCTCCATTAAAGGTTCGAGTATGTCTTTGTTCTGTTCGAAGAGCACCTCAGAGATTCGCCGACGTGGTACGGAGATTCGTCGGTGGTAACGGTTTGCAATGAATTGCTGCTTTGATTCCTCATCTTTGAATACGTAAAAGACGCCTGGTGCCGCAGTGATCGCGTCCGCCCCCGTTTCCGACTCTATGTATTCTCGCAATTCGTGTTGGTTGTAGTACTTTTGAAATGTTTGGCGTGAAGTGAGCACTCCATCAGCAAAACGCTCTTGCTCTTTGTCAGGTGCCGCGAACTCTACTTGGGCAGCAACCGTGAGCAAACCATCGCAAAGATCCCATGCTTTTCGAAGTGCGCTGGATCTCTCGCTGATATCCTCGATCACATTGATGACGTAACTGAGATTAACAATATCGGCTCGTCGAACTTCTGCGTCGGGCCGAAAGCTTGGATCCCAGCCGTGGCACTCCACTTCCATATCTGAGAGTAGATCCAGATCACGCCCGTGGCCACAGCCGTAGTCAAACAGAGACTTTGACTTGTCAAGCAGGCCATCCCGGAGCATGCACTTCACAGGAAGTGAAAAACTGGCCCGTTTGATAGCGGTTCGGTGCCGTTTGATTTTTGTCGGTGCCTCGTCGTCCACGGCCGAGTCCCTTGGTTTACCCATGAGTTGTCGCGTTTGTGCTTGAATGCCCCAGCGATAAATGACAGACTCACATCTTAACTTCTTTCAAGTAGCAGGACGACAACACAGGAAGCGTCAAAAAGTATGGGTCGAAACCAAGCACTACCCGATGGTATTGGCAAATCGCAATTACTTCTCGCAGCCAAAGAGTTTGATTCGACTGGTATGCCTCAGGGTTACAAACCGTCGCATTCGTATGATGTTCTGATAAACGGCAGGTGCTACCCGCCTCCGGCGATCGCTGCGATTGCGGCAAAAGTGCTCACTGGATTGCTTCCCGAGTCTGGGTTCAGGGCCGGAAAAGGAAGCAAGTGCTTCCAGATTCTGGAAGACGCCGGATTCGTTATTCAGCGCAAGGTGAAAGATGGTCAAAATCCCTAAACGATCAGCAAAATACGGGGTCGGTAAAGAAATTGGCGGTGCAATATACGTTCATCGGCAATACGAAGATGTCTTGCCGGAACAGGCGGTAGTTGCCAAAGAATTAGTGCCACTCGCTTTCGTCTACACGGTCGTCAAATTCGATTTGAAGCAAGAGGTGACATCTTTCATCAAATGCTCAGATTTTGATTGTGCGCATGAACCAACTGTCGGCGAATCCGTTTCAGTTAAAAAAGATGGGTCATTGGCGCACCGCAAGCCACCTGATGATCCGTATGTTTACCACCATAAATGGCTCTTCGTACGCGACGACTACGCAGGATTCGATGTACAGTCCAGTCGAACACGTTCTCTCATTTGGACACAGCTAAGTGACATAGATGTAAGACGTATCGGAAGACGCAGCTATTGGATGCACAATGTCGTCCCGCGAATCTCCGAGACTTCGAAGCGATGGTTGCAAAGTGAGGAAGTTTGCCGAATACTCCGAATCTCAGCTTGTGAACTCTCACACCAGCGACGAGCTGGCAGGATTACATACAAGAAGCAAGGGAACACTTTTTTTTACAAGCTGAGCAATCAGCTTTGAGTCCAGGTTGCTGCTCACCTTGGAGTCAACAGCGGTTTGGGTCGGGGCATTCGATTCGGAGTAGATCATTGAATTCAAAAACAAGGAACCTAAGCGCGGCGTGAATCCCCGCTTGGTTTTTAGTTGGCGTTCACCCGCCTTAAAGATTCCTGTTTTTAACGTTGCGGCGGGTAACACATGATGCCCCAGTCTTCGTTCGCGGCCTGATGAATCCAAATGTGTAAAAATGCAAACAGAATGTGATTCATCATCTGCACGCAGTGTCGAATTGCAATTCGATTGTAGGAGCTGTTGTAGGTTGCGGCGCCATGCACTATTTGGCAGCGTAAAAGGTAGATCCGTTCCACGAGCCTGTCGAGGATCAAGAGCCAGTTTTTTTCTACATACCAGGATTGGGCGGAGAACTTCGTCTTTCGTGCTTTGGTTGCCCTTTGGTAGGTCGGGTCCTGCCAAAAATACTTGCTGAGATATTCGTCATCGAAAATTGCAAGAACCAACGGACGATGCTCCGACAAAATTTCTGCAAGGCTACCATCGTGATCGAGAGAGAGCATGCGATCGAGAAAATGCCTCCAGCATGAAACGTCTGCAACAGGCTCACGCTTCGCACCATCCCACTGCCCGTAGAGCGCATTAAATGCCGTCCATTGTCCACAGATTGCTAAATCATAATCTTGGCATTTCGTA
>JARGNK010000316.1:0-1497 GCA_029213145.1 Rubripirellula sp. | reverse complement strand
AAGCTCTGAGACTCGATCTAGCCAACTGCATGCACGGTGGAACCGGATATTGGTTGGATGGTTTTTGTCTTTAGCGTGGAGCTGTTCTTTTTTCGGTCTCCAGAGGCGTCGTAGATCTCGAACTGATAATTGTGATTCAGTCATTTCTTAGGGTCTAGTGATTTTCTGATCGTTCGGCATGGTCAGTGGGATCTGATTGTTTAAAAAATCAATCAAGGATGGTTCACTCAACTGATATTCTTACTGACAGTGGCTGCATTGTCGGTAGCCCGCGATGAACTTGGCGAGTACGTGACATCTTTCTCTTTCTCCGCGAACCTCAGTCACCTTTGGTTTTTGCTTCACATTATTGCAACTCCCTCGATTCAAGCCGCAACTCGCCTGATACACAAACGCCCTACTGGAAGAACGGGTTACTTCTTGCTGACTCTATTAACCACCTGCGAAAATCAGCTTCCCCGCGCAAGTCATATAAGCCATCGGTCTTGGAAATTAGCGATCGTGACTCAAGTCATTCAGTTCGGTACCCGAGGTCGATCCACTTCTCGAGGCCGATAATGCTCGGCATCGGAATCAAACTCGCAAGTCGTTCCGTTGACATCCAGTAATGGCTGATC
The DNA here is from genome assembly GCA_029213145.1 of Rubripirellula sp. Lineage (GTDB taxonomy): Bacteria > Planctomycetota > Planctomycetia > Pirellulales > Pirellulaceae > Rubripirellula. The sequence continues at coordinate 880 of JARGNK010000316.1, read as the reverse complement.
TCCATCGCAGTACATTTTCAAAAGATCGAGGATCTGTATTACCGCCAAGGACTCACCTTCGATCCGCGTGCTTGCTTCGGTAAGACCAAGAACATCGGTTTGCTCTATTGCTTCAGTGAGGGAATCGAAGGGCCCAAAGGATCCATCATCCTCTGAGTGGACGGCAAATTTTCCGTCATGGGAAAAAACAAGCTCTACACCTGCACCGATTCCCGGTCCTCCACTGTCCCAGTGATGAAAAAGAACTATTCTTCCTAGCTTCACAATTCTTTCAACTGCGGACATTGATGCACTCCCAAAGGCATTTTGTTTCGTGGACTTGTCAGAGATCGGTTCATTGTGCTGGTGGTTCCCAAACCGCCTCAGCTTAACTTTGCTGCTCGATGCAGATTCTGAATGGTTGGCCAGCCAAGCAATGAATGTCGATCACTGCATGTGGCAACCACTGAAATGCTATTGACAGCTCATGCCATGTCTTGAGGTGACTGCGATTCCTGTGCCTGGTAACGCCGGGCAACGGGATCGAACTCGCAGGTTTTGCCGTTAATATCCATCACAGGTTCGTATCCAACGCAACACAGTTGCAGCAAATCAATGATCTGCGACACGGAAAGTGAATCACACTCAATGCTTTCGCCTGCATCAGTGATGCACAAGACTTGAGTTTGCTCAATTGCGTTGATCAAAGAATCGAACGGCCCCAAGGCACCTTCGTATTCGGAAGCAACCGCAAATTTTCCTTTAAGGCAAAAGATTTGTTCAACGCCTGCCCCGGCGCCAGGGCCCCTCGTGTCCCAGTTGTATGAAAGCACCACCTTTCCGTTTTTTATGATCTTCGAAGCTGACGGCATTTTGAGGCTCCAGATTTTTGTTGAGATTT
>JARGNK010000084.1:19021-33575 GCA_029213145.1 Rubripirellula sp. | reverse complement strand
TGAGCTGCCGTGCCATTGCATAGGAAAGCAAATTCTCCATGAATGCTCGCGAAAATTTTTCACTGTCTTCCAGGAGAATGTTCTTCAGACCCCGTGGCCCTTCGAATGCGCGACCATCCATATGAACAGTTCTCGTATCCACAGGAAAGCGGCCTGCCTTCTTGTCCTTGCCGATATAGTTGCTCACGTCAGCGTACTGGTCCCGCCAGTGTCCGATCACATCAAAGTTCTCTAGGGCAATTCCGAGGGGATCCATCTTCCGGTGGCAGCTGTTACAGCTCGCATTCTCGCGGTGAGCATCGATCGTCTGCTTGATCGTCTCTGTTTTCGTAGGTGGACTGAGCGCGGCGATTTCAAGGTCGGCAGGAGTCTCCAAATGATCGCCGTAGAAGCTTTTCAGTACCCAAGCACCACGATAAAACGGATTGGTGTATTCCCCATTATTGGTCGTCATCAGCATGAAGCCGGCTTGAGAAAGAAGGCCTCCCCGATATCGCTCGTTCTCACCCAGCATCACTTTGGCGAATTCCGATGTGATCTCCTTGGGCTTATAGTCGGTCGGTGACACTTTACTTGCCCCGGGTCTCGCGCTCGGCTTTGCAACTGGGTGCCCTTCGATCCGATAGATGTAGTTCAGCTCCGGCGTAATCATTACAAAATCGGAGTCGATACAATTCCGCAGGCTCAGATTGCTTCCCAGCACTTCTTTGAAAAACTCCACCGGCTCATCTTTGATTTGCTCTCGAACAAGGTCAAATTCCTCAACCGTGAAGAGGTTGACGTCCGGTTCGACGATCTTAAGTTTTTCAAGATCGAGCCATTGATAAACATAGTCTTTCGCAAACCGATCGGCTCTCGCGTCCTGCAGCATTCGGAGCGCCTGCTCGCGCCGGACTTTGGGATCCTGCAGTTTCCCTTGCTTCGCCAATTCAAAGAGCGTTTGATCGGGCAAAGAGTTCCACAGAAAATAAGACATCCGCGCAGCAATCGCATAGTCATCGAGAGCCCCCGCGGTACCTTCCTGCTTATAGAGAAAATTTGGCGAACATAACATTCCCCGAATGCCTGCTTGCAATCCGGCATAGATGTTTCCGCCCAGGGCGAACTCTTGTTTCGCATAGGCATTGACCTGCTGCATTTCGGCGTCAGACACGGGACGGCGAAACAGTTTCTGTGCAAGTCGCTTTAGAATGACGCGACATGCTTCATATCCAGCAGAAGCATCAATGTCTCTGCAGTAAGTTGTGTAGAAGGAAGTCTTCGGTGGCCACGACTCATACACTGGCCCGGTGATAGTCGCTTGCTCAATGCAGAACATCCGCTGAACGCCGCCTCGAGTGACCGAGTTGCATCTCAGAACGATTGTGTCATCGGACGATAGCTGTGTCGTGAATCCTGCACTGGGATCAAATTCTTGCCAAGCAGCGTTTTGGGGGATCACTGTCACGATGCTTTGTCCCACGCCGGCGTTCTTTCGCAGGAAGTAGCTCATCGAATGGCCTGCGGAGGACGGAACGTCGAGTTTGCTTTCGACAACGTCCGTGACGACTGGCAACCTTTCGTCAGCGCGACTGCCGGGGACAAACTGGGCGGTGATATAAAACCCTTGTGGAACAATCGTGTAGACACCGTTCGTCTGGACCGATGGATTGATCTTTATTTGCGTTGCAGGAGAGGCAAAAACCAGCGGCCGCGATTCTCTTTCGAGGGACGGGGCAAACCCATTGGTGTCGTCTTTGTGGCTGAGCGAATCAATGTCTGTGTTTTTCGTTGAGTAGACAATGACACGTGGATCAGGCTTGTCGCCGACGACACTCTCAGCGATCCGGTTTGCAACGTTAAAATAGGTCTCCATGTCGACAACCGACATGTGCAGGTTGTCCGCGTTGTTATTAAAACCAGCGTCGATGTTGTCGAGTGGCAGTCGATCGAGCAGCGAGAAATCTGTGCCAAAGACATCGTTAATTGTGTTTTGATACTCAACTCGGCTTAACCGCTTTAGTATTCCCGGCTCTTGTTTTTCCGCAAGCAAGTGCAGTTGATTGCCTAAGATCTTCTGCAGTGCCAAGGCCTGGCTTGGATTGGGATGCCTTGCCGCATCTTCCGGGGGCATCTCGCCTGACTCTATCGCCCCGTAAATATCATCCAACAGAACCGGATCGTTCCATTTCTGCGTGTCCATCTGGTCGAGACGCAGACTGGCTTCTGCTGTTTCCATTCCATGGCAGGAAACACAAAACGAGCGGAAGAATTCATGTGCTCGCTCACGATCATCCGCACTGCAACTTGATGCACGGCCGCCGCCAATCAGCGCGACAAGAATGAGCATCTTCGCGATTCTGAAATTCAACATAGCTTCACAACTGGATGATCTTGCGACTGTTGCCGAACTGGTCTCGCTCAATGCCGAATTTTTGCAAAATCGACAAGTAGATATCACAGGTCGTCTCACCTTTGCGAATGATATGGCCGCCATGATTGGCGAACTGTCCCCCCGCAACGAAGACGGGGATTTCGTTCCCATTATGAGGCCCCATTCTCTGACTTACACTGTTGTTTCCAGTGGCAACTGTCACGGTCTCATCCATCAGCGTCCCGCCCGACTCCAGTTTTGTGTTGGCAAGTTTATCGTAGAAATTGGAGAGGAGTGAAAAGAACGAAGAGTCATATTTCGTCAAGCTGGTGCGTGCGCCCTCGGCTTTCGGCACGTTGTGTGTTGTGATGTGATGATCGTTGTCGAGTCCCGTCATATAGAAATTGGCCACTCGCGTGATGTCGAACCGGAAGGCCTTGTAGATCATATCAAACGCAATACCGCGTTGAATTTGACGTGGGTTTTCCAGGAACCGTTTCTTATCAACATCAGTCGCAAGAAAGTTGTTCTCAAATTTAGGTGCGACAGGGAACTCGACGTCTTGGCGAGGATTACTGAGCCACTCGATCGACTTGTTCAGCTCCTGCTCCGATTCACGCAACGCAGCAAAATATTCGTCCAATCGCTGGCGATCTCGGCCCGACACCCGCGCCATTAAAGAGTTTGCCTCTTCAAGAGAACCGTCAAGAACACTTCTCTTGTGAGCCAAGAGTCGCTCCTGCGTTTTCGGATCGGTCTTGGCGAAGAGCGTCTCGAACAAAACTCGCGTCGATTGAATCGGCAGGACCGGCAGCCTGTTCCGCCACGATGCAACGATATGGTGATGGGCGTGGCTGATGAAAGTGACGACATTTCGAACACGGGTCAAATGCCCAATATGGTCCGCAACGATCTGATCAAGTGAGTCCGGGTTCGTCGTGGTGTTTCCGACAAAGCACTTGTGATCACGGACGTGATCGCCACCAAACTTCATTTTCGAGTAGAGCGTAAAATGGTTTCTGTGCTTCTTCAAAGGCTCCATATGTGCGCTGAACGTGTAGTCTGCACCATCGGTTTGCGGCAGCACGTCCGTGAAAAATCCGTAGCCCATGCTGACACAGAAAAGCCGTTTCGCCTCAGCTTGTTCCGGGGTGGAACGATCCTGTCCAAAGCTCTCCAATGCCGGCAGGAACAGCACGCAGCCAGCAGATTTAAGAATCTCACGGCGTTTCATAATGCGGGACCTCTCTTTTGTCTTACAAAAACACTCCTGGGCGGCCGCCCCAAAACCGCCAACGATGATTTTAGTCGATCGGGAGCCGGATGTCTTTCCGTATAAAAATGCTTCCAGCGACCCAGCAAAACGCGCTCAAGCCTCGGAGTTGCCGCCACTTTCTACGAAAACGCAGGGCATCTGCAACAGGGTTGTTGCGGCATTCATCACTAAAGACACTCATCACTAGAGAATGGCGGGATCCCGATTATCAAGCTCGCGAGCCCCACCGGACAGCAAGTCAAGAACGCCCCTCCCATTCTGCCTTCTCCATTCTGCCTTCTCCATTGTGACACCGTCTCGCCACTGCGGATTTGGCCCGCGCGGCGAATGAAAACGGCAGTCATACAACGATCGCCGCGAAGCTGGCGAGAAGGTCGCACTATGAGGCAAAGACGATACAGGTCAGGAAGCCAACTCCGAAAAATAGCCACCAAAAACTCAAGGAGAACGATGGCAACTGCGTATATCAAGGATCTCGTGACGCAACAGTTTGATAAAGTTAGACGGCCCACAACGCTGGCGAACAAAGAATCGAAACGATCGCCGTGACCTTAAAAAAACAGACCAATGAGAATGAGAGGATGGATAGCTCAAAGGAGACTCAGAAATCTCCCTTCTTTTTTCCCTCGATTTGACCATCACTGGCAGCGTTCAACTCGACCAACCGAATCAATAATTCGCCTCGAAGACTCCCCTCCATCTGCAGCCGAATCTTGGTGGAGTCAACATGGAGCGGAGTGGAGTTTTCTTCGAGGCTGATTCGAAGCCCAGTCATGGGAGTCTAAGTGAGGTTCGTTCCGTGTTCCATCAAAATGGACCAAGGCAAGTGGCCAGTAAAGCCAGCACTAACACTTCCTCCCTGAACTTGATCGCAAGTATTTCAGCGGATGAAGATACCCTCGGCGTCGATCTGCACGGTGTTGACTGTTTCCATATAAGTAGCCAATCCCTGAACGACGACCACGTCACCTTTGCTCACCCCAAGTAGCTGCCGGGCGTCCGCTTGAATCAACTCGCCACTCTCGTCCAAAAGACGGACAACCGCCTTGGGAGCATTCCTTAGCTTGCGTGCGCAGAACGGGCAATCGTCGGCATGGTCGGCGCCGCCGTGGGAAGCGTCTGGCAACTGCGAAATCATGAATGCGGCGACTCCATCCTGAAACGGCTCGATGTCCCCGGCATCAATTCTTCCGGCAATTGCAATCAAGGTGCTTTCTGTGATCGAATCCTTGACTTCAGTCGGTGTCTGTGGGTCGGCGGGCTCCGAGGTCAGGATGTACTTCCCGCCGTCCAACGACGGCCCTTCGAGGGGCGTGGCTGCCTGCCTGGAATCGCAACCAAGAGCGACCGCCCCAAGTAAAGCTAACAGTCCGAGATGCTTGCTGGTCGACATAGGTCGCTATTCCTTCGAGGTTTTTGTCTGTGCCTTCAGCGCGCTGATCGAACTCGCAATCTGCTCGGACACTTCGGAATAATCCTTGCCCTCATCCGCGTCGTGCATCTTGTCGTCGATCGCGGTATAGGATGTAAACAGTTGCTCAATCGCTTCGTGCAGCTTCTCTTTGGTATCGACAGCCATGTCGGATTGCTCGACGAGTTTCTCGGTGACCTCCAACATGTGACCGACATCGTGAAGCGGACCGTGAGCGTCGTCTGCCTTGTCGGCCGCAAAAGCATCGGCGATCGCTTGGTGCACTACCAGCAACTCGGCCACTGCCTCGTCATAGGTTTCAGGATGCTGATGCGCGTCATCATGAGCATGCTCGCCGTGGTCGCCACCGTCATGATCATGACCGTCATGATCATGGTCACCGTGGTCGTGATCTTCGCTGTGGTTGGAAACGCCTGAATTGGTGGCCGTTGCATTCCCCGGATCATTGCAGCCGGTCGCGGCAACCAACAGAAAGGCAACAAGACCAGACAGTGAGAGATTAAGAAGCCAGCGCATAAAATTGCTTTCCGTGCTAGGGGTTAGAATTTAGAAACGAAGAGAATTTGTTTTGTTTGAACAGTTGTAGGCAGAACCCACTGGTGATTTTTAATTTTGCAGCTCTCGTGGCAGTTCGCCATGTAGCCGATGTTCCTTGTCGAAAGGACTGGACCTACCGCCGCGAGACCAACCAGAAACCACTTGTAGTTTACCAGCACGTTGTAGTTTATCAGCGCGTTGTAGTTTACCAGCACGAGGCCCGGCTTTCGGCAGCCGCGACGACGGCTTCTGCGTACCTCCGCAAATATTTTCCATTTTGCTGGATCATAATGTAGTAACTGTGCTGTTGCAATTGCATTGCATATGGTAATCTCCGTCGCATCCAATGTCTCACACTGTGCCAAAAGTCGAGGGAATCCACCAGGGTGGCTCGATTGCCCCAGCTCTGTCTGGCGACCCCAGGCACCCAGGAAAAACCGCTCAATGGATCCGGCGACAGAAAAATTCCCCCAAAACTGGGCTGACAATAGCCGCTCGATGGCTTGAGCGTTGCGGTGTTTTTTAAACGAGAAGAAGAAACGCTACGTTTGTAAATCGTGTTATCGCCCGACTGAGAGCTTTGCACTTCAGCGGCAAATCACTCGTAACCCTCTATCAGTAGATAGACGCCTCCCCCTATCAGCAGCTAAACGAAATGCATTCGCCAGATCGCTCCCGGCGTCTTCCTGTAACCGTCCTATCCGGATTTCTTGGTGCGGGCAAAACGACTCTCCTAAACCATGTTCTCGCAAACCGAAAGGGCTTGCGTGTCGCCGTGATCGTCAATGACATGAGCGAGGTAAATATCGACGCGGCGTTGGTTCGTGACGGGGATGCAAATCTATCCAGGACTGACGAGCAGTTAGTGGAGATGAGCAACGGTTGCATCTGCTGCACGCTTCGAGAAGACTTGCTTATCGAAGTGAGCAAGCTTGCCAAAGAAGGGCGATTCAATTACTTACTCATCGAATCGACGGGGATTAGCGAACCGATGCCGGTCGCTGAAACGTTCACATTCGAGGATGAAGAAGGAAACAGCCTGTCGAATGTTGCCGAGCTGGACACGATGGTTACGGTTGTTGATGCCGGCAACTTCTTCAAGGATTTCGGCTCGTGGGACGATCTTACCGACCGACGACTCGGCGTAAGCGAGGATGACCATCGCAACATTGTCGATCTGCTCGTCGATCAGATCGAGTTTGCAAATGTGATCATCGTCAACAAGATCGATCTGACAACTCCCTACGAGCTGGAGCAACTCGAGCAGGTCATTCGTCGGCTCAATCCACACGCGAAGATCCTGCATTCCCGCGAAAGCTGCGTTCCGCTGGAAGAAGTCATGGGAACTGGTCGTTTCGAACTGAGCGAAGCAGAATCGACACCAGGTTGGCTGGAGGTCCCGCGTGGCCAGGAACAGACTGAGACCGAAGAGTACGGTATTAGCCATTTTGTTTATCGGCGTGACCGGCCATTCCACGCTCAGCGGCTTTCCGACACCATCAACGGGGGCTTTGGAGAAGGCCAATCGATGGATGGCGTTTTGCGAAGCAAAGGCTTGATGTGGATCGCATCGCGAAACGATTGGGCTTATGACTGGTCCCAGGCCGGTTGTTCGATCCGCATGGATCCCGCTGGCTTTTGGTGGGCGGCCGCGCCCGACGATCAGTGGCCTGCCGACGAGGAGTCGGTTGCCGAAATCGCGGCAAAGCTAACGCAGCCTCATGGCGACCGTCACCAAGAGCTGGTGTTCATCGGCCACGGGATGGATCAAGACCGCCTCGTCCAATCCCTCGATCAGTGTTTGCTCACCGATGCGGAGTTCGCTCAAGGCCCCGAGGGGTGGGCAAGCTTTGATGACCCGTTTCCGGTAATTGAGCTGGAACTCGACGAAGATGAATCAACGGAGCTATCGCATGAGTGATAAATCGTCAGTGATTGACTCCGTCTCGGAAAACGCTACGCGGTCACCCTTTGAATCCAACTGGTCTGGCTGGAGTGATCTTGCCGGGATGGTCGCGTCGGTTGGGTGTGCGATTCACTGCGCCGCGATGCCGTTTGTGATTGCCTATTTACCCTCGCTGGGACTAAGCTTCTTAGCCGATGAAGCTTTTCACAAATGGATGGCGGTGGGCTGTTTCATTATCGCTTTGGCCGCTTTCGGCCCCGGACTTCGAAAGCATGGGAGCTGCACTCCGATCATCGTGGGCAGTGTTGGCTTGGTGATGATTTCGATCGCTGCCTTCGGGTATGCCGGCGAGTGCTGCGTGGCTTGCGAATCCGATGCAACCTCAGTGGGTTCGGCCGCTGCTGGCGCTTCCGCCCTTGTGGCTTCGCCGGTCGAATCTGAAGGCTGCACCGACGCCTCGTGCACCCATTGTGCCAATGAGAGTTCAGCGATTGAATCGGGGGATCATTCGATCGCCTCTCTTTCACCGATCACGATTTCTGCACCCTTTTCAGCTTCGATCGGGATGGTCAGTCGTATTGCTCCATGGCTGACACCAATCGGTGGAATCGTGTTAGTGGGCGCCCACCTACTCAACCGTCGTTTCGGGTATTTGTGCGGCTGCTGCGAAAAGGAGCCAATTTCCAGGACTAAACAATTCAGCGACGTGCAGGGTCGCGGCGTCAGATAGTTAACGTGACGTCGCTCTTTTAATCACTGGACTGGGCAAGCGGGTGGCTGCTGTGAACTTCGCTTGCCGAAAGTGATTCCCCGTCTTAGACAGTACCAAATTCGATCTTTGTTCAGGAAGCAGGTCGCCGTAATTCAAGACACCATTACAACACTATCATGCAAACGGCAGCAAACCTTTGTCGAAGTTTGTTGCAAGATCCCGAGCCAACGAATTACTTGAGCCAACGAATGCCAAGCTGAGAGATACCAACATGCAAGATGACCAACATTCAGGAAAAACCAAATTGCCCGGCTTGATGGAGCCAATCCTCGCCGGCAACCGACCGTGCGGTTTCGGCAAACTTTAGGTACAGCATCCGGCGAACCGGGGAGTCTTCGTCATGGCTGAGACGACACAAGCCCAACTCAAACCTTCGGCAACAAGCCGTCGAACACGTGCTGGCCAGGGATGGTGTATCCCACGCACTGCTCGCACGTTTGGCGAAAATTTAATGTCGCAACAAGTTTGGTGCTGGGGGCGAGACGTGGTACATCCCGAGGGGAACCTGCTCATCCAGTTTGGGTTTAAGCGTCATCGAGACAAAGGCCCTGCCGAACGCTCGACCTGCTACCGCTTGGATGAGAAAGAGCTACATGTTTGCCTATGGGGATTCGGCATGTTCTTCGGAAGCCGTCAACTCGGCGGTCTGTATCTCAGTCGTTTTGACTTCATCCCCACCTGGGCTCCTGTCGAGTCGGTGTGCTTGGACCTCCATTGGCCAGACGAGCTTCCCTTCTTTACGCGTCCGCGGGGAGAATCGCAATGGAGGCGTGCTCGAAAGCTTTGGACACAGTCCATGCGTTGGATCGCGAGCTATGAGTCTTGGATCCGCGAGAACGCTGGCATTGTCTACCGCCGCGATTGTGTGGATGCCTGGCTCCGACCGTTCGTCCGTGCTGAAAAGACGATCGCCGCGTGGCGTTATCTAAGCAGGCAGCAATGGAATCAGCCAAATCAGCCACTCAAACAAACGCTCGACCAGTACACCTTCTCCGAGAAGCAACGATGAAGAAACTACCAGTTACGGTTCTGTCAGGGTTTCTTGGAGCCGGCAAGACAACCTTGCTAAATCATGTCTTGACCAATCGCGATGGATTGCGTGTTGCTGTAATCGTCAACGACATGAGCGAGGTGAACATTGATGCTCAGTTGGTCGCAGGTGGAGACGCCGCTCTAAGTCGAACTGACGAAAAACTGATTGAGATGACCAACGGTTGCATCTGCTGCACTCTTCGAGAGGACTTGCTACTGGAGGTAGCAAATCTGGCAAAGGAAGGGCGTTTTGATTACCTGCTCATCGAATCGACCGGTATTTCAGAGCCGGCCCCTGTAGCCGACACATTCACGTTTGCAATCGGAGATGGTGTTGCACTCTCCGAAATTGCAGAACTGGACACAATGGTGACGGTTGTCGATGCTGCTAATTTCCTGGAAGACCTGCGGATCGGAAAAGATCTGCAGAGTGTCGGGCAAGCAGCGGACGAAAACGACCCAAGAACAGTTGCCGACTTGCTGACCGAGCAGGCAGAATTTGCGAACGTCATCATCCTGAACAAAACCGATTTGGTTGAGGATGCAGAGCTTGGCGCGATCGAGGCATTTATCGAGCAGCTAAACCCTCACGCGTTGAAAATTCGTTCGTCTTTTGGCCGAGTCGAACCATCACGAATCATGGGCACGGGACGATTCGATTTTGAAATTGCTAAACAGAGCAAGGGTTGGCAACTAACACTTCGTGGGGATGGGGAAAGCGAAGTGGACGAGTACGGTGTGACCAGCTTTGTTTACCGCTCGAGACGACCTTTTCACCCGCAGCGATTCTTTGATTGCTTGAACCAAGATTGGAACGGCGTTTTAAGAAGCAAAGGATTCTTCTGGTTGGCGAGCCGTCTCGACAAGATCGGTGTTTGGTCCCAGGCAGGTCGCGTCGCACGGCTCGATTTCGGTGGTTTTTGGTGGGCAGCGGTTCCAAAATCGAATTGGCCAGAGATTGAGTCGATACGAGCCGAAATCAAGAAGCGATGGAATGATGATGTCGGTGACTGTCGTCAAGAGTTGGTTTTCATTGGAATTGGAATCGATGAAACCGAACTCGACAATTCGCTTCAAGAATGCCTACTAACCGATGAAGAGATGTCTCTGGGAATCGAGGCATGGAAAGACCTTGATGATCCATTCCCGCAGTGGAATATTAAATTAGAGGCTGTTCTTGCCGCTTCCTCTGAAGCGTGAAAATGGGTCCGGCAACCGTTGCCGAAAAAGGAATGAATGAGGGTTTTACTCAATGGTTCTAACAGAGATATCGAACAGACCGACGGTGTCCAGCCTGGGCGTCTCTTTTTCGATGGCGATTTGGTTATTGACCGCGACGGCTGGATGCAGTGGCAACCATGGTGAATCAACAGCCATGGACTCGATCGAACGCAGCCTCCCAGTTGTCCGCGGAAGCCAACTCAATACCTACCTTCAGGGCAGTGAGTCACCGGTTTTGGTGGAGTTTGGTGTCGATTTTAATTGCCCGCGATGTGCCCAAACGAAAAGTGACGCCGTCCGGCTGCGCGAAGCGTTGGAGGGCAACGTGGACGTCATCCGAGTCGACTTCAATGCAAACGCCCAGATGGTTGCACAACTCGGAGGAACGGTTTGTCCGACCTATGTACTTTTCGATCAAGGAGAACCGGTCATCACCCGCAGTTTTCCAGTGTCGATGGACATACTGGAAAGCGAAATCCTCCGACTTCATGATCAATGAAGTCGCTTAACAGCTTCACTTGATTAAGACGCAATACAAACCGGCCTGGTCTAAACTGGAACACGTTAACGGCGAAAGATCACTGCGACGGACCAAAGAAGGTGCCACTCGCGTGAGCGTTGTGCTGTACGCCCCGGTCCTGTTGACATCACGGGTCCGTATCCCGGACTAGCAGCAGATCCAAGATGCGAAAGCACCCCTGCCAATTCGCTCATTCGTAAGAATGGCAAAAGAGGGCAAATGGTTCACCGCGGCGGGAAACGCTGTGGTTCCGCCGTGAACCAGAGGCCGGGCTCAGTGATCGCGCGTGAACCGAAGCCCAGCGGTGCTTGAACCGCTTGCTAAGTATCGCGAGTGAACGGCAAGTGAGAATCATGAAGTATGATTTTCAGCTGTCCCTCAGCATTCGTCGTATATCCGAACGAGTACTCAACTTTTACGTCACCACTGCCATCGACGGGAGTGAAGAAATAGTTTCCCATCGCGACCGCCATATTCCCAATGATCTTGGTTCCAATGTTCTCCCAGCGAACCGCTGACCAAGGCCTGATTGCAAATCCACCGTCCTCTGGGTAATCGACATTTCCACCTACGAAATAGGACAGAGCTCCTTCGAAACTCACCCTAAATTGGCGTTCGGAAACGAGGGTTGGCTTAAACAGCACGATCCCTTCCTGATAATTGTAAAAACTGGAAATGTGCTCTTCGGCGGCAGCGCGGTAGTCGCCTTTGTCAAGAAAAACCTCACCTATCTTCACAATGCCGGCTCCCCAGCCACGCTGAGCATCCAATATTAATTCTTCATTCATCTTTTATCCCCAATGTTGAGTTGACTCAGCAAGCTGTCGCGAATGTAATTCGCCGGTTTTTAAACACCTTGGATTATCCAGATGACTAGTGACTTTTCAACCATTCCAACAATTGAATTCCGTCATGAAAACAAAGGTAACCTTTGCGTTCGATGATCGGTTGACGCCATCGAAAAAACCGGACAAAACTCAGGAAACCGGAAACAACGATTCATTGCATTCGGCCGCCGAGCGATCGCCTCATCTTGTTGATCTCTGAAAACCCGTGCGTTCGTTCGAGAATCTACCGACGCATTCTTTGCTTGTCGAACACGTCGGGGCCGGCAGATCTTCATTCCTCGGCTTGTTTGTCAACGTCGACGCCGTTGTTTCTAGGGATCGCCGCGAGGAATTCACATTCGCCATCCAGGCAAAGGCTTCGCTTTTGTTCCGCGGCCATTATTCCACACCCATTTCACTCAACAGGTGGTTCGCGCCGAACACGTTGCCGGTAAGCCACAATGCATAGCGAATATCGACACCAATCGATCGGCTATACGATTCGTTCCAAGCAAAATCGTTGATCGTAGCCTCGAACGCACGGTCGAAATTGACACCGACGAGTCGTCCGTCACCATTCAGAATAGGGCTACCCGAGTTGCCTCCGGTTGTGTCAGTGTCGTACAAAATCGCAGTCGGCACATCGTTCAGCTTGGGATGCATGAACTGGCCAAAATCTCGCTGGGTGTGTTTGTCGATGATCGTTTGTGGCATAACGAAAGGCTCTACACCCGTTGCTTTTGCGACCGCTCCGCCCAAGGTTGTAATTGGCGACTTGTAGACTGCGTCTTCGGGAGAATAACCTTTGACGTGACCAAAGGTCAGTCGGAGTGTCGCATTTGCGTCGGGTACAAATTTCTGCTTCAGATACTCCTGCTTCACAGTGACGAGGTCGCCGTAGAGCTGGTCGAGTTTTCCCTCTCGCGACTTAGATTGCTCTCTCAGTTCAAGGTACTTTGGGTAGAGCCGAATGATGGTGGAGAGTGCTGGATCTTCGAGTGCCTCAAGCTGCTGAGGAGTCTTGTCAAAGCATGATTGAACGAAGCCAGGGTCCCCAAGGGATGTTTTGGCGTAGTAGTCGGCAAGTGAATCTTCAGGCGGCAACTGAGCCACAATCTTCTTCGTCTTGTCGCCCGCAGATCTGACACGCGTCAACATCCCCTCCAAGATGTTGCGATCCGTCGGCGCATGATAATCTTCGACGGCAAGCATGAGGCGGCGACGTGTCAGATCGATATTCCGATCCATGTAGGGCGTCTCACGCTCCACATCGGCTTTCTGCCGTTCAACCGCGCTGTCGTAAATGGTGAAGGCAAAGTACATCAACCGACTGGCCGAACGAAGGTTCTGGATGTCCAGCTCGAACTGCTTTGCCTCCATCTCGGCGTAGACTTCGTCAATCTCCTCCAGCAGCGTGCCATATTTCTCGCGACGATTAGCATCGGAGTCGATGAACGCTTGTAATTTGGATTCGGCAGCGGCCCTTGTCGCTACGATCTCTTTTTGCACCAGTCCCTTGAGCTGACCACGCGATCGCTTCTCGACGTTTGCCAGACTTTTCATTCGTGATGAATGCTTGAGCGCAACGGCTCGATCCTTTTCGCCAGCCTGCTGCATCTGTTCAATCTGCCACTGGTAGAGGTCAACCACGTAGGGCAATCGAACACGTTGTTCGTAATCCAGAAAGCTTGCGGTTTTGTGCCTGGCCGTACGACCGGGATAGCCAATCAGCATTACATAGTCACCTTCATCCACGCCTTTTGGTTCAACCTGAATGAAGCGTTTTGGCTGGTAGGGCACATTATCCTTTGAGTACTCGGCGGTGGAACCGTCCGGGGCAACATAGGCTCGCATGAAGGAAAAATCACCGGTGTGACGTGGCCACTCCCAGTTATCCGTTTCGCCGCCAAAATTGCCAACAGAAGCTGGTGGAGCAAAAACCAATCGCACATCTTGGATGTACGTGTAAAGAAAGAGCACGTAAGTTCTGCCAGCAAACATCTCTGCGACTTCAGCCCGCTGACCCTCGTGTTCTTTTTCGGCGTTCTTTTCGAGCACTTTCTGGCGTTGTTCGATCGCCTTGGTTCGCTCCGTATAACTCATCCCGGGAGTGATCGCGGACAGCACATTATCGGAAACATCTCGAAAAGACTCTGTGATGCGAACTGTATACCCCTGGGCGGGAATTTCATCGCCGAGACTCTTCGCCTGAAAACCGTCGCGCAAGTAGTCCTTGCCCGTGGAGCTCGAACTCTGAATTGCACGATAAGCACAATGGTGATTGGTGATGATCAAGCCGCGAGGCGAAACAAAGGATCCGGTGCAGCCATTCACCTTGCAAATACCATCGACAAGACAAGTCTGATCGGCATTGAAAACGTCTTCAACCGTCAGCTTTAGCCCCTTGTCTGCTAACCCCAATCCACCAATTTCACTGATGGGATACATACCCTCCTCAGCCTGTGCAAAGCTGATGAGGAACAGAAGCAAGAGCAGGGAGGCGAATGAAGACTTCATTGGAATTCCGGGACGTGGGTTTTGCACTGCTTGTTCAGATACTGCTTGTTCAGATACTGCTTGTTCAGATACTGCTTGTTCAGATACTGCGTGTTCAAATACTGCGTGTTCAGATACTGCGTGTTCAGATACTGCGTGTTCAAATTCTGCGTGTGTTGATA
>JARGNK010000084.1:10991-18921 GCA_029213145.1 Rubripirellula sp. | reverse complement strand
GATACTGCTTATGTTGATACTGCGTCTTGGAATCAGACCAATGTCTTAAAAACAGACGAATTGCATTCCGAAACAGAATAGCAACGCAGAGAATCGCATGGGGCAGGATGGCAGGATACTCAGGCAATCCCAGATTCGATCGCGACCCGATTCCCCATCCGCTGATGGTGCCTGGTGACCGCTCGCTACTGCCACTTCTTCTTCGGTTCGCTTTACATGCAATTCAGCTGCAGATCCGAATTTAGGCGATTTGCATTTCAACCTCCAGTGGGCATGGCTCACCGCAATGCGTCGTCTCCGTCCCTATTTGATCGTTTCGATTTTCGAGGTTTCACGGATCATTTGTGGACCGATCTCTCGAAAGAGGTCTATCCAGGATAGCCAGATTGCGTTTTGGATCGTGGCCTTACCGTTCTTTTTTAAATCAGCCAGCTCTGCTGGGGATTCCTCTGGCCAGTGTCCAATCCATCCGTCCGCGTACTCGCGGCTCTTGAGAAGGAAATCTCGCGCATCGTCTGCACCGCACTTCAAAGGAAAGGTTTCGCCAATCACGACTGGTTTACCCCAGTCGAATTTTCGAAGGAGTTTGATTTCGTCATCAACCTTACCCGACTTGGGATACAGATGAGGCGAAACAAAATCGAGCTGTTCGGCAGCTGCTTTATAGGCGCCGGGGAACGGGAGCATCCCCATCGTGATCAAGTGTTGCTTGTCATGCTTGCGGATGGAATCGACCATGCGGTTCGTCCACTCGCGAAAAACATCGTCACCCGTGCGATTGCCTGGAGCAAGACTAATCCGCTGGCAGAATTCGACGTCGCCCATCCTGCCCGTATACCACCCATCGGCGGGTTTGCCGAATGCCGCAGGCTCGTTGACGAGATCGTAGGCGAAAACAGCCGGGCTCTCGGCACATGTCTCCGCGATGGTCTCCCAGAAAAAAGCCTGCGTCTTCCAACGCTCCTGTTCATCCATCGAATCATACCAAGCCAGACGGTTGTCGATTTTGTAGCAGGCGAGGCCTGTGATTTTGAGATAGATCCCTGAATTTTCTGCGATCGTAAGCAGCTCTTTGAGTTGTTTGATCGCACGCGGATCGGCTTTGCCCGGAGCGGTCACGATTCTCGGCATCTCGGGGTGAATCCGAGCAACGGTCGTGCCGGCGGCCTTCATCTCGGCAAACTCTCGTTCAACACGAACACGGTCCTTGCTCAAACGTTCCAGGATGTCAACGGAGGCGTAGTTGTGGCCCCACGGAACGTAGCGGTCACCGGACGGAGAAAGCACAAACCCCTGGTTGTTGGGAGCGATCTTCACGGTCTGCATATTCGCCGCCTGCGTTTCGCCTACAAGGAACAGCAGGACAAACAATGGCGACGCATTAATCAAGTATTGCGTTATTCGAAGCATCATTGCTGAATCCTCGTTGACTGCGTGCCATTAAGCGTTGGGCGAGCTTGTTTTTCGGAATGCAATTCGTCCGCCGTCCCAGCGTAGCTTGTTTGCGTCCCAGCGTAGCTTATTTGCGTCCCAGCATAGCTTGTTTGCGTCCCAGCGTAGCTTGTTTACGTCCCTGCGTAGCTTGTTTACGTCCCAGCGTCGCTTATTTGCGCCCGAGTCCCGACGTCGACACCTCGTCGGCTTCGGCGACTAACGGCACGCTTCTCCCAGTCGTGGGAACCGCTGGAACACGATATTGCGTCTCGATAGTCTGCTGTGGGCATCTACCGGGCAGACCTGAAAGCCGATCGATCCCGTTTGGTTCTGCACCGCTGAGCTTCGCCCTCCTCAAATGATACGTGGCCCGCGTTCCAAGCAGACAGACAAGTGAGTGAACCACACTCTTTTTCTAAGATTCATCTGCTGGCAGGTCGTTACGCCAGATGGACCGGGCTCACTGCCTCCCCGGTACCGAAGAAGCAGTCGTCAATGAAAGTAAATCGGATCATTGATCCGTGTTTTCCTGAGCATTCGCCTTGGCATTTTGGCGAGCCTTTCGACGCGTTTCGCGTTCTGCTTTCTTCATCGCTTTGTTCTCTGGAATTGGCTCACCTGCCCCACCCAGGCTGTTCTTTAAAGCCGCTGGCACCGTTACCGTTTTGCCTTTAATCTCGAGTTGCTTGACGATTTCGATTTGCTTATCAATCTGCCCCGGACCAGCGGCGTTCCCACCAGGAATGAACTCACCAAACGGTCGACCAATCACTTCGAGGTCGCGTTGCATGAGCCCGCGCATTTCTTTTAACCGATTGGACTGACCTTTGTTCAAAGCCAGGTTCTTCATTTCTTTGGGATCCCGTTTCAGGTCATAAAGTTGATCTTGGTCAAAAAAACCGGGCCGATCAGCCCCTCGAACTCCGATGCCCAATCGCCCGATGTAGGACATGGCTCTTGGTAAATTTTGCGGCTCAGCTTTCTTTATGACGGCGATCTGTTCGTTTGTATAACGCACGGCAATGTAGGACCAATCTTTGGTGACGGTTGCCCGAGCAGATCCCATTTCAAGATAAAGATGATCCCGCCAATCCCCGGCACTCCCGTTGTTTAAAAGAGGGGTGAGACTCTGGCCATCGATTCGATAAGCATCTGGCACCTGCGCTTTAGCAAGCTCGAAAAACGTAGGCACGAGATCGATATTCTGCACGAGCTCGTCACATACCTGACTTGCCGAAATTCCTTTTGGCCAACGCATGATCATGGGAACTTGACAACTACCGTGTGAAAAGACCGCCGCTTTGCCGTCACGACCGTGGTCCGGAGCAAAAATAACCAACGTGTTGTCATCGATACCGAGTTCCTTTAGCTTTCGAAAAATCGCCCCCAGCGAATCGTCGATCCACGCTTCACCAGCCACATGACTGTCGGGATCGAAGCCTCTTTCGGTGATTGTTTTTAGGAGCTCTGAGCGAGGTGTCATAACGTCGGGAAGACTTTCAACCTCCCCGGCTCCAGTGACAAGCGGATGATCCATCGATTTTCGCCAGGACCGATCCGGCCCATGCAGCAGCGTGCTGCAGAGGTGAAGGTAGAAGGGGCCATCCTTGTTCTCTTCGATGAATTCCAGAGCTGCCACCGTCGTCCACTCTGGGTTGTGCATTGAATAGGGAGCGCGCACATTTTCTGGATAGACGTTCTTCGCCCAGGAGAAACCAAGCGTTTTCAAGTAACGCCGCATCCAGCGTTCGTTGTGCTCGAACTGAGACGAGGATTTAGAGCCAGGATTCGCGTCTTTCGGGATCTCGATCCACCGGTCTTTACCTTTATAGAACTCCGGGAAATCGAGCTTGGAAGTGAGGTGGAATTTCCCAACAAATCCAGTGGTATATCCGGCTTCACGGAGCACATTGCCGACGTTCATTTTGTCCCGTTCCAACGCAACATTGAAATTGGGAAGGCCCTGATTCTTTTTGCCGCCGACCGCTTCGGCGTAAAGTTTGCTGTGCGAGTTGCCGGCAAACCGTCCGGTAAGGAAGCTGTATCGAGATGGCGTACAAACTGAGCTGCTGACATAGGCACGAGTGAATTTCATTCCCTCCTCTGCCATACGGTCAAGGTTGGGCGTGTAGGTATCACCCCCAAATGCGGCGATGCTCGATGGGTTCTGATCATCGATCAGAAACATGATGATGTTAGGACGCTCCCCGCGAACAACGGTGCCAAACACTGCCAATAGACAGAAGGTCGAGATGGAGAAAAACGTGTTCATGGTCATAATTCGGGTTAACAGCATGGGGTGGTAGATCACGTTCGACTAAGAGCCAGACATTGCGATGATGGTGGAGCTTTGCGTCGTTACTTTGCTTCGCGTGCTTTGATGCGTTCGGCTTTCTTTTTTTCTCGTTCTGTTTTCTTTTCTTCTTTCGTCATTCTTTTAGCTGGCGTGCCAGCGTCAGGTCTCCAACGCTTCTCCTGCTTGCTGACCGGATCCGCCATTTCATCGAGCCATGCGTTGTACTTGGTCGTGAGTTCAGAAACCACTTCCGGATGTTTTGCAGCAAGGTCGGTGGTTTCGCCAAGATCTTTTCCAAGATCGAAAAGTTCGATGCGTTTCTTCTCTGCAACGAGTTTCCAATCCCCTGAACGAACGGCCCACTTGCCTTTCTCGCCCGCCGAACTCCAATACAGTTCGTCGTGTAGGCTATCGGTTTCACCTTTGAGCGCTGGCAGAATGCTCTTACCGTCTAGGGGCTTCTCCTTCGGCATCGGAAGCCCAGCCGCGTCGAGCGCCGTGGCGAACAGATCAGTCGACCACATGGGAACATCACACTTTTTCCCACCTTCTAATCGAGCTGGCCAGGACACAATGAACGGAACATGGATTCCGCCTTCGTAGTCCATCTGCTTGAAACCGCGAAGCGGGGTGTTGTTGGCGTGCATGGCGCTGGATCCGCCGTTATCGGTGAGAAAGATCAGCAGCGTGTTATCAAAGATGTCGTTCTCCTTAAGCGACTTCACAATCTCCCCGACCCCCATGTCGAGATGCTTGATCATGGCCATGAGGGTGTCGCGTGTTTTGTCACCAGTTACGTTCTTGATGTCTTTTTCAGGTGCCTCCGGTGGCGCATGAACTGCGTTGTAAGCAACATAGAGAAAAAACGGGTCCTCTTTATGCCGGCTGATAAAATCGATCGCTTCCTCCGTGATTCGTGTGGTGAGGTAACCCTTTTCTTGAATCGGTGTGAGGCCCCGGTAGATGGGGTGATCCATATCAGAATGGTCAAAGTAGGGGTGGGCACCGCGTCCCATGAAGCCATAGAACTCATCGAACCCTCGGTTCATGGCGTGATATTCTTCGGTAAGTCCGAGATGCCACTTGCCCAATGCACCCGAGACATAACCAGCTGGTTTGAGTCGCTGAGGAATAAACACTTCATCAAGCGGGACGCCTGAGCCTCCTTCACCTGCCGTATAGATTCCAAATCGTTGCTGATAACGCCCCGTCATGAGTCCTGCGCGAGTGGGTGAACACACGTGTCCACTGGTGTAGCCCTGAGTGCAGATGATGGACGAGTGCGCCAGGGCATCAATATTCGGCGTACTGACTTCTGGCGGGGAGTGCGGATTGTAGCTGACGTCCGCATAGCCCTGATCATCTGTCAGGATGATGACAATGTTCGGTTTCTCCTCCGCCAAGACGATGGAGGGCATACCGATCAAACCGAGGATCAGTGCGTTCAAAAGGATCAGTGCATTCAATACGAGTCGAATTCTCATAGTCGATATTCAGGTTGGTTGCAGATTTATAGGCCGAGTTGGAACCGAGTTTTAGTCAGTGCTCCGGACAATGTTGCGTCAAAGAAGTGAAGCTCAATCACTTGATTGCGTTTTCACTTGTTCATCCCATTTTCGTTGTTTCTTACTTTTGGCTTTTCCGTGCGTGACGCTACGAATGTAGGTAGCCGTTTCACGTTGAGTGAGACTGCCAGACTTATCCCGGTCCGCCCGTTCGAAGTGGTTTTCCACGTGATTCCCGCTTGTGCAAATCAAGGAAAACTCTTCCAAGTCAAGCATGCTGTTCATGTTTTCATCCGCTTGAATGAACCATTCATCAGGGGCTCGGCGAGAGAGTTGCCACCAGGACACCTTGCTAGGTGCGGCGGCGAATTCAGCCGCATCGAACACACCGTCGCCGTCCTTATCGAGCTTGCGAAACAAGTCCGGAAAATGCTTTGGTGAGTGATAAATGTACTTACTGAACTCGACGTAGCTGATTGAGTTGCTGGCGTCTTTGTCGGTTGCCTTAAACAACTCCTGTTCCGTCATCTTCAGTCGCTCTTCGCCAAGGATCGCTGGCTCACCGACCGACGGCGTGAAAATGATTGATTTAACGCTGCCATCTTTCTCGCAGGTCGCTTTCACTCCCATGCCAACCTCTGGCTTCTGTTCACCCTTCGAGAGTAAACCTACGAACTGGACCAAGGTCTTAGCGTTCACCTGTAGCTTGCGCAGGTACTCACCGCTCTGAAGCACGTCAAGCTTTGCGCCCGTTGCGTCGATGCCCGTCAGCGTACCAACAACAACACGACTGTCTTTTCCTTTGCTGTTACTCTGAGCATGAACATTCGCGACGAGTATCGAGAAGGTACTGACGACGAAAAGAAAAGTGCGAATTGATCGTTTCACCTTCATGAGAACAACTCCAGCACAGGCTTTTCGCCGTCACCGACGGTCATCGGACGACCGGAGGGCGATAGGGCCGGTTTTTCGATTTCCATACCGGCCGCAAACGCGATGCTTGCGTGGAAGGCACCGACTGAAACAGCGTTCTCATCGACGTAGTATCCACGATCATCGCTCTTGCCATAGACAAAGCCTGGCTTGGCCCCTCCACCTGCGAGCACGGTGGAAAAGCAGACCGGATGATGACTGCGGCCATCGCCACTGAAGTCCGGCTTGCGGCCAAATTCCGTCGCGACGACAACCAGTGTTGAGTCCAACATCCCTCGGCGTTCAAGGTCGGTGATGAGTGTTGCGAATGCCTGGTCAAACACCGGCGCCACGTCCTCCATTTCGTCGGCGAGTGCTTTGTGATGATCCCAGCCATCGTGGTTGACCTCGACGAAACGAACCCCCGATTCAACCAACCGCCGAGCGAGCAGGCAACCCTGGCCGAATGAATTATTGCCATAAGCTGCGCGCTGTTCTGACGATTCGTGAGATAGGTCGAATGCTTTCAGTTCCTTGCTCTTCATTAACGCGAGAGCATCGTCGTAGAAACCGTTGTAGGCATTGACCACTTTGTCATTGGTTTTTCTCCGGAAGTCGGCGTCGAGTCCATTTAACAATGCCAGTCGTTTTTCTGCCCGAGACTTCCCGCCAATCGATTCGACGTCATTGATCCCCCGGCTTGGGTCTCCAATCGCGAGCGGTGCGTAGCTGGAAGGAAAGAAACCGTTGCCTTGGTCAGAACGGCGATTGATGCACACATTTGACGGCAAAGTCTTGCTACTACGTCCGAGATAGTGAGAACCCCAGGCTCCGAGGTTGGGGTGAAATATCGTTCCGCGAGGTTCGTAGGCGGTCCGCATGAAGTACTTTGCTGGCTTGTGGACACCGATTTTTGCTTCCATCGAACGGATCACACAGACTCGGTCTGCAACTGTTGCGAACTTCGGAAAGAATTCGGTGACCTGAAAGTCGGCTGACGTGTTAATCGCCTTGGCCGGTCCCTTCGATTTGCCTTGTTTCGGATCCAGCGAGTCGATGTGACTCAAGCCGCCGCTGAGCATCAGCCAGATCACGCTCTTCGCTTTTCCGTACCCGGCACCGTTGTGCTCGGCTGACTCTGCCGCAGCGAGTTGTGCTGTTGGTACGATACTCAGGCCGAACGAGGTCGCTGCACAGCGTTCCACGAATGCTCGACGCGTCGGTGTGTCTAAAGCGTTAAGCCGTTGCTTCATTTCGGATCAAACCTTGGATGATCAGGTGATTACTGACGGACAGGCGACGTTTATTGGATGAACATGAACTCGCGGGAGTTCAACAGGGCCCAGGCAATGTCTCCCACATCGAGCCCTTGATCGAGTGCGGCGAGACACTGATTGATGTCCTGTTCACGCGGAGGTCTCGACAGGTAGGTGCGGTAAAGGAAGGCAATCTGTTCAACCGGCGTATTCTGTTTATGGGTTGTTTTCATAATCAGCGAATTGGTCATGAGACTCTTTGTGATTTCGCCGTTCATCATCGCCAACGCTTCGGTGATGCCGCCTTCGGTCGACCCGTCATCAGCAACTTCACGAGCTGACTGACCAGCGATTCGCAGAAAGTGCGTTGGTGGCATTGGTTGCTCCAGTTCAGAAGCGCGCAGCCATCCCTCGTTCCCGCTGCGTTTCCCAGCCCGTCTGCTGCCCGACCGCTTGCCACCAGACTGCTTGCCACCAGACTGCTTGTTGCCAGACTGCTTGTTGCCAGACTGCTTGTTGCCAGACTG
>JARGNK010000084.1:0-10891 GCA_029213145.1 Rubripirellula sp. | reverse complement strand
CCAGACTGCTTGTTGCCAGACTGCTTGTTGCCAGACTGCTTGTTGCCAGACTGGAGGAACAAACTTCGACCACCTACGCCATTCGACTCCTCTCCATCGGGCAACAGTGTTCTCGCGAAGTCGAGGATCTTCTCGCGATCCTTGGCGATTTCCTTTCTGTCGTGGGTGAATTCGAACGGGAAAACCAGACGCTGCATCACAGGCGCGTTGTCCGTCTTCAGCTGGTCGATCTCCGGCCCTCGCAGGAGAAGAACGATCGAGTCCCAAATCTGCTCAGCTGTCATGCGACGTAACAAAGGGCCGGGGAATCGGAACTCCTCGCCTTCAGGAGGCGTCACGCTGACCTGCCGCTGGTACGTTTTTGTATTAAGAACAACTCGCTGGAACTCGCGGAGGTCGAATTCTGCATCCCGCATGAGCTGAGCGAGAAACTTTAGCAGCTCCGGATTCGTCGCTTCTTCCAAGGCGTCGAGGTCTGTCACCGGCTCTTTTACAGCGACACCAAAGAACTTTTTCCACATACGATTCGCGATCGCCTCGGCGAATCGGGGGTTCTTGGGTGAAGTCATCCAGCGGGCGAATAGACTCCGCAGATTGCGTGGGTCTTTCGTTGTCACATTGGCCCGTCTGGCACCTACCCATGTAATAAATTTCGGAACGACCTTTTCGCCAGGTTGTGCGTCATCATAGGCGTAGTCTTCAGGGAATTCGGTTGCGCGGCCCGGCTCATAGATCACGCGTTCCATGTTTGGCTGAAGCAAGGTGACAAGATTCGCTTTCGAAAACCGTCCATCGCGGAGTGTGATTGCCGGCTTGCGAGTGTCGACACGCTCAAAGGCCGTTGAGCCAAAGAACGAGGCCATTTCGTAGAAATCGCGTTGAGTCCATTCGGCGAACGGGTGGTCATGGCACTGAGCACAGGCAACATTGGCGCCCAGGAAGGTGGTCATTGTGTTGGAAAGGCTGTCCAGCGGCATACTGGCATCGCGCAACAGATACGCGGTCGCTCCATTCTCTCCGAGCCGGCCTTCTGCGGTCAGCAATTCGTGGACCAATTCGTCCCACGGACGATTCTCTCGAAGTTGCTCCTTCAGCCAGGTGTGAAAGGTCCATGTCTTACCAATACGGTAATACTCATCCTTGACACGAAGCATATCTGCGAGCCAATTGAACAGATGAGATTCGTGGCCTGGTGATTCCAGCAGCTTGTCGATCAACCTGGCTCGACGGTCCCTGCGGGTGTCGGCATAGAAACTTCGGAGTTCCTCATTGGTCGGAATTCGACCAATCACATCCAGATACACGCGACGGACAAATTGCAAATCGCCGACCAGCGGATTGGGTTGTAGATCGCGTTTCTCTAGGTCACGCCGGATGATCGCGTCAATCTGGTCAGCTGCGTTTGCCGGCTGACCTCCCCATGAATCTTCGGAGGTGACGCCAACCTGTAGAACGGCCGACAACAACAGTGTTGTTAAAAGTTTCATCGTTCGTCGTACGATTCAGTCTTTCTTGAGATCAAATGGATGGTGTGAGTTGGTACAGGCTCTCAATCTGTTCGCCAGTGAGAGCAGTGCCAAAAAAGGCAAGTTCGTCGATCCGTCCGTACCAGAACCCCGATCTTCGATTGCGTTTCTTGCCCCCGGAATCCTTCGGGATTCCCCCAATGCTGAGAACGCTGTGCGGTTGTGCTTCAAAGCCTTTTGACAGCTCAGAGGAAACGAGGACGCCGTTTCGGTATAGCTTCAAACCCTCAGTGGTCTTGACGACGGCAACATGCGTCCATTCCTCCAGAGGCAACGGTGACGAATCCAAGATCTGCAGAGCCCGCTTTCCGTTGGTGAGGGTAAGGCCCAAATACCCGTGATCGCCAATCAGCCCAAAGCGAATTGTTTCGTCGCCCGAAAGATTCATGTCGGAGACAAGAACTGCGTCCCTCGGCAGCGTTTGGGTGTGGACCCAAGCCATGATCGTGAACTCAGTTGTTGGGAGCTCGAGGCCTGACGAGATCTTTGCGTACCCTCCCGTTTTAGGCCCACCTAGCCGAAGCGATGAACCGATACGTCCCGGCGCGAAGGGTTGCCGGCGTGCATTACCTTTCACCACGGTGGCCGTATTTCCATGACCTTTGGCCGCATCTTTCAAGGTGTAGCCGTCGTCCATGACTGCCATGCGATAATAAGCGAGAGGTCGCAGCTCACGAATATTTCCGCTGTAGGTTGGCTGCGGCTCATCGAGACTTCGGAGAAACCTCTGCGTGTCTACGGAGATGCCGAGTGGGATAAGGGTCGCGTGATCAATGCGAGTCGCCTGATTGGTAACAAGACGAACAGGATCGCTGGAGCTGTCGCGCTGCTTTGGTTGCACTTCCACTGCGCCTTGGAACACGTGGACTTCGCTGCTGCGTTCGCCGACGACTTCGATGGCGAACTCGGTCCCATAATCAACAACTTCAGCATCGGGGGTCTCCACTGTGAAACCGACACCTTCCGGAGTGACATTGGCCGACAGACGCCCCTCGTTCAAGATCATGAATCCGGCGTCATGTATTTCGAAGGAAGCCGGTGCTTCGATGACCACGTCGACGCCCGATTCAAAGGTGATTTGAACGAGACCTTCGTCAAGCTGGTAACTACCCGTTCGAATATCGCTGCCATTACTAAATTCAGACGATTCGCCGAACAATTCCAGACTGGCGGCCACGTTCCGGGTCAAGGTCGCGACCGTTTCGCCTGGTTTCAATTTCAAGGGTGCGTCCCACTGCGGCCACAAGATCACTCCGGCTACCAACACCGCGGCAGCGATGGCCAATGGCTTCCAAAAGCTAAAGATACCGGACGAAACTTCGGGAGCGGCAGAGAATTCTGGCAACTGCAGATCCCCCAACACTCCGTGCTCCCACGCAAGCATGGTGTGAATCTGACAGTATTCGAGGTACCGCTGTTTTGCGGAGGGATACTGGCGAATCAACTCCGATAAACGATGGCCTTGTTCTGACGAAAGTTCGCCCTCGGTCATTTCGATGAGGAGAGACTCCAATTCTTGTTGCGCTTCGTCTGTCATACCGCCTCCTCCTGACGGTGACCTTTGACGCACTCGATTAACGCGGCACGCGCTCTGAAAAGCGCCTGCTTGATTGAGTTCTCTGACTGACCACTTTGTGCAGCGATTGATTTAAGGGTGGCACCGTCGGTGTATCGGCGACGAATGAGTTCCTGATACCGTTCGGTTAGTTTTCCAATGCAGTCACCCAGGCGTCGTTGATTCTCGCCCTGCCGCTCGCCCTGCTTCTCCGCACCTTCCGCCATGTCCTGAAGAAAGTCATCGTCAAAGATAAGACGATCCCGAGTGAGCCTGCGGCGGTGAGCCATAACCTGGAAGTAGGCAACTTTGAGCATCCAAGCACCGAAGTTAGTGCCGAGTTTGAATTCCGAGGCTTTACGCCATAGCACGGCATTGGTCTCCTGCAGAACATCCTCTGCCTGAGTGCGGTCGCCAAGAAGCGACAACACATACGCATAGAGCCGGCTCTGATGGCTGGTCAGAAGCTGAACGAATTCGAAGGATGGCTCTGGTCGTTTTTCGGGCATGGATTTCCGTTTTTACAGACGCATAATTCCTTGAGCTGCACCGTTCGGTCAAGAAGGATATAGCGCTGGATATTGGCTTGGTTACGGCCAAGATAAAAAAAGGCCAAGAATTGTCCGGTCACCCATCAAAAAAAAGAAGTTGTTTAGTGCCCTTTCTACGGACCAAAATGCTCGGCAGACGAAAACGGGCAGGATCTTGAGTGAATCAATCGACTACGATTCTGGTGATTTAAAAGTGTCCAACACGCTGGCAAAGGACTCACCAACGCAATTCAGCAGATACTTGCGGGCAGATCATTCTGCTGAAACTTCCGCAACCGAAAGCTCACCAAGGAAATCTGATCACCCCATTGAGTAGCCCTGCGGGGGCAAACCCCAGCCACCCGCAGTCCGGCAATCTCGAAGAACATTTACCAGAAGTGTCGCGACTCGGCCACACGCGGAGGCCTGAGTGGCATACCCAAGGAACGCACCGCCGCGCCCGATCGTTCTAGAATTTTGGAGGACCGTTCTAGAAATTTGGACGACGCTGGCCGACAAATTGTCAAAGGAAAACAACGGGCAGAGTGAGTCCAGTTGCCCCTCACTGTATTTGCCTGCGGGAAGACAAACTCGCTTGCCGCCGCCATCGCCGATACCAACTATAATGTTTGAGCGAGCGTCCACGCTTGCTCTAAAACACAATTCAACTTTCCCCAGTGGTCTTACGTTCGTGTTCATGAGTCCATCGAAGTCGCATCACCGAATTACATTTCGGTCAAAACAATCTCGAGCCATCCGTCTGGAATCACTGGAAAGCCGGGCCTTGTTCGCCGCGGATGCCATTGGTGAAATTGTGCCTGACTTCCAGCTCACCGACGTCAATCCAAATTCAGCCGCCTACAGCACCAATTTCTCTCCTCGCGATCTAGTGGGACAAACCGGTGCTTTCTACTTTGTGCGTTCAACATGAGGCTACTGCCGTAGCCAGTTTGGCTACTTGGACCAAATGCAAGCTGAATTGCGCAACGAGTTTCCGGAAAAACCAATTCAGATCACTGCAATCAATGAGCATGGATATGAGAGTGGAAATTCGTTGATGTCAGAGGGTCGGACAATCCCAATCCTTCAAGACGTTGATGCCGATAACAATGGCTCATCGGACGTTTGGACCGACAACTGGGGTGTGACCTATCGCGATGTCAAAATTGTCAACCCACAAAATGAGCTCGTTGGAACCCTCAATCTGACTCCAACCTCGGGATACAACCTAAGCGATGAAGCGACATACGACGCATTGAAAAAGATCATCGCAGATGTAGCTCATGACCAACCGCTTTGGCAAAACCAAGCAGATCCAACGGATGTGAACGATGACCAGCAGACGACAGCGGTCGACGCACTTCAGTGCATCAACGAACTAATGCTTGGCAAGGTCAGCGGATTCAATGTCGACCTCCCGCTGCCAATGCCGCCTTCGCAACCAACACCCTATCTGGACGTCAACGGTGACGGGCGAATTACCGCCAACGATGCCATCCGAGTTATCAACCGACTCATCGAACAGACGAGCACATCCGAAGGCGAGCAAATCGAAGCAATTCATCGCTCGAGCACCCCAGAAGGGGAGCCATTGCCCGAGTCGGTAACACGCCTGGCAACCAATGCCTCAGGGTTAAGTCGCCCCG
The DNA here is from genome assembly GCA_029213145.1 of Rubripirellula sp. Classification (GTDB taxonomy): domain Bacteria; phylum Planctomycetota; class Planctomycetia; order Pirellulales; family Pirellulaceae; genus Rubripirellula. Next base: position 5,634 of record JARGNK010000084.1, on the reverse strand, counting down.
CGATCAGCGAACCCGATGATTGTCTTATCAACACAAGCATCGGCCAAGTCGGTTCGAATCAAAACCTGGTTTCCACCTTTAACGCAACGTCACCATTGAGTGCACCGAATGGCGACGTTTCATCGAAACTTGATCACGAGGCCGTCGACAGTCTGCTTCGCAACGACATGGACCTGTTAACCACTGAGCCCATTTCTGGCATGTTGACTTACGATCAATTCGCAGACTGACCACGGCCCGAAGATCCAATCAAGCGAGCTCCAAATCGCTGATGTCGATCAAATGCAGCTGTCGTCCCTCGCCTGGGCTGGGCGCATCAATACACACAAGCTTGCCATCAGCGGAGAAGCGAGGATGGGTATCAACACGCCATTCTCCTTTATAAAGCGGCGGCAGGTGAAAATCACCAAGGTCGATGCGACGACCGCTGGGCACGTGAAATAGATGTGGCGTCTGCACTCGTTTCGATCCCCGGGGGTAGGTGTCGTTCAGAATCCATTGGTTACCGGGCAAGTAACTGAGGTGGCCACTTTTATCGAGCACACCCCGTCCAACTTCCAGCACCTCGCCGCCACCATCAACATCTTCGAATAAGAAATTCCCCCAATCATCGTTATCATCAAAGTATCGAGATTGGGCGAGAATATGTGTACTATCCCTCCAAATAAAGTGAGACGTGTACCCGTTTCCGCAGACAACTCGAACATCGCTGCCGTCTCGACCAGCCGTGATCATGCGGGTCAATCGAGAGCCGTCTGGGTATCGCCAGCGATGCAGCGCGATGAATCGGTCCCCCGCAGGACTGAATAACAAGTGATTAAAGTAATGCTTGATGCCAAGCGTTTGGTTTGGAATCGTTCCCATTCGGGCAACGTCCGCGATCGTAAGAATCGTTTTGAATTCACCTGACGTCAGGTCAATGTGCACGATGCCCGCACTCTTTGGTGCCAGATCGTGAACGTTGGGATCCGCTAGCCCGGCATAACCATACCCCGGCCGCACGTCATTGATACGGCGAAAGTCGGGGGCCACCGCATGCTTGCCGTCTGGACTGACGGAGTAAATGGCATGGGGGATTTCTCGTCTCTCGCGTGAGTGGACGTCCATGATTCGTGAGATGAATCGGGTGCCCACTCGGTCATTCCAAATGATTTCAGATTCAGATCCCGGTAACCATTGCAACATGCAACCTTGCTGCCAGCACCAAGCCCTGGTCTCACCAAGTTCAATCCAACGGTTGTTATCCTCAAGATCGACCATGCCAATCTTGATGACATCCTCTGCCGTGGGCGAGCGATGTTCAAAATCAACTTCCATGCCGAGTACGTAGCGACGCTTGGGGTCAAACTGGAATTTGTCGTAATACCCGAACCAGTGATGTTTGGGGCCACGCGTGATCTGCTTCACTTCAAACCGAGGTTCAGTTACAGCGGCCCGAATCCCTGATCGACAATTGACCGCCAACGCCAGCGATGCACCTGAGAGGAGAAAGTTGCGACGGTTGAAACCGGTGTTTTGCATGGAAAGATCCTGCACCTCAAAGGACGTGGGGCTCGATCACTATGGAAAGTAAACTGACTCGGTGCATCGTAGCAGCATTGAAAAGCATCAGCATGCCAGATCGCCCGCGTTTGACAGATTCGCCGTCGCACCGATGAGAAGATTGGTGCGTCGATCGATGGGACACCGGTGAAAGGCCCAAAATATGCGACTGATGTCACCCCATTAAGGTTAACCACGGAAGCTCGCGGCAGTGAAATCCACTCCTTTGCCTTTTTTGCAGATAGCCAAGCACATCACCACGCGAAAAAAGACCACTCGAGGACCAGCGCACGTGCAATCACCTTCACGTTTTTAGCTTGGGGCTAAACAAGATAGAAGACAGTGCGAGGTAACCACCCCGACGCATCAAAGGTGCCTTTTCGCGGGGCGTGAGATTAAACGAATTTCGGTTCGCGAATCGGTATCGGAACCAATAAACAATAACCAATAACCAATAACCAAGCGCTCAAGCAATCCGAATGCCTGCGGTCGGCGAACTCACGGAAGACACCCAGCCCAAAACATCCAGCCCCAAAACAATCGATGCAAACCGCCGGGATGTTAGTCTATTGCTGTTTGTTCGCCATCGACCGTTAGCACTGATCTTTTCGTGGGTAGTTCACCAGAGCTTGTATCGAAATTCGCTGCTTGAGTGATGACCTCGTCGCTGGGCACTGGTAAGGCGGCGAGTATCCAATCCCAATGCTGACCTTTCGTTCCGCTGCCGCCGATTTGCTGGACGAACCACTCACGGTCATCCAACTCCCCAGCCATGTGCCGCCCCAATCGCAGTCCGTAAGACCAAGGGATCGTTCTGGCTCTGCGATCGATCAAGTAAAGATCATCCAACAACAGATAACCTTCCCGTTTATATTCCAGACCAATTCGACGATGGAAAGGTTGAGAGTAGGCAAGCCAGCCGGGACTCACCGAACTGTAAATCAAATCGAATTGCTCAACCACACGACCATTCGTCAAGTTCCAAAACATCAATACTCGACGCCCCTGATAAGCCAGTACGGCGGCTAACTCCGCCCCGCTGGGATCAAACGCAGCTCTCAGCACAGATTGAGGCGATTCCTCCGCAAGTAATTCACCGGCCCAGTCGCCTTCACGCAAATCCAACAACGAGAGCGCACTGCCGTCGCTGCCGACTAGATATCGCCGGTCAGCGCTGAGATCAAATGGTTTCCCATAATGGTCCACCGTCAGCGTGGCTTCGCAGGCAGGCAAATTCCAAACCACTAAACGCCCCCCAGGATTGACGGTCAAGACGTGATCGTTGTCGAGAAATCGAACCCAAGATGCCGTCTGTGGATCGATCGCTGCCGGCTGCCCACGCAGGTCAACGTTTGGTCGAAATGGCTGGTCCGAGTAAGGACGCCACCCGGCAACATGACTCTTCTGCGATAAATCGATCACGTCCAATCGAGAAAATGTGTGCACGTTGTTTGCCATCCCGACCAGTGCACGGCTTCCGTCCGGACTGACATCAATCAATTGATAATCACTTCGAATGGGAAGTGACCCCGTTGATACTCCCCGGCGGAGATCGTACCGCACGATCAAGTGCTGCGAATCAGACTCACGCTGACCTTTCAGGTACAGGTGTGCGACCGCCACGGCCGCTGATGAATCCGCCATCTGTATGCGTTTGATTTCACTCCGAATTTCCTTCAGCCGAGTCAGCTTTTGGGGGAGCTTAACCGCGTTATCCTGCAGCGCCGCACGAGGCTCGGGGCGAATCGAAACCTCAGCCTTTGTACTAATTTCTGGAATCGTCCGTCCGCTGTTGGGCATTGGAATCGTCAGCGGTGGCAGACCGATGTCGGTTGCGAGGCCGCCGCGTCGAATGACCTGCAGCGCATCACTCATCGTCGACCGATCCAAGGGAACCGAGCGGTACTCCCGCACATTGGGATCCTCACTCGGCATCATTGCCAACAGCATGGTCGGGGAGAGAGTTCGCCGCGGCATCTGCCAAAAAACGTTTTCCGGGATGCGGAAAAAGAAGCGGCCAGTTTGACGATCAATCAAATCTCGCCCGTAAAAAAGCAACAGTTGATCTCCAGGAACCCATTCCATTGCTGGCCCAAACTTGTAGACATTGTGCAGCGAATCGAGTTTGAAACCTGTATCCGCTAAAAACACCGTCTCACCGGTGCGCCAATCCAAACACCAAAGCTGGGATGAAGGTTTCTTGTCATAGGACGCAACGATGGCTAACTCCGTCGCATCGGAATTAAACGCCATGCCGATCAGCTCATCAACAGATTTTGGGATTGGGACTTGACCAACAAGTTGTCCGCTGATGACCTCGTGAACGTAAAGCATTTGATTGCTGGCAGCCAACGCAAAACGCCCGCCAGGTGTCACGGAGAACGTAGCGAAATCACGTTGGTCCGGCATGTATTCCCAGGTGGATATGACTTCCACTGTCTGCAGATCTCGAAGTGTGACCTGTAGCCGGTTGTCGATGCTTCGAAGTGACAACAGCTTCTGGCCGGCCAGCAGCCAATCGCGGCGATGATTTCGGATGCGATCATCGGGTGACTCAAGTGTGAAGATGCGTTCCCCGGTGACAAAAGAATGAACTTCAAGCTGGATGGAACCCCCAGTACGAACGTAAGTGAGCAAAGCTTGGCCCGAATCAGCTAATTGGCTGATTCCACGACTGCTGTTGGAAAGCGTCAGTGCCTTGCCTACGACCTCGCCCTTGCTCAGGTCATGCAGTTGGCACTGCACCAAATCATCCTGGTCTTTCATCGTGCAGAAAAAAGGGCTGCGGCCCAATGGTATAAGTGCAGTCCCCGAATCCATTTGCACACGAATGTGGTGCTCAGAGAGATTTGCCAGAGCCCATCGTGATGGATCAGGTTCAGCTTTCCAAGGAAGGCCTCGCGGCAATGCCTCCGCCCCCGTTTCTGTCTCCACGGCTTTTTCCGAAGGATCGTTTTTTGGCGAGAGCTCTGATGCGAGTTCGGGTGATGCTCCCACTGGCTCGTCCCTGGCATCGGGCGGCACCGAGTCGTTGACGACTGGTACATTCTGTTCGCTCGATCTGTTTGAACTCGGCTCTGCTTGTGAAACGATGACGCTCATGTCTGCCGTTGAGGCGTCTTCGGGACGCGTTTCCGCATATTGGACGGGCTGATCACCAAAGGGTTTCAATACACAACTTGAAACTTGAAACGTTGAATTCCAGCTGGCGATCATAAGTTGGTTCATACCGGGTCGCCGAAAGTACCGCTCATCAAAACTTAAGCGTGAGGGTGAATCTCGATAATCGATGAAGACGCCTCCATCAACGTCCACCAAAATACTTTCACGCCTGACTACGATTCGAATGTTTTTCGGCTCCGTATCTTTGAATACGGGAAACTCGGATCTTGTTTCGTTGTTCAAGCCAAGCTTGCCGTCGACAAGGTTGATTGCGCTGACTCGTTCGCCCCAACCTTCAATCACCACCGAAGTGGTGACGCCGCCAAACTGGAACCCGAGGTTCAACGACTCGTTGCCCTTAATGCGGGCGACCGTAATCAGCAACTCATACTGTTCCGGAAATTCGATTGGAACATTCGCCTGAGCCTGCTGACCGGAGAAAGTGAGCGATTCGTCCTCCCAGCGAAAATCTCCCCGCACGACATCCCGCTGAAGCTTCAACTCGTTGAGAAGATTGATCGTGGGAGCGACTTGATAGACATTCGTCAGCTCAGGGCGTGCGGGTGAGGCAGGCTGAGAATCTGCTACCGGCCCACCTGACTTTGAGCAACCGATACACGCAGTGGCAGCGACCACTAACACCACCGCCCAGGTACCAAGCGTATTGGAATACTGTAATTTCTGCATCGACAATCCTCGCCAAACGGAGTAGGCGTCAGCTCGTCTTACCACCCTCCAATGACCTACGCTCTTCAGATCAGACGGCGACCGAGGTCATTTCCTTTCAATTATCCCGCCTCGCTGGACGACGATCTACCAGGGGTCCCACGTCTATCAAAGGACGCTCGTCTTAATTCAAAACGAAGTCTTTTTGCATGGTCCTCGCCCTGTCCCCAGAGGTCCAGTCCTCACAGGTCCAGTCCTCACAGG
>JARGNK010000083.1 GCA_029213145.1 Rubripirellula sp. | reverse complement strand
CCACCTGCGTGTCGGGATTTGACGAGATGGCGTGATTGCTGTGGACCAGCGGCGGCTGAATGCTCGACTTGACGATGATCGCGACCTTTTGAAATCGTTTGATCGTATTTCCGGTCACATTTACCGAAGCTTTGGATGCATTGACGGCAGTTCGATATTGATCGAACTGATTATTGGTGATGTTCGCCGTCGATCCTTCCCACACCCAGATCGCATTGCCTTGGTTTTTACCGGCACCCTGGAATTGGTTCCCGTCAATCTTTACCTTGCCTTGCACCAAAATGCCCGCGACACCACCACCCGCGATTTGATTATTTTGAATCGTGGCGATCGAACCGTCCTTGACGGCGATCAGAGGTGGCGCCCCGCCAGTCCGCGAAAGTTTGTTATCGGTCACCATGGCTGTTGAGCCTTGCGTGATACCGATGGCTACCAGTTTGTTGCGTTGGCATTGGTTTTGGTGAATAACAGCATCCGCAGCCATTCGCAATCCGATCCCTGCCATAAGATTATCGCGGCATTCATTTTGGACGATTAAGGGTGCTGAACCATCACAGCCGATCCCGGCCATTTTATTGTGATGGCAAAGGTTCTGTTTCAGGATTGGGCTGGCATGGTCACGGGATCCGATTCCGGCCATTTCATTCTCGTAGCATTCGTTGTCTTCCACGATCGGTGCTGTATTTTCCATGCGGATGCCGATTCCTGCACGACGATTCTGAAAGCACTTGTTTCGTCGAATGATTGGTCGTGCACCTTCGCGACAACCAATGCCAGCCCGCACATTCTGAAAGCACTCATTATCAAGGATTACCGGGCTTGCGGCACGACATCCGATTCCAGCTCGCAGGTTGAGCTTGCAGCGATTGTTTTGGATGATCGCAGCGGCACTTTCGGCAACTCCAATTCCACCACCAAGGTTCCGATAGGCGGTGTTGTTGGAAATCAAGATTGGCTTTTTGGAGGAGCTGCTGCCGAGGATGCCGATTCCTACGTCACCATTGTGGTGCACGATGCAGTTCGTGACGGTACAGCTGATGCCTCTGATTGCGATTGCCGGAACAGTGCCTTCGGCTTGAACGGAACCTTCGTCATCACCGAGTTGCTCACCCTTTGAATCAAAATGCTGTTGCCAAACCGCATCATCATATTGGCCGATGGCGGTGACCGTGAAGCCGTCCAACACGCTATCCTCAGCCATTGTGATCCCTGGTTGGTCACCGACGTTTCCGCCGCCGTCCAGGATCGTCGCCTCGGCTCGCTTTAATCCTTGAACGCCGGCCTGATCCTTTCCGTCACTCTTAAGCGTGAGGCCGGTCGTCAGTCGTATCCGTTCGGCGTAACGTCCGGGTGCTACCAGAACTGTATCGCCAACGGCAGAAGCATCAATCGCAGCTTGAATCGTTGGGAAAGCATCCGGAACGTGTCGCGTTTCTGCCACCACTGACAGGCTGGTCAATAGGATCAAGAACATTCCATAGCAGGCGCGGATCATTTGTTTTTCCTAGCAACAAGTTGACTCTAATGCTTGTTTGTAAGTTCCAGAAAGACGATGGCTGACGGATTGCCGACCGGGGTGAAGTGACCTGTGAAATTCAGTTGTCCTGTTTGTCGATTCACATCAAATACAGCGATATTATCTGCTCGTTGATTCAAGCAATAAAGAAACTTGCCTGTGGGATCAAATTCAAAACTCCGCGGATAATTTCCACGCGTTCCTTCATCGCCCACATGTTTCAAATCTCCGTCTTTGCCGATAGCGAAAATGCCGACGCTGTCGTGTAATCGGTTGCCAGCATACAAATAACGGCCATCAGATGAGACTAAGATTTCCGAGCAGAAGTTGCTGCCTGCATACCCGGCTGGAAGAGATGAAATCGTTTGTCGCTCCGATAATTTTCCGTTAACGGAATCCCAATCAAACAGTGCGACGGTCGATCCTTCTTCCTGTATCGAATAGAACCATTGACCGTTGGGATGGAAATCGAAATGCCTTGGTCCATCACCCGGTGGCAGGGAAACCGAGGGAGGATCGTTCGCAATCAGACGACCTCGGTTTGAATCGAATTTCCAGACGAAAATTTTATCGAGGCCTAGATCAACGTGCAGCACAAATTTGCCGGACGGGTCTGCCTTGATCATGTGTGCATGCGTTCGGTCGTGTCCGCTGAAAGCGAAGCTTCCCGGCGGTGCGTTGGTTGCCACGGTGGGGCCAATCGTTCCATCGTCCTGTTTGATGTCGGACGCGTCCCCAAGTTGGCCATTGGGCAAGATTGGTAGCACTGAGATTGATCCACCGAAGTAATTGGCAACGAATAGATGGCGTCCATCTGGGTGAATGCTGATGTAGGTGGGGCCCGCACCGCCGGAGGTCACTGTGTTGAGTTGCGTCAATTTTCCGTTGGCCGAATCGATGGAGAAAGCACTCACGGTTCCATGCCGTTCCTCGCCGACGCGGTCCGTTTCGTTCGCTGAATAAAGACGGGTACCGTCAGCGTTGATGGCCAAATGACTGGGGCTGTTTCCCATGCGAACGATTCCCGTCGGAATCATTTTGCCAGTGTTGCGATCGACCTGAAATTGGTGGATCCCGCGACCATTACCAGGGGGAAGGTCAACCTGTGTCGGCAGAACATCTTGCAATGGTGAACTAAAGGTGCCGACATAGGCAAACAGAGGCTTTTCGTGTTCGAGCGTTGGGTCTTCACTATTTTGGGCGACGACCGGCGAACAGGCAGCAACCCACGTCGCAAAGCCAAGACTCAAGACAGCGTGTTTCGTAAACCAACGGGAATTAGAAGCGGTCGAAAGCATGGCGAACAGGAACTCGGTAAATGAATCGGAAGGGATACGCAGTGTAAACGACTGCTCCGAATGAATGTGTAAGAGGTAGGGAGCTCGGGTTGTACAGAATTAACCGGGCCTTACGTCTTGGCAGCGAAACATGATACTCCAACGCGGCCTTGTGCAGGAAAACCGCGGCCTTGTGCAGGAAAACGGGCGCAGTTGTCGATGGCCGTTCAGGTGTTCGCTGCCGCATCTCTCGTGTCACGTTTTGCCGGCGTGATCCGAAGGAATTTCAGCATTTCAGGTTCCAAGAGTGTTCCAGGCGGTTTTTCGTCGTCGCAAACCTCTGTGAATCAACAACTGATCGCTTCAATAAAGCATTGCGGAACAGAAAAATGTCGAAATTCGCAATGCGTTTCGTCGTGCTCTGTGTACTTCTTTGTGAAAGGTAGAAAGATCACCGATGGCAGCATCCCCAGAGACTCAACCCAGCTTGCTAGTTCGAATTCGCAACGAGCGTGACACGGAATCCTGTTCACGATTCGTTGAGATATACGCACCTGCGGTTTATCGATTTCTCAAGCAACAGGAGTTGCAGGATGCAGATGCAGCGGATTTCACCCAAGAGATGATGGCCAGTGTGGCGGCGGCGATCAAGTCATTTGATTACGACGCCCACCGGGGCCGATTTCGTGGGTGGCTTTTACTGTGGTGCATACAAGGTACGGAACTTTTGGCGAGATGCGGTGAAGTCTCCAGATGCAAGGGGTGTTCCACGAGCTCACCGGCAACTGATTGATCAGCCTGATGAGCGACACGACGCATCCAAGGTTTGGCAACAAGAGTACGAACACCGCTTATTCATCAGCGCTAGCGAGCAGGTTCGTCCAATGGTTCAGGAGTCGACGTGGTTGGTGTTCTGGAACACAGCTGTGGATGGGGAATCACCTGCGTCAGTGGCGATTCGTTTGAACACGACTCCAGTGGCAGTGCGATTGGCGAAGGCTCGTGTGATCCATCGGATTAAGCAGGAGATCAAGCTGCTGGAAGGAGAAGCATCATGAACAATTCCACCAAAGATGATCAGGCAGCCAGTCAGGCAATGCTGTATTCGATCCGCGAAATGCTGGATGCCAATACGAAGACAAGTCAGTCGATCCTTCATAAGTCGGCAAGGATCATGGGCAGCCGCAGAATGTTGCAGTGACTAGAGGAACGATTGAATCAATTGTTCCCGCCGCAGGCCGAAAATGGCAGTCAGATCGGAGTGGTTCATTGCGCCGGTTGCGTCTGATCTGGGGTGGGCGCACTTTTAGCGGGTGTACTTTGGGGAAAACGACTCAAGATCATCTCGAGGCGTTGTCGGCGACCGGGGGCTATCTTGTCCAATGGACTGACGTCACGTTGTTGGTGCGGGTCTTTGGTCAGGTCGTGGAAATTTCCTTGGGTATCCAAGATGTGTTGCCAGTCGCGAACCATTCGGAACTCACCCACCTGGGCAAAAATCCAACTTCTTTTTTCGAAGGGATCTTCGCTGCCTCGCAGGCTAGGTACAAACGATCTCCCATCCAATTTCAAATCCTTGGGTGGATCAATTTCTGCTAGTTCGAGGAATGTTGGATAAAAATCGGTGGAGTCGATTAGGTCTTTCGAAACACGACCACCCGATGTCAAGAACGGTGCACGAACGACTAACGGAATTCGGACTCCCCAATCACTTCCACGATCTCTCTTGTTCATGAGTGGCTGTCTGACGGAACTTCCTGAGCTGAACATTCCATTGCCGCCGGTGAAAACAATCAAGGTGTTGGACGCTCTTTGACTGTTATCTACGGCTTCAATCAGTTCACCTAAGAGCTGATCCATCCGAGTCACATCAGCAGCGAATTCTGCGTTTTTATTGTTGACGGGAGTGGTTTCAGGTGTTGGCGTTCTTGGGCTGACATCAAGCGGCATCGGATAGAAGATAAGAAAGGGTTTTTTTCTTTTTCGCCGAATGAAATCGATCAAGAAAGAGTTGATTTTCTTTGAGTTGTACGGACCTGTTTTGGGGTGACCATTGATCATCATGTAGCCGTTGCGATTCTCTGTCTTCGTCGCTGGCAGCAGACCGTCAGATTTGGTCCAGACGCAATGTTCATCAAACCCATGCTGCTGCAATGCATCTGATTGTTTTTCTAAACGATTTAGCCGCCAATGACCGCCAACGGCGGTCGCGTAGCCAGACTCACGGAGTCTGCGAGCAAAGGTTGTTTGCTTTGTCCAGGTCAAGTCTTTAAGACCACGCTGGGAAGCATCGTATTGATGTCGAAATGGGTATTGCCCTGTGAGCAGGCTGAAATGCGCGGAGTTTTCGATTGCCGCGCACCATACCGTCTCGTACCGAACACCAGTTTTTGCAAGCTTGTCCAAATTGGGAGTTTGCTGTTGCCCGCCGTAACAACTGATTCCGTCCTGGCCGATATCGTCGACCATGATGAGAATCAGGTTGGGGCGTTCTGCTGCTGGTGCCGCTGTGGTGAACAGGCACAACGCTATCGCGATGAGAACTGATTTCATTTGGTATGAAAGGCCTTGCTGTTGACGATTTGTTGAATGAGTTCGCGGAAACCGTAATCGTGCATTGGCATGGCTGTAACGATTTGCTCGATGTCGTCGCGATCTGCGAAGCTCAACCGTCGACCAAGTGCATAAACAAGTAACTTCTCGGTCAAGCACTGTGTGAATTGCTCTGGCCGCTTCATCAGGAAAGCTTTGATTCCGCCCGGTCCTGGAATCGCGGTTCCGTCGGGCAATTCGCCCCAAGGATTGATCGGCAGTTGCTTGCTGTAACGGTTTCGCCACGCACCAATGTGGTCGTAGTTTTCCAACGATAGACCGATCGGATCAATCTTGCGATGACATTCGTAACAGGCTGGGTTTTTACGGTGCTTTTCCATCAACTGACGGATGGTCGCGACACCACGCGTATCAGGTTCAATTGGTTCGACATCGGGTGGTGGTGGGTTGGGAGGAGTGCCGAGGAGATTTTCGAGCACCCAGATCCCGCGAATAACAGGTTGGGTTTCGACTCCGTTGGATGTGGCTGTGAGAATGCTTCCGTGCCCCAGCAATCCGCCTCGGTGAGTATCGGCTGAGAGTGTCACCTTGCGAAATTCATCATCGCCGACACCAGAAATGCCGTAGTGACGCGCTAATGCAGAATTCAGGAATGTGTAATCCGAATCGATAAACTCCAGGATGCTGCGATTTTCTTGAAGCAGGTGCGAGAAAAATAAATGTGTCTCTCGACGCATCGCTTCCTCAAGTTTGTCTTCGTAATAGATTTGGTTCTTTTCAGGATCGGGTGGCATCTCACCGAGTTGTCGTAAGCTGAGCCACTGCCCGGTAAAGTTCTCCGTGAACGTGGAAGATTTTGGATCTGCGAGCATTCGCTCAACTTGTGCTCGCAAAAATTCTGGATCACTTAGGAGTTTGCGATCAGCCGCGTGACGGAGTTCGTCGTCTGGCATTGAGCTCCAAAGGAAGTACGAGAGTCGTGATGCAAGTTCATGATCACTTACGGTCCGTTTCATCGGATCGGATGGTGCGGTCTCGGCAAGATACAGAAATTTTGGTGATGTCAATATCGCTCGAATGCCATACTTCGCTGCAGCCCAAAAATCATCATGTTCCTCGTGATATGCCTGCGCTAGTTCAAGGTACGGTGCCAATTCTTTACGATGAATCGGTCGTCGAAAGGCCGAGGACGCGACACGCATCAGCGAATCGTTCAAATATTCTGCGTCCGGTTTTCGCGGTGGTTCGGGGAAGAACTTTGCGAAGCCCGCGGGAGGCCATTGGTCATAGAACGGCCCCTCGAATTCCAGCGTGTGAACGTGCAGTTCAGGGCCCGATCCTACGTACATTTCCGGAGGATTGCGGATGGGATAGAGAGCATCCTTGTTGTACTTGGGGAGAACCTTGCGCAGGATCCGTTTGAAAGATCCGTTGGGTCCGTTCGCCCAATGCAAATGAAAAGTAAAGCCTTTCTCAAGCCAGACGCGATGTTCAATTTGGATCACTTTGTCATCGGGGATTTCGTATTCGCCGATGATCCGGTGGGCAGTCGCGCCAAGTTCGCGTGAATCGATCGAAATGGACAATCGCATCGGCTCGTTCGAGTTGTAGCGCAGATCCTCGTCTTTGTAGCGGGACACTCTCCGGACAGCCTTCGCAGCGAAGCGAATGACGTACTCGCCGTCGGCAGGAACGCCCCGTCTCTTATCGAGTAGAGGGAGTCCCAGTGGTTGGCGGAATTTGATGAACATTCGACCCGCCTCTCTTCGCCATTCTTTATCGGACGTGGCGTTTAGCTGAGATTCTGTCTGCGCGGCACCACCTGATTGGTAGTGAATCATTGGCGGCTTCGGCCCCGGCAGAATCAGTTTGTCCGCTACCTTGCGGGCTGCTTCTAGGTAGTTGCTAAGCAGATAATCTGATGTGACCAAGCCTTCGCCAACGTTGTCGAAACCCGCCGTCGAATCGTCGGTGGGAAACGTAATCGTTGGATCAAAATCGACCATCTTTAACTGAAACAAGTCTCGAATTGTGTTGCGGTATTCAACTCGATTCAAACGTCGCATGACGACCTTGCCGACATTGAGACGCGATTCTTCACGCGCGTTGGCAAGATAAGTCGTTAGCGAAGCAACTACCGCCTTTCGCTCTGCCTCGGAGGGTTGCTGTTGGTTCTCGGGTGGCATTGCCGCCAGATTCAATTGGTCGAGTACCTCTTGCAGCAATTCAGCTGCTTCGACCGGATTTTCCGTAACAGGTAACCGATCGAAACGGCGATCCCCTTTTTGTGTTTCAATCCCATGGCAATTGACGCAGTAGGCATTGAGAAACGGCTGGAATTTCTCGTGGCCAGGGCTTTCCGCTCGGATTAAGTCCGCGACTGCACAGATTACGAGTAGAAGTACAAGTCGGCTCATATCAGTAGATGGTTCAGGTTGGAATTGCTGGTGGAAAATGCATCTTGCTCGATTCCCAGTTGCTGCAGAATTGTGACGAATAGATCTGAAAGTGGTCGACCGTCACGTCCATTCCTTTCAAAGCGATGGTGGTTGCCGTGACGCAAGCCACCGCCAGCGATCATGACTGGCAAGTTCCGACTGGAATGCGAACTTGCATTTCCCATCCCGCTACCAAACAGCACGATGGTTGATGACAGTAATGAATTGCCATCTGAGTCGGGCGTTTCTTTGAGTTTTGTGAGGAATCGAGAGAACTGCGCCGCATAGAAAGTTTCGATGATTGTCAATTCCTTCAAAAGGTCAGGCCGTTTCCCGTGATGGGTCAACGAGTGATAGCCTAGGGTGATTCCATCGAACGGAAATAGTCGATTGCCGCCAGGGTGCCCGTAGCAAATGACATTGGTAGAGTTTGTTTGTAATGCGAGTACCATCAAGTCATACATGACAGACGTGTTGTACGGGTATTGAAGATCAACAATGGTGTCGTCATCTTCGCGGCCTCGAATGACTGAGTCGCTGGCTTTTGGCTTGGCAACATCAATCCAGTCCGCTTGGCGTTTTAACTTGCGTTCGACTTCACGAATTGCGGTTAGGAATTGATCGAGTTTATTCCTGTCTGCCTGTGCGAGTTGTTGGTCAAGTTGCTTGGCGTCTTGCCGCACGACATCAAGGATACTTGCATCTTCTGCAAGGAATCGTCGCGTTTGCTGCTTTAGCTTGGTGTTGTCATTGATGAAAAGTTTCGCAAAGACGCGTGCAGGGTCACCATCGGTTGGAAGTTTGATTCCAGCTCGGGACCAGGAAACACCGCTACCGCCGAGTAATAAAGATGGGAATCTGGTTGATTGTCCGATTTTCTCACCGAGCAGTTGGTCAAGCGTATGCAGGCGTTGCGGCTGATCCTTGGCATCCTTCATCTCCATTCCGTTGAGAAACGTATTGGAGCAACCGTGCCCGCCGCCGACCCCGGGGTGGTCAAGGTTTGTAAAGACCGAGATTTCCGAGCGATGGGATTCCAAGGGTTTCAACAGGATCGGTGTTTCGTAATCGTCACCAGTTTTCTCAGGAAAGAAACCAGCGGGATTCATGCCATAGTTTGGTGACACACACACAAAACGCTGAGCGTCTGCGGTAGCGCTGGTATTGGCGGCAGCGCGCAACGAATCAAAGGTTGGTAACGCTATTGAAACACCAACACCGTGGAGGAATTTGCGACGATCAAATTGGGTCATCTTGATTCTCTTTCCAGTTCATCGGCGGTCGTTTTATTCAAAGTAATTTGGCTCAATTTTGTTTGCAGCTTTTGCTTTAACGTGGCAAGGATTTCTTTGTGTTTTGGCTCATTGAAAAGATTGGTGTACTGTTGGGGATCTTTCTTCATGTCAAATAGTTCACCGGTTTTACCGTAATCCAGCAGAGCCCAGCGTTCATCGCGATACAGTCGCCCTTTACCGCTACACAGAATGGCATCTCGAACCTTCACCGTGGGGTCATCTAGCATCGCAGCGATGTTTTTCCCCTGCAATTTGCTGGATGGTCGAATGCCACATAAATTCGAAATCGTAGGATACAAATCAAGCAATTCGACCAGTGAATTGCACACGGCAGGTTGCTTCCCTGGCACGATCACAATCAAAGGTACACGTGCTGACTCTTCGTGGATGCTCACCTTGGACCATAAGTCGTGTTCCCCAAGGTGATAGCCATGATCGCTAGTAAAAATGATGATCGTGCGATCACGTTGTCCGCTTTCGTCTAATGCACTTAGCAGCTTGCCAGTCATTGAGTCGATAAAACTAACGGATGCGTAGTAGGCTCGAATCAACTTTTTTTGTTGTTGAATATCGAGTTGGAGGTTTGCTGAGGTGCGGCGGTTTCCAGGTGTTTTGGGAATGTCATCGGAGTCTCCCTGGATTTTCGGTGGCAGTACAATCACGTCGGTACGATAAGGCTCGAAATATTTCCGGGGAGCAACCAGCGGGACGTGTGGACGTACAAAACCAACTGCGAGAAAGAACGGCTTGTCGATGGTTTTATATTTTTTAATAAGTTCAATGGCTTTTTGAGCGGTTTTCCCGTCGGAGTGGACTAAGTCGTCACCGTCGGCCTCCACCACGGAGAACCGATTCCCGCCGGCGGCACCTTGCTTAAGTCCACCAGGGTTGTTTTGTAGAGTTTCCCCGGTGCCTGGCGTTTTGGATTCTGGACCAGGGCTATTGAATGCTTCGTCCCATGATGCTGGATCGTCCGCACCATCCTTCCCGGGTGCGATATCCGTAGGAACGCCCATGTGAAAGACTTTTGAGATTCTGGCGGTGTGATAGCCCTGTTTTCTGAAGTGTTGGGGCCAGCTGTCTTTGTCTTGTCCGATTTCATTTCGACCGCTGGTGTTGCCAGTCGCCTTCGTGGCGTAGGGGTAATAACCAAACAGCATCGAGGCACGAGACGGCCCGCAGACGGTAGCTTGGCAATAGGCTCGATTGAAACGTGTGCCTTTCGTTGCGAGGTCGTCAATGTTGGGTGTTTGGCAAACCTTGTTTCCGTAGCATCCGAGAGCGTTTGCGGTGAGGTCATCAGAGATGATGAAAAGAACATTGTACTTTGAATGCGACTTTCGAGAGTCTTTCGCCACATTGATGTCTGATAGACTCCGTTCCGCTTTGCTGGCATCAGGAAACTCATCGATTGTGATGTTCTTAAATTGAACAAGGGAGCCATGCCCGCAAAAGCAAATGTGACCACTGCGGCGTTTTAAACCTCTGTGCTTGGGGTTTTTCTTTGCAAGTTCCTCGAGGTTTGCATCCAGAATGATTGTGCCATTCAATTCAACGATGATGCGCGGCCCATTTACACTGACTTTTTGATGATTCCAGTGTCCCACTGGTTTCAGAAATCCGCGTTTGGCTGCTTTGATTTTGTATAGCGATCCATGGTATTGCGATGCTTTCAGCTTCGCGTACTTTGGGTGTGTGTTGTCAAGGATCTGCAACTCCATTCCTGTGCCCGAAGGACGTCCCGTACCCGGATAGTGAATGGCAATCCCGTTGTTACCACCAGCAGGCAACAGGAAATCAAACTCAAGGACGTAGTCAGAGAATTGTTTCTCTGTTATGAGATTCTTGCCTTGAGCGATTAGAATCCCATCCGTGACTTGATACTGGTCGCCTGACCAACCCGTTAGGTCAGTCCCGTTGAACAGTGCAACTGGCTCGTTACCGAGAACCAGCGAATTCATCGATAGCAAAATGGAAATTGCAATAAAGAAAAGGTTGTTCAAAACTATGTCCCCAAAGTTTGCTTCCACAAAAATTGCCTGCTCGAAACAGCTTTGACGTTCACAACTGAAATCTACGATAGGTGGGCTGGAATGAAGAATTGTTGTCAATTGCTGGCATTTTGTGGCTCACAGTCCATCCCATTTCCAGCCTGACCTGTATTCGTTTCTTATAAATGCGTTCGCGTGGTCATTGTTTGTGAACCGGAGTGCCTTGCTATCCCATAAGAGTTTTTCGTTTGGGAATCGTACTGCAATATTTCCTAGCAGCACGGTTTCCGTGAGCGGAGCCGAGAATTCAAATGACGCACATGCGGGTTTTCCTGTAAAAATTGCCTCGTGCCAGTTCTCGAAATGCCCTCGCTTTTCAATCGTTGGCATGTTGTAGCGGCTTGGTAGATCGAGCGGGAATACAATCGGTTTACCACCGTGTGGGTGGACGATTGCTCCTTTTTCACCGACGAATAACGTTGCTTGATTCGGAAGTTTCAAGTTCGCCGGCAAGTGTTTGCAGATTGCACGTGGCGGCTTGCCCGCTTTGCCGTCACGCCAGACGTACGGCAGGATCTTATCAGCAGTGAATTCATTGCCCGCGAATTCGTAATGGATTGTATTGGTTGGCTGCCAAGTTTCAGGATAGGGAGCCTCGCCCATGCTCTGGATCGAGATAGGGGGATCGGCCCCTAATGAAGAGACCAGGGGTTCAAAAATGTGGATACCCATATCACCAAGGGTTCCGGACCCAAAATCGAGCCAGCCACGCCAGTTCATTGGCTGATAGATTGTCTCGTTATAAGGCCTTGCGGTGGCGACACCCAGCCAGAGGTTCCAGTCGAGGCCATTTGGAATTGGGTCGGGCCGAGGCGGTCGGCCCTCTTTCGGGCCAGCCCATCCTTTGTGGCTCCATCCGTGAGCTTCTTTGATTTTTCCGATCAGCCCGGCTTGAACCATAGCGGCGGTCATGCGGTGACCAACCGTTGATTGATTCTGAATTCCCATTTGAGTCGCAACACCCAGTCGGCGGGCTTCGGCCATCAGCGTTCGTGATTCATGGATCGTGTGAGTCAACGGTTTCTGCGTGAAGACGTGTTTACCTAGCGTCATCGCCGCTAGCGTCGGCAACGCGTGCATGTGATCGGGCGTGGAAATGGTGATTGCGTCGATGTCTTGGCTTTCGTCGAGCATTCTTCGCCAATCTTGATATCGACGAGCTTTTGGCCAATGTTTTGCCGCTTCGACGTATCCACCTTTGCGTTTGGATACTTCTGTCATGACGTCACAAAAAGCAACCAAATTGTGACCTTTCGACGCCCCATTTGCGTCTGACCATCCTCTGCCGCCCACCGCAATCGATGCGATGTTCAACTTCTCGTTCGGCGAATTCGCCCGCAGTATGTTAGGGCACGACTGCGAGATCCCCGCACCGATTGTCGACATGCTTTTCAAAAAGTTTCGTCGGTTCTTATGCAATGGACGTCTCGTCTCATGGGTATCGGATCGAACTCGGTGCTTGAACATCATCCAATGGGAACGAATTCCGCGGGCGTAACCGGCTCGCCAGTGATTTATCGCGTCTCTTCCACAATGACTCGAATTTGGTCGATGGCGGTTCCCGCTGATAAATCGACTGAGAGTGTTCGTCGGTCTTCGCTGAGGATGACCACATCACGCTCCACGTCCTCCTTGTCTTTCGGGCGTGGTGGTTCGATGCCGCGACGCGTTTTGACGTAGTCGCCCCTTGGATGACCGAGCAGGTTATCAGTCATATTCAATTTGCTGGATCGTGCAATCAGTCCAAGGACTGGCCGGTCGAAGATGACTTGCCCCATCGCCCGGGGTTTATTTTCTATATCCTTTGCAAGGCGACCTACAGGGTCAAGTTGCAGGAGATAGCTACGAACACGAATGCCTGCAGGAATTCGATATGACTTACTTCGCGGAATGCGCTGATACTGGCCTGGTTCTCCAAAATCAACATTCAAGTCCTCTTGGATGAGAACATCAGTTCGTTCTTGAAAAACCAAAACGCGCTCATCGTCCTCGTAAAGACCAGGGGCAAATCTTGGTCCTGGTGCTACAAATTTGATTGAGCCCGTTGCTTGCAGTACACCCGAGGTAACAGGCCAAGCTTTCTCGTAGCGGTAGCTATTGAAATCCACCGATGTAAACGCGTTCTCTTCAGGGCTCCAACGCAGGGCGCTTCCTTCACTCAGCAACCTCGTCGAATTTGGAGTCTGGTTTCCCGGACGACTGACTTCGACTTCGCCCTCGAAAACACACACATCGGTCTCACCATCAATGCCAACTGCGACTCCGAACGCTGTTCCCAGATCGACCACATCCATGTTTGGTGTGACAACTTCGAAACCAACGGCTGTTTCGGGGATGGAGGCCGTCAAGATGCCGCTGCGAAGATTTGCCCGATCAGCTGACAGGATCTCAAAATCTGCAGGCCCTTGGAGTGTGACTGTGGCACCATTTCGAAAGTCTAACCGTGCGAGACCAACCTTAAGCTCTAATGTTCCTTTGCCGATTAAGTCTCCTAACAGATATTTGTCATTTCCCCATTCCGCGTATGACATGTACGCGAGAGTCGCAATCACAGGCCCCGTTTCGTCTCGTATTAACTGGCTGCCACGTTGATGGAAGACAAGCAAAATCGCTGCGGCTGTCACAAATATTGCTAGCGTGATTCCTGCAATTCGTCGTTGCGCATTGGATTGAGTTTCAGGGGACGCGGCGGTTTCCGCATGAGATCGGTTGAGCGTGTTCGGTCCAACACTTTGGGCGGTCACAGTATGGTTGACGCCAGCCAGTTGCGTGGGTTGTCCGTATTCATGAATGAGACCCGTCATAAGGCGCAAGTCGTTGAATTGGCGGACTCGACTGGGTGAGTTCGCGAGTTCTTGATTCAGCAAATTACGCTCACTGGCGTCGATTGCATCTTCCAGATATCGGGTCGCTAGTCGCAGGAATTCGCCATCGGTCATGGAGTCGAATCTCCCGGATCAAGCCCTGTCATTCTTTTCTGGATGCACTCGGAAAGCGTGGCATAGATCCGCTGCAATGCTTTGTAAACCGCATCTGGTTTTCGTCCCATCCGCTCCGCTACTTGATTTCCGCGTAAGCCTTCAAAGTAACGCAGTTTAATTGTGTCGCGAGACTTTTCGCTCAGACCCTCAATGCATCGACGAAGCGCGTCAACTCGCTGCGGAAAATCTTGAGTGTCGCGTCCTTCAAGTTCCGTGTCCACCAAGTCAAGGATGGATTCGTCAAGCAGCTTGACTTGGTACTTCTGTTTTCGAACCAGTTCGTAGCAGCGATTACGCAGAACTTTCCACGCCCAGTCACGTAGATGCCGCGGGCCTTCGAATCCGTTCTCGTTTTCGAGGACTTTTGTCAGCATGTCCTGATACGCGTCCTCCGCTGATTGGGATTCACGAAGGATCGACCAGGCCAAAGCGACCTGTTTCGTTCGTTCGGGCATCAAGGTTTTGAATATTTCACTACGTTTCATGCACTTCATCATGCGCGAAAGGGGAAAATTGGACAGGTATTTTTGAGAATTTTACGATTCAACTCATCGACGCTTGGCTGGGTCGATATCGATTTATGGTTGCTTTGTCGGGGAGATGCAATTCGGCCGATTTCGATGGTTGCGTGATCCACTTATTAAGAAACGTGCGAATCAAATCGGTGTTGATGCATTTCGATTCAAGAATCGATCTTTGGTGCATGTTTGCCGTTCCGTGTCCCATGAGTGCAGATGCAGGTTGCAAGGGGATGCTAGTGTCGGGATTGGTTTGACGTCATGTCATGCACGACGAGAGCCTGTTTGTCTGGCAGCGGAGATTTGGCGTTTTGGATCCGATCGTTTCAAACTTGGTGCTTTGAGTTGGCAACCGGTTAGAGCGAGTGGTTTTGATGATCACTCATAAGAAAGTGGTTCCTGTGTCGATCTTGCATTGGAGGTGGATAATCCACCAAGTGTCTGGAAATGTAAATGATCGAAGTCTTGCGATCTCATTTCTCTCCGCTTTATGGAGAGAATGCCGATCTCCCTATCGGTTCGGCGGTGAAAAACAGCTTGCTTTGGATTTGATCTTTGGAAAGTACGTGTTCAATGAATCACGGCGAGTCCTTGCGGTGTTGCATTTCAGTTTTGTTGCCCACACATTTTGGTCTCAGACAAACTTATCAGTGATTGGCGGAAACGGAGTCATGCAGATGCCACTACATCGTTTGAAAAAGTTGAGCTCGGCACACTTGAGTTCCAGCTTAAGTCTCCTTTTCGGTTCTGTGTGGCTTGGGATCGCGGGTGAATTCGGTTAAGTGAGCTTGGCTTGGGAAGATCCTGGTAATCTGTTGATCAATGATTTGGTTTCCGCGGAACCGTCATTTAAATTCATGGGATTCACTTTTGCGAGGAGATTTGAAAACAGTGTTTCGAACCTTCACATTTTTGCTCGTACTGATCCTCATCGCTCCGGTTGCTATCTCCCAGGACTCAAAAGAGATTACTAACCGTGATGAACGTCATCCCAACGTGTTGTTTATCGCGGTAGATGACTTGCGGCCTTCCATAGGTTGCTACGGAGACGCTCGCGCGATTACTCCCAATATTGACCGCTTGGCTCAGGCCGGCGTTCGCTTTGATCGAGCGTATTGCCAGGTTGCTGTATGCAACCCATCTCGGGCGAGTTTGATGACAGGATTGCGGCCGGACAAGCTTGGGGTTTGGACGCTTCCAATCCATTTCCGAGAGGCCATGCCGGCAGCCGTGACGTTGCCGCAGTGGTTTCGGTCCCATGGCTACACCGCCGTTAGTCACGGGAAGATTTTTCACAATCCCACGCCAGACCCGCAATCTTGGAGTGAACCAATTCGGAACACGCCGCGATTGGAAAGTCCTTATCCGGAGGGCACTAATCAACTGATTGCTGAGGCACAGCGGGGATTGATGCCAAACGATTGGCGTAAGCGAAGTTTACGTGGTCCGAGTACAGCTGCCCCAGATGTCGGCGATTCCGAACTAATCGATGGTGCACGGACAGATATGGCCATTGAGGATCTGAAGCGACTCGCCAAGTCGGATCAGCCATTTTTCTTGGCGATGGGTTATATCCGGCCTCATCTCGCTTGGATCGCGCCAAAAAAATACTGGGACTTACATGACCCCGATTTATTGCCAGTTGTGTTGGATGGAAAGGTGACCACCGAGACTCCCGCCTACGCTCTGTCCAATAGTTATGAACTAACCCACTACGTCGATCTGATTAACTTTCCCAAGCCGTGGGATGAAAAACGAGTCGAGGGAGAGCAAGCTCGGCACTTGATGCATGCGTACTACTCGTGCATCTCGTACGTCGATGCGCAGATCGGTCGTCTACTTGATGCGTTGCAACAGGCCGGCCTGCGTGACAATACCATTGTCGTTTTGTGGAGTGATCATGGATGGAAGCTCGGTGAGTTCAATGGATGGGGGAAAATGACCAACTATGAGATTGATACTCGTGTCCCACTGATCATCTCGGCGCCGTCCCTGCCGAGAGTTGGGACGTCAACGGATGAATTGACTGAGCTCTTGGATTTGTTTCCCACGCTCTGTGATCTGGCTGGGATCGCAACACCTGATTTTGTTGACGGAGAGAGTCTGATGCAGGTTCTGGCAAACCCTGACGAAGAACACCAAACCGCGGCCTACAGTCAATATTTCCGACCCGCTGAGGGCAGCGAATATATGGGGTATGCCATTCGCACCAAACAGTACCGTTTCGTGGAGTGGCGTGACTTTGGCTCCGGTGAGGTGAAATCGCTGGAACTCTATGATCACGACGTAGATCCGGCCGAGTCGGAGAATTTGGCGAGGAGCGGTAATGAGGATTTAATTGATCGGCTTACCATGCAGTTGCTTGAGTCTCATCCTCGGCGGCCCTTGTCACTCATTCCGTCCGTCCATTCCAATCCCAGTCCTAATCGTCAACGGGTGGATCTGACGTTTGCTAACCGGAGCGACTCTGAGTTGATGGTGTATCCAATCACCTCGCAAGGACGCCGCGGCAGAAAAAGGCAAATACCGGTAGGCGATTCGTCGACGTTTAAAGCGAGGATCGGCGGGGTTTATGTTGTGGAGAGTCGAAACGGCAAGATTCACGAGATTCATTCACCGTCCTTCCCCGAACGTGTCGTCAATATCACCTCACCTGATGCGAATGCTGCGGAACAGTCCGCCAACGTGGAATGAGCATTTTTTCGATGGAGTTTCAAGTGATTGTTAAAGCGGTTCTCAGAATGGTACAACAGAATTAAAGACTCGGATCGCTTCAGTTACTCTCGATCCCCACTGCATTCATTCAGGAACCAAACATTGAAACACAGGGATGATTTGTCATTTTCCGATGACGCGACGCTTATTTCGGCCGGCGCAACGAACCAAGGGCGGGTACGCGAAACGAATCAGGACCAGTTTTTGATTGCGCAGTTGAAAAAGTCGATGTTGGTGGATTCGACATCCTTGAATTTTGAGCAACAAGTATTCGGGAATTTGCAGAGTGAAATCTTGTTGGTTGCGGATGGCATGGGAGGTCATGCGGCGGGCGAGAAGGCGAGCCAATTGGCGATCCAATATCTGGTCCGTCGGCTGCTGAATAGTATTCACTGGTACTCGCAACACGAAGAGGACGAGCAACGCGAGAGTGCATTTATCAATGACTTGAAAGATCTGCTCAAAGATGCACACCAGCGGATCCTACGTGAATCGGCTCGGCATCGTGATCGCCGTGGAATGGGAACAACTTTGACGATGGCACACCTTGTTGGCTCAAGGATGTATGTCGTCCACGCGGGCGACAGTCGATGCTATCTGATTCGTGATGGAAAAGCGGAGCAGATTACCACGGATCACACCCTGGCTCATCAGATGGTTGAGGCCGGTGGAATGAAGCCAGAAGAGGAGGCCAGCAGCAAGTGGAGCAATGTGCTATGGAATGTGCTGGGGGGCAATGCCGATGGCGACATCATTGCGGAAGTCCATCGTGTTGATTTGAAAGTGGGTGATTCTGTTGTCCTGTGTAGCGACGGGCTTTATCGGTATATCGATCATGAAACACTGGCAGCGGTTGTCGATGCATCGAACTCACCGGCCCAAGCTTGTGAAGAATTAATCGCGTTGGCAAATCAACAGGGTGGTGAAGACAACATCACCGTGGTGATCGCGTGTCCCGATCCGGTCAGTCTGCGCACTACACAGATTGAGCACCACGGCGGCGCGAAGTCGGAATCAGATGGGTAGTCGTGGGCAGCAACGTTGTTGCCGCGATGTGCCAGGATTGAATGTGCCAGCATGTCATCGTCGACCGCAATCTGCAGTCGCATTTCCCGTCGGTGCTCGACGTTGTGCGAGCTTAGACTCGAGTCAATTTTGTGATCCGTCCGGTAGCGACCCACTCAGCGACATAGATATCGCCATTAAGATCAAAGCAAGCATCGTGGGGATGGACAAACTTTCCTTGCTGCCAACGGTTTTCGTCGGTCCGAATTGTAAATCCTTTTGATGTTTGCTTGTCTTCCAAGATCCGTTGTTGATCAGCGCCGATTGTCGCAATTGTTTTATGATCACGATCCAATAGAGAGACGCATGCGACTAGTTCGGGGACGAGCATCAAATCGCCCATCGTGTCAATATTCGCGGGCAAGCCGAAGCCATCGACTGTTTTTTTGTATGTCCCTTCGAGTGTGAGTACCTGAATCGCGTTATGAGCGCGGTCAGCAACCACGATTTCTGGTTCACCGCCCGGACGCGTGTCGACCCAAAGCCCGTGAGGAAGGCTAAAAGTACCCTCGCCCTGACCAGCACCGCCGAAGCTCTTCAGCCAATTCCCATCCGAATCATAGTGATGGATGTAATACGATCCATACCCATCAGCGACCAAGAAGGTGTTGTCGGGCAAGAATGCAAAGTTCGTTGGCATGAAGCGATCACGTCCCCATACTTTTTTCGGTTGGCTTGCCTCGCCCTTGGCGTAATGGCCGCTATTCATCGGCGCATGTTTTTGCCAGACGGTTTCGCCCTCGAGAGTCAATTTGGCAAATGTTTTTAAGTGCTGGTACGCGGTGACATACAAGAACGGGGTGCCATTCTCAACATGGACTTCCAAGCCGTGACCACCACCCTGAAATTGTTCGCCCATTGCGCGAATGAACTTGCCGTCGGAGTCAAAAACAAAAATTGAAGGGTGGTCGCTTTGTTCCTGCGTACCCTCGTGAATGACAGAGAGATTATTGTCTGGGTCGACCGCAACATTATGGGTTGTTTGCCAAGTGTATTGCTTCGGTAACTGCGGGAATTGATGCTCGCAGCGGAACTTGAAATCTCCATCGCCAACAACGCCTTGCGCAGCAGAGCGTTTGCTGGTGATGATGCCGGGTCCGATTGTAACTGCGGCGGCCGAGGATTTCAAGAAACGACGCCGATTGGTGGGCTGGGTCATGGTGGGAGGGGAAGGGTGTGAAGGGGAAGGGAAGGGGAGAAGCAGGATTGATCGGCGGGTTCTTCAACTCGAATCAGAGATTCGGTGGGCCCAAATTATTAGTCGGCGCGTCAGTGAACACAAGAATTATCCTGCGACCGCAAAATTGTTACATGACGGGGGGAAGTGAAATTGGTTTTGAGATAGCGATCGAGGAGTTTTCATCGACCGATTCCCGGACTACATCGATACACGTTAAAATTCTTCGATCATGTCAGAAACCGATCGATTCGAATTTGGGAAAAACTGGAAGGCATTCTTAGCCTCTCTCGATCAGCAGCGGATTGAGCGCGCGGTAGAGTCGCTGCGGCAAACGCTGGGAGTTGAGTCAATGGAAGGAAAGTGTTTTATCGATCTTGGTTGTGGCAGTGGATTGTTTTCTCTTGCCGCACATCAGCTGGGTGCCGAGGTGACATCAATCGATTTCGATATGGAATCGGTTCAATGCACTGAATTTCTTCGTGAAAACTATGCAGCGAAATCACCAGTATGGAATATTCAGCAAGGCTCGGTCCTCGATGCCTCTTTTTTGGGGTCGCTCGGGCAAGGAGATTATGTCTATTCGTGGGGAGTTTTGCATCATACCGGAGCGATGCAGGACGCGATTGCATTGGCGTCGGAAAGAACTCGCGTTGGTGGTCACTTCTTGATCTCGATTTACAACGATCAGGGTGGAGCTAGCCGGCGGTGGTTGCGAATCAAGCAAAACTACAACCGTTTGCCGTCTTGGTTGCGTCCTGGGCTCGTGGTTTTGGTCGCGTCGTACTACGAACTGAAGTTTGCAGTCGCGCGATTGCTGCGTTTTAAAAATCCTTCGCCTCGTCGTGATTGGCGAGCGAAGAAAGCGGACCGGGGTATGTCAGCGTGGCATGATTGGGTGGATTGGGTTGGTGGGCTGCCATTCGAGGTCGCCGAGCCAGAGCAAATCATTGAACCGCTTCGTCAGCGGGGGTTTATTTTAGAGAAATTGAAAACGGTCGGTAACGGCTGGGGCTGCAACGAGTACCTGTTCACCCGTCAGTAGGCTTGCTCGCTGCCCCTTCGGATGGAACCGATCAGTCCGGCTGCAATTGCGTGGTTCTGATAAGATCGGCCGGGTGCTTATGGGATGCCTCCCGGTGGTGATTCAATTACCCAGGCTTTTGAAGCGTCTGCGCGACCGCATTCTCAAGGTCGGTAATGAACTCATCCCGGTCATTGGGGGAGATCAAATAAGCTTTCCCATTGGCCGTTACCAAAACACGTTTCAGCGAAAGTGCCGGACCATTCAACCAACTGCTCGATTTGTCGATTTGTTCGATGTCGGTCAGTGGGACCCTCAAGCGAATGATGCCGCAGCGAATGTGCAACGTTTGTTTTTCGATTGTGTATCGGCATGGCAATGTCAAGGCTGCGGATATCAAACACACAATCAAAGCGACGCCGAACAAGATCGCGGCATCTTTTGAATTACCTTCAGCAAGCATGTAGAGCCCCAGGGTTAGGCTGGTCAATGGTGCGATCAAAAGCATCGCGGCAATCCAAAGATCGATTTTGGTCGGGTATACCTTGGAACGCTCAGATCGATGATTGAAAGCGTGCGTCATTTTTCGTGGCTTCAAGCAACATGAGTTGTTCGTGATGGAGCGACAGTCACTTGTCGTTCATTGGGAAATTTATCGTCGCAGGGAGGACAGTGGAAATTGATTCGTTTCCAATTCAATCACATAGGCGTTTCCTGTGTAGTCTTGAAAAAGTCGACAGGGGTGTTGATTCATGCGTTAGAAGTGAGGCCTTCGGTTGATTTAACTCAAACGAGCCAGTTGCTTTGCTGACCTGCTACCGGCGGTCCCTTATATTAAACTATTGCGCAGCTTTGAAACGTCTCGAATTGGCTTGGCCAACCGGTATGCACGCGAATCAAACCCTCGAGTTTCATTGGTTGCCGTGGGCTTCTTCTAACTTGCGTCGCAATCCATTTGGAGAATTGTCTGCTGCGGAACGAGCGGAGCTTGCGGTTGTGGATGTCGATCCGATCATCGAGCACGTAAGTCAGCCCAAGCATGCAATTCAGTTGATCGGAGACTGTGGCCGTGGTAAGACGACTCGCATGTTGGCATTGCAGGCTCGTTTACCGCGATCGAGCTATGTCTATCTTGCGGAGGATGAACCTTGTCCAGCAATTCCAATGGGGGATCCGGTGTTGATCGATGAGGCACAGCGATTGCCTCGCGCCGTGCGGCGGTCGGTATGGCGTTCAGGATTGCCGTTGATTTTGGCGACACATCGTGACTTGCGGCACGGGTTACAGAAATTTGGTTATCGTGTGTGGACGGTCGAGATCGGAGTCGGCAATACACCCGGTCTGATTTACCAGCTTCTGAACCGACGAATCGAAGCGTCTCGTTTGCACCCCGGCCCTGTACCGTTGTTATCTTTGAAAGCAGCGGAATCGCTGGCGTCGCGTTTCGGTACCGACATTCGGGCGATCGAGCATCACCTTTACGAGCAACTTCAGAAACAAGTCAAAGAACATGGCCAAGTGCGATCTCTCGATAGTATTGGATGATCCGCAGGGGATGCACGCGGGCGGTGATAAGATCTCGGGTGTGGTGCGGGTTCAGGTCGATGCGGATGTGGCTTGCAAGGGGTTGGAGGTCAAGTCGCTTTGGCGAACGCATGGCCGCGGCAATGTCGCCTCTGAGACTGCCGGGACATCGATTTTATTTCATGGGCAATGGCAGGCAGGAGAAACTCAGGAGTATCGTTTCGAGCTGCCAATTGCCCAATGGCCGCCATCGTTTCAAGGTTATTACTTGAGCGTGGATCACTATGTCGATGCGCGCGCCAAGATTCCCTGGGCGTTTGATCCAAAGGCATCCGAGCCATTTCAGGTGGTAGCATCTTGTGGGCCGGAGGAGACGCAAGTGGCCGAGCAGTCCGCTCAGATGAAAGGCATTGTGGGATGCTTCGTCTCCATTTTTGCAACGGTTGCTCTGGTTGGTTTTGGTTTAACGCTCTCTGCCTTTGGTGGATTCGCATTGCTGCTTTTGATCATTCCGTTGCTGGGTGGTGTTTGGTGGTTCTTCAGAAAGTTTTTGCCTAAGTATTTGCTCGGTGACGTGAGAGTCGATTTTACAGCGACCCATGTTTCGCCCGGGGAGACCGCGAGTGGCCAGCTAGTGATTCGCCCCCGCAAAAATGTTTCGATCAATGAGATCGATCTGCACCTCCATGCTCGTGAACGATGTGTCAGCGGCAGTGGCAGCAACCGCACGACGCATCGGCACACGTTTGTCGACACGCACGAGTCGGTTCATGCGGCGACAACACTAACGGCCGGAAAAGAACATCGATTTCCTATCGATGTCTCGATTCCGGCAGACGCAGCTTATTCGCTAGACCTGTCTGATAACGAAGTGATTTGGTCGACGACGTTGCGAGTCGATATTCCGCGTTGGCCAGATTGGGTAGAAGAGGTTCCCCTGCTTGTGCTGCCATCGGGGGACCATACCGGATCCAACGAAACGAAAGCATCGCCGAGGGATGTGTTGTCTGCGGTTTCCACCTCGCGTCGATCGCTCGATGAAAGTGGCAGTGACGGAATGGAAACTGACGCAATGGAGGGTGCCGACCAGATCACATTTAGCGAGACAGCGCACCACGTCTGGTCGGTTCGTGAGGATCGAAGTCAGGTGGAAGGATTGGCAGAGGCGATTACAGGTTTGAGTTTTGATTTGGAGGCTGAGATCGAGCGGCGTCTACTTTATGCGGGGGAAGATGATCCGCATGTGTTCAAAGATGGATATGCCGTTTGGGCTCGATATCCCG
Source organism: Rubripirellula sp. (assembly GCA_029213145.1). Taxonomy (GTDB): domain Bacteria; phylum Planctomycetota; class Planctomycetia; order Pirellulales; family Pirellulaceae; genus Rubripirellula. Next base: position 10,321 of record JARGNK010000083.1, on the reverse strand, counting down.
ATCCGCCATTACCGTTGGTGTTGTACGTACCTCACGAGCTAGCAGACGAATTCGAGCAAATTGGTCGTGACGTTTGGCGAGGGCGTGGAACGATCGTTGGTTGGGATGCGTTGCACGGTCGCCTGCAAATCAAGCTGGAGAGTCCAGCGTGAGCCCGAATTGGATCCAATTTCTTTCCTGGTAGCCTGCGATTATGGCGGAATGGGCGATTTCCAGGATGCTTCTCAACGACTGTTCATCTGTCTAAAATCCTGACTTTGCCTCCGTAATTGTTGTGCTGCCAGCATGCCGTCACCTCGTGTTTTGATTCTTCGCGCACCCGGGACTAACTGCGACGAGGAAACTGCGTTCGCTTTCGAAAAAGCGGGAGCGATTGCTGAGCCGATTCACGTCAATCGCTTGGCCGAAAATCCCGCACTCAAAGACCGATACCAGGTTTTATGCATCCCTGGAGGTTTCAGCTACGGCGATGACATTGCGGCCGGGCGAATCCTAGCTACCCGGCTTCGTGAGCATCTTGCGGAACTGGTTGATACGTTTGTCCATGGAACCGGCGACCGATTGGTTCTGGGAATCTGTAATGGGATGCAGGTTTTGATGCGACTGGGCGTGTTAACCGAAGGGGTTGGTCAAACAGGCCGAGCACCTGCGACGTTGACATGGAATAACCATGGACGATTCGAAGATCGCTGGGTGCATTTGGCCGTTGACGAGTCTCCCTGCGTGTTTTTGCGGGGAATCAAGCATATGTACCTACCGATGGCTCACGCGGAAGGCAAATTTGTCGCGGAGAACGCCGAAGTCCTTGAGCAACTTCGTGAGCAAGGTCGTTTGGCGATTCGGTATACCGAGGGAGAGCAGAGTGGGGTGAAGTCGGAGATTTTGCCGTTTCCTCACAATCCGAACGGCGCCGATGCCAATGTCGCAGGTGTGTGTGACGCAACGGGACGTGTTTTTGGGCTGATGCCCCATCCAGAGCGGCACATTGATCCTCTGCAGCATCCTTGCTGGACTCGACGAGACGAGCAGCCCGCCGAAGGCGATGGTTTAGCGATGTTCCGAAATGCCGTTGAGTGGTTTGAATAGTCCAATCCACATGCCTGATTGCGAACCGAAGCGAAGCCTTCAAAGCTTGCAAACGCCGTTGTCGCAAGATTTTCCGGCCAATTTGTAACGACGTTTGGCGACTTGGCGGTACATCCATCGCCATAGCCGAGCAGTTCCTGGAAGGTGCAAGACCGGGGATGCCAGCCACAGGGCTGGCAGTCGGCGAGAGAGGTAGCGAACCGCATCGGCGCCGCCGTGTCGACGCCCCCGCTGATCGACGATGTACATTTGTTCCATCAAGTCCTCGTGCGATAGGTCTGGGTATCTGTCCTGCACACGGGGATCGTGAAGCGACAAAAAAGAGAGCCGATTTCCGCAGCAGTCGAGCCGATGAAGGTTATTGACTTGGGATTGGCAAAAATTGCACTGACCATCGTAAATCACGACATCCGAACCACTTGCGGTATCTGGATCGGGTAGCGGATTGGTGCGAAGCATGCTGGTCTCAACAAAAAATAGTGGGTATTTCCCCTTCAAGCCGGAGAGGTTCCGCCCGCTATACTAAGTGTACTTCAAATCTGGTCGCGGCTACGTCTCCCTGAGCTCCTTCGACGTCGATTTGCCGAACAGAAATCAAATACCGGCTTTGGCGACTGCCAAACCAAGCATCCCCGTAGGTTTTCGCGATGAACCGAATCGAACGAAAAGTCCGTGCTGCTCGCCGTCGTGTGATTTTGGGCCGGTTTGGCCGCGCCTTCTGCGTTTCGATGTTTGTGGGTTTGATCGTCGCGACGCTCGCCGTCTCGCTGCCGGCATTGCGGGCGATGAATGTTAATTTTGAGAATTGGATTTACGCTTGGGTTGGTGGAGCGACCGTCGCCGCCTTACTCGCCTCAGCGGTGTTCGCCCTCGTCACTGCTCCCTCGGTGGAATCGGTCGCAGTCGAAGTCGATAAGCGATTTGGACTCCGCGAACGACTTAGTAGTTCGTTGACGTTGCAGGAGGAGGAACGGGATAGCGAGTTCGGTGCTGCTTTAATGACCGACGCCGAAAAAAGGGTGGACCAGTTGGCTGTGGCCGATCGTTTTTCACTCAGGCCCAGCAAGCTCGGCCTGCTGCCAGTTTCAATCGTTCCGATTCTCGCCATTGTGTTATTGCTGGTTGAGCCGATGAGTGAGTCGAATGCAAGCAGCATGTCGCAATCAGAGCTTCAGGAGGTCAAACAAGCGAAAACGGCGGCGACGCAACTAAAGAAACGGATCCAGCAGTATCGCCGCAAGGCTGAGTCAGAGGGTTTGAAGGAAGCGAAAGAACTATTCGAGAAAATGGAGGCGAACCTCGACCAGATTACCAAGCGGGAAGATTTGAGTCGCAAGGATGCGATGATTGCGATGAACGATTTGAAAAAGCAATTGGAGGAGCGAAGCAAGGAGCTGGGTTCGTCTGATCAACTTCGCCGTGCTTTGTCGAAGATGAAAGGATTGGAATCAGGTCCGGGTGAGAAAGTCGCCAAATCCATCGAGCAAGGCAAATTCGGTGAAGCGAAAGAGATGGCTAAGCAATTGGCCAACCAGATGCGAGACGGCAAGCTGAATGAGCAGCAAAAAGAGCAATTAAAGAAACAAGTCGAGCAGATGAAAGACGCGCTGAAAAAAGCCGTTGAAGAACATGAGCAGAAAAAGCAGGAGTTGAAAGAGCAAATCGAACAAGCTCGCCGCGAGGGACGCGGCCAAGATGCAGCCGAGATGCAGCAAAAGTTGAATCAGTTGGAGCAGAAAGATTCGCAAATGCAGCAGATGGGCCAAATGGCTGAAGCGATGAATCAGGCAGCCAAGGCGATGGAGCAGGGAGATGCTTCCCAGGCGGCCGATGCATTGCAGCAAATGGCCGATCAATTGGGGGAGATGCAACAAGAAATGTCCGAGCTGGAAGACCTCGAATCGGCGCTCGATCAGTTGTCTCAATCAAAGAGCCAAATGCGCTGCCAGAAGTGTGCTGGCGGCGGTTGCTCGGAGTGCCAAGGTAGTGGCATGGGTCAGGGTCAGGGGCAGGGGCAAGGTCAGGGCAATGGCCAAGGGAAGGGAGACGGACTTGGACAAGGTTCTGGGTTTGGTGATCGTCCCGAGCAGGAAGGGGATACGAACTCATACGAGACACAAGTCCGTGGTGAAGTGAGGCGCGGACGAGCAGTAATCGCTGGGTTCGCGGATGGTCCCAATCGCAAAGGAATCACACGCGAAGATGTGAAGGCGGCCATTGAGAGTTCGCTGACCGAAGAGACGGATCCATCCGAAAACCAAGTGCTACCGCGTACCGAACGGGAACACGCTCAGCAGTATTTCGATCAACTGCGAGAAGGCGAATAGCGGTTAGCGGGGAGCCGCGGCGGCCGTAGCTGAATTTTGTTGCATTCGGTCTTTCCCAAATGCGACTGATTGCGAAGCGGTCACTGTTGTGCCCTGAACTTGTGGCGATGAGCCACGTCGCGGTGGCTGGCTTAGGCACATTGAGAAGAGCTCAACTCATTGGCCAAGAAGCCATTTTAGAGGCCGGCGAATGCTGCTTCGATCAGCTCGGCTTGTTCCAAGCGGTGCGTTGCCATACTGCCGGTACTCGGGCTTGCCGACTCTACCCGGCTGATCCGCTGCAAATCAAACTTTGCGGAAAGCAGGTCGCCGAAGATCAGCTTCAAATAGGGCCAGGCACCCATATTGGTTGGTTCTTCTTGGACCCAGAACAGTTCCTTTCCGTCCTGCAGGCCTCCCAGCGCTTCCAGCAGCTCGGCCTCGCTGAGGGGATAGAGCTGTTCCAGCCGAACGATGGATACGTTTTCGAGCCCGCGTTCCTGCCGTGACTCAAGCAATTCATAGTAAACCTTGCCGGTACACAGCAGCAATCGATCGGCTTGGGAGGGTGGAATTTCAGGATCGCCGAGTGTTTTGTGGAATTGGCCGCCGGAGAGTTCTTCGAGTGTGCTCGTCACGCGGGGGTGCCGCAGCAAGCTCTTTGGCGTGAGGACAACGAGCGGTTTTCGCCACTTGCGAATCACCTGACGCCGTAATAGATGAAAATATTGCGCGGGTGTCGTTGGCTGACACACTTGAATGTTGTGCTCGGCACTCATTGCGAGAAATCGTTCGACGCGAGCGCTGCAGTGTTCGGGGCCTTGGCCCTCAAACCCGTGGGGCAGCAACATGACCAGTCCACTGAGGCGGTTCCATTTGTCTTCCGCACTGGCGATGAATTGGTCGACAATGACTTGAGCGCAATTCCAAAAATCACCGAACTGTGCCTCCCAGATCACCAATCCGTCTGGACTGTCGAGAGAATAGCCATACTCAAATCCGAGGACACCCGCCTCGCTCAGGGGGCTGTTGTACAGCTCCAGGGATGCTTGATTCTCGGTGAGGTGTTTGAGTGGCGTGTGGGTTGAACCGTTTCTGGTATCGTGCAGGACGGCATGTCGCTGGCTAAAGGTGCCACGTTGACAATCTTGACCCGTCATCCGAATGGCGTGTCCTGACACGAGCAGCGATGCGAAGGCTGATGCCTCGGCACTTGCCCAATCGAGCGGTCGCTTTCCTTTGGCCATCTCGCGTCGCAAAGCCATCGGTCGCTTCAGTTTCTTGTTAGCCGCAAATCCATCTGGCACACGGGTCAGGGAATCCAGCAATTCGCAGAGGCGAGCTTGATCGAAGGTGGTGTCGGTAGGTTCTGTCGGTTCGTGTCCACCGAAGTAATCACTCCAATTCGCGGCCAGCGTTTGGATATCAGGAACGAATGCCTCATTCTGGCTAGCAGCGAAAGCCGATTCGAGCTTCTCGGTTCGCTCGCGTTGAATCTCTTCCGCTTCCTCCTGAGTGATTTTCCCGAGTTCTTGCAGGCCGTTGAGGTACTGTTCGCGGACGCTTGCGCGGCGATCGATCTCGCTATACATCTCGGGCTGCGTGAATCGAGGTTCATCACCCTCGTTGTGGCCCCATCGCCGAAAGGCGTATAGGTCGATGACCACGTCCCGGTGGAATTCCTTGCGAAAGTCCATGGCCAATGAAACCACTTGTGCAACCGCTTCCGGATCTTCGCCATTGACGTGAAAAATTGGGATTTGCAGCATTTTGGCGATATCGGTCGCGTAGGTGGTGCTGCGACCTTCTTTCGGCTCGGTGGTGAATCCAACTTGGTTGTTGATCACGATGTGCAAGGTTCCGCCAGTCCGGTATCCCTCCAATTCGCTCAAGTTCAGTGTTTCTTGAACGACTCCTTCACCGGCGAAGGCTGCATCACCATGGACGAGGATTGTCATAACGCCTTGGCGTTTCTCGTCGTGGGAATGGTCTTGCTTGCAGCGTGTACGACCTTGGGCAACCGTGTTGACGTATTCGAGGTGGCTCGGGTTGAAGCAGAGCGAGATGTGTATCGTGTCACCGGAGGCCGTTTTCCAGTCGCTGCTATACCCAAGGTGGTAGCGAACATCGCCCCCGCCCCGATTCATCTCGGGATTTGGGTCGTCAAAGGACCAAAAGATGTTCATGGCCCGTTTCTTTAAAATGTTGGCCATCACATTCAGCCGTCCACGGTGTGCCATCCCCATGACCACCTGGTTCACGTTGTGTTGGGCGGCCTTTTCCAGCGCCAGATCGAGCATTGGAATCAGTGTTTCCGCACCTTCGAGTGAGAAGGTCTTAGCCCCCACGAATTTGCGACGTACGAATTCTTCAAAAATCGATGCATCGGCTAACCGAGCATAAATTCTCCGCTGCACATCGTGCGATAGTTCGAGCCGGTTTTCTGTGGTCTCCATTCTCCGCTGCAGCCAGTCGCGAATGCTGCGACGATTGATGTGCATAAATTGCACGCCGATGCTACGGCAGTATGTATTGCGGAGCCGGGTCAAAATCTGATGCAGTGTTCCGCCAACCACATTTTCAAGCGCGGAACTATCAAAGGGCCGGCTGAGATCTTCGTCGCTCAACCCGTAGATTTCAGGGCTCAATTCGGGACGATCTGGGAGCGCAAATCCAAGTGGGTCGAGATCTGCGACCAAGTGGCCCCGAACGCGATATTCGCGGACAAGATTGTTGACGCGGTCCTGGATTCGGGCCAGCCAAAGCGCTTGGTCAGTCGCTTCGTCCCCACTGGAGCCCGATTTCAAACCATTTTCGCTCGCTGCTGTGGCTATCGAACCCTTGGTTTTTGGCGGGGTCGCTGAACCGACGACGAGGAACTGCTCGAAATACTGCCGCCACGTCTTGGAAACGCTTTCCGGATCGTGGACGTATTGGACATACAAATCGTCGATGTAGTCCAAGCTGTAACTATTCATAACTGGGGCTGGGATCCGGACAGGCGGCTGTGGCGCGGTCCTGTTCCAACGGGGGGAAAACGAAAGCAGGCTTTGCAGCGAATCCAAACGCCTGCGGCGACTCCGAGGGGTCTCGAAGCTTTGATTAGCAGTCGCTCAAAGCAATGTAGAGAATTGACCACTGTGGTGGTAGCCACTGCGAGGCGGATTCGGGATACCAAACGAAGAAACCACGCGTGGATAAGCCGGGAGGGGGCACAAGTCCCGGTGAAATTGCCTTCGGCAGTTGTGAAAATGTCCTCGGTTGCTATCTTCGCGTGACAGCCATCGTACTTGACACTTTGATTTACTTGTTGCCCCAGTTTGCAGATTTTATGGCCGTTTTGATCCAAGTTCGTGATGCCCACAAACGCTTTGGCGACCAGGTTCTGCTGGATGCAGCTGAGGCATCACTCGTGGACGATGTAAAGGTTGGCTTTATCGGTCGTAATGGGGCCGGAAAATCGACCTTGCTGAGGATCCTGTTGAAGGAAGAAGAGCTTGAGCAGGGAGAGGTGATCCACCATCCCAGCTTGCGAATCGGCTATCTAAGACAGCATGATCCGTTTCAGCCTGGGGAATCGGCACTCGATTTCCTAATCCGCGATAGCGGAAAACCTGATTGGCGGTGTGGAGAGGTTGCGGGGCAATTTGAGCTGAAGGGCCAATATCTGGAGGGCGCGGTCAAGGAGCTTTCGGGTGGTTGGCAAACACGAGTCAAATTGGCTGCCTTGCTGCTGCACGACCCGAATTTGCTGATGCTGGATGAGCCCACCAACTTTCTCGATCTGCGAACCCAGATTCTGCTTGAGCATTTCCTGCGAGATTTCAATAAGTCTGCCTTAATTGTCAGTCACGATCGGGCTTTCTTGGCCGCGACATGTTCACAAACGCTGGAACTGTCACGAGGGAAATTGGTCATGTTCCCAGGGAAGGTCGACGCCTTCTTGGAGTACCGCGATGAGCGTCGCGAGCACGATCGCCGTGTCAATGCGACGGTACTCAATAAGCAAAAGCAATTACAGCGTTTCATCGATAAAAATCGAGCGAACGCATCGACTGCAAGCCAAGCCAGGAGCAAAGCCAAGCAGCTTGAAAAATTGCAAACGGTAGAAATTCAAGTCGATGAACCAACTGTCTTCATTCGGGCGCCTCAAGTGGAGCCGCGGCGAGGAACGGCGGTCCGCTGCGAAGGATTGGCCATCGGTTATGGCGATCATGTGGTCGCTGACAAAATCGCCCTGGAAATCGAGCACGGTGAGCGGGCGGCGATTGTCGGTGACAATGGTCAGGGGAAAACCACCTTGCTGCGGACGTTGGTTTATTCGCTCGATCCGTTAGATGGCACCGCGAAATGGGGGCATGGAGTCGAGATTGGTACCTATGCTCAGCATGTCTATTCATCGCTTGATCCGCGGATGACCGTGCTGGAACATTTAGAATATGTTTCTGATCAGGAGACAACTCGGCAGGATCTGCTCGCAATGGCTGGAACGTTGTTGTTCCGGGACGAACACATTCAGAAGAAAATTAAGGTTCTCAGCGGAGGTGAGCGGGCCCGCTTGTGTATGGCCGGATTGCTGCTCGGCACCGCCAATGTCTTGGTGCTCGATGAACCTGGCAACCACTTGGATGTCGAAACGGTCGAGGCGCTTGCCGAAGCATTGGAGCGATATCGGGGGACGGTGGTGTTCACCAGCCACGATCGTCACTTCATGCATCGCGTCGCAACCAGCGTCATCGAGGTTCGAGACGGAAGTGTCAAAAACTACTTCGGTAACTACGACAGCTATCTGCGGTCGGTGGAAAAGGAGGTTGATGATGGGGAGCGTGAGCGGGCGAAAGCGAAGCCGCCAAAGGGTAAAGCGGCCGATGGAAAACCTGGCTCCAACTCAAACTCCGACTATCGGCAGCAACAGCGAAATCAGCGCAAGGCTGAGAAAGAGTTGAAAAATCTTGAAAAGCGGATCGCTCGTTTGGATGATCAAAAGCGGGAAGTGAACGCGAAGCTGATGACTGAATCCAACCCCAAGAAAGCGGTTGAGCTGCACGAGGAGTTGACTGGAATCGCGGCCGAGTTGGAATCGGCCGAAGAACGTTGGATGGAACTGAGCAGCGAGGAATAGCCAATGACTCTTACCACCTGCCCCCCCGCCATTCAGATCGGCGATTTGACGATCGACCCACCGATCTTTCAGGCGCCGATGGCTGGTTTCACCAATGCGGCTTTCCGAGAGGTTGTTCGGCAGTTCGGAGGAGTTGGATTGCTGGCGACTGAGATGGTGAACGCCCGCGGTTTTGTGTGGATGGACGAGAACATCGCTGAGCATCCTGAACGCCTGTGGGGTGTGGCGGAAGAGGTGCGACCGCTGGCCGTGCAGATCTGGGATAACGATCCTGAAACCATGGCCAAAGTGGGGCGACGACTAGTCTCTGAGTACAAAGTCAGCGTGGTCGACATAAATTTCGGTTGTCCTGTTCGACAAGTTACCGAAAAAGCGCATAGCGGAAGCTACTTGTTAAAGCATCCGGAACGGATGTTTCAGATCATTAGCCGCTTGGTCAAGGCGTGTGCCCCAACTCCCGTCACCGCCAAGATTCGGTTGGGCTGCACTCGTGATCAGATGAATTGCAATGATGTCGCTCGTGTTGTGGAAGAGGCCGGCGCCGCCGCGCTGACTGTGCACGGGAGAACAGCACAGGATATGTTTCGCGGGCATGCCGATTGGGATCGCATCAGTGAAATCAAGCAGCATCTGCGAGACATTCCTTTGATCGGAAACGGAGATCTGGACTCTGCGGAAAAAGTGGTTGCCGCATTCAGGAATTACGACGTCGATGGGGTGATGATTGCTCGTGCTTGCTTGGGGCGACCATGGCTGTTTGCACAGGCCGCGGCCGCGTTGCGGGGGCAACCGGTTCCGCCCGAGCCAACCCTGCAGCAACAGCGTCAGGTGATGTTGGATCATTATCAGCTCGTGGTGAAGCGATTCGGAGAAGAGAAGGGCACTGTGCTAATGCGTAAGTACGCCTGTTGTTATGCGCAGGGTAAACGCGGGGCAAGATTTTTTCGGAGCCATGTCGCCCGAGTTTCAACGTCGGATGAATTTCATGCCGTCGTGAACGAGCATTTTCCGAAAGAGGAATGAGAGAACTGTTCAGTTCCACTGGTAAACCACTGGGCTCTGGTGCCATTCGACGCACTCATGAAGCCCGTCATGAATACCATGGAGCCTGCTTGCAATGCACCGTGTTTAGTAAAGCTTGCGTCGAATTGACAGGCTTGTTGAGGATCGATCTGGCTTTTTGAAGATAACGGTCCCTGTGCGGTGGCTGGTTTTCCGAGATCCAGCACACCTGGCGAATGCAACAGAAGCGTCCGCTGATCGCCCCTTGCACCGCATCGTCGGCCTGCAGCTTTGGATTCACATCGCGAGTTGGCGTTTGACATAGTTCGAGAATTGCAACATGTCTTCTGGCGGATCTTCGGGGCCAATCACCAGCGGCCCATTTTGCGGTGCGGTGGGATAAATGCCATGGCTGCCGCGAGGCAGATTTGCATCTAGCGGGATGACATCCATTTTGTATCGCAAGCCAAGTTTCTTTTGCGCGACACGAGCAATGGCTTTGAACCGACTGGTCATGAAGAGCTCACACGGATCGTAGCCTGGTTTGCGGTGGATATCGACGGTCCGCGCAAAGTCAGGCGCCTCCTCGTCGTTCTTCCAGTAATAATAAGTAAACCAGCTGTCAGGCTCACTCAACGCGATCAGTTCGCCGCTGCGTGGATGATCCAGTTGTAGTTCTCCTGGTGGGACGACCTGGGCGATTCCATCGGTCGATTCAAGGTGTTGTTGGATTTCCACAATTCGTTGGGGATCGCGAATGTAAATGTGAGCGAGTTGGTGATCGGCAACCGCAAACGCTTCGGAT